>CAXUEY010000035.1:0-17417 GCA_964250225.1 uncultured Ktedonobacteraceae bacterium | reverse complement strand
GCAGCTTGCGTGGGCTGCGGTGCGGGTGTGCTTGTTCTTGAAGGGAGTGTTGTGTGCATAGATGGGGTTGCAGGAACTACCGGTTGTGTGGGTGGTGCTACGAACAGGCTGACGGGCGCGTGGACCGCCTGGCTAAAAGCGTTGACAAAGGCCGCGACATCTGAAAAACGCGCGGCGGGATCTTTGGCCAGTGCGCGCAAGACCGCCTGCTCAACCTCTGGCGCGAGACCGGGTACGAAGCGGCGTAAAGGCGGCACCGCGGCCTGAATCTGCTGGATAAACACCTCTTGTGGCGTTTTCCCCTGAAACGGCACCTGCCCGCGCAGCCATTCATAGACGACCATCGCTAGCGCGTACTGGTCGCTGGCTGCGCAGGGACGGCGCTGGATCTGCTCCGGGGGCATATAGGCGGGCGTGCCACAGATCAAGGGCGAGGTCGCGCGTGAGGAAAGCGTGGCGATGCCAAAGTCCCCCAACAAGAGCCGATTGCCATCTCCCAGCAACATATTCTCCGGCTTCACATCCGCGTGTACCACCCCAGCCTGATGGACATACATCAGCGCCGCGCCGATCTGCTCCAGGTAGGCCACAATCGCCAGTAATGGCAACTGCTCCCCGCGTGGATGACGCTGACGCAGCGAACCATACGCCGCGTACTCCATCACCAGAAAAGGCGTGCCCTGGTCGGTAAAGGCAAAGTCCAGCACCCTCACAATATGCTGATGCCGCAATTTCGCGATAATCTGCGCTTCTTTGATGAATTCTTGCCGCTCAATATCTGAGAGATAGCCCTGCGTGTGCAACACTTTGAGCGCCGCGTATGTTTGCAAGTGAATATGCTCACCCAGATAGACCTCCGCCGCGGCCCCTTTTCCCAATGCACGCAACAGACGATAATTCCCGACAATCTGTGCTATCACGCGACTCCTCCCCTGTTTATCTGAGAAAAACTCATACGGTATGCATGGCGCGACGATCTTTACCTCGACAGATTCAATCATCAGTTGGCGATTTTTTTACAACATAGATGCAACCTTTCCCTCAATACCTGCGTTGTATTATAGAGACAACTATCCATATGGTCAAGTTTATCCGCAACCAGCTACTCACAGAGGAACAAATCCAGCCGGGCAAAAAAATTGCCGATTTGCCTTGCAATTCCTGAGTTTTTCCATTACTATAAGACTTGCGAATTCATGTAGAATTTTTCTGGATGTCTTCTCCTGGACGCAGCACACGCAACGCCGTCCCGCTGGAGACTACCACATGTGGCTTTTTTCAGATGGAGGGAACTATGGCCGTCAACACTTCGACTGGCAACCCATCAACGTCATCTAACCCAAACACACCTTTACAAGACCGCATCGATGTGCTCTCCAAGAAATTACAAATACTTGGCGCGAATAATGGAGCGAGACGTATCGAGGTCGTGGCACAGCAGATTCAGCATTTTACCGTTGAAGGCGCAACCCATTATATTCGCAAAGAAGAAATTATCGACGAAATCGAAGCGCATGGCAACTGGTGGTTAAGCTCTTTTTATGGGTTGCGCAATCTGTTGAGCATCGCTCCCATTGCCTTCACCTGGTTGGCCTTACATATTGCTGCTGATGCCTATCAAGCAGACTTGCACGATAGCCACTATCCCAATGATCTCTATCAGCCCTTCCTGCTGCTCTGGCAGGAAAACTTTCATGGCAATCACGGCTTTGTGATCTCTTTCTCAGCCGCAGCCTTAAGCGATGCTATTCTTTTGATTGGCTTGATTGCGTTGGCTGTTATTATCATTCCCTGGTCCGAACAAAGACATCGCCAGGCTATCCGCACCTCATTGGGCGATTTCGATGGCGTGATCGACGAGTTGCTCGTTGCCATCAGCAAGGATGGGGCCAATTCCCACCTGGCCGACTCGGATGTCAACAAAATCTCCAAAGCTATCGAGGGCGCACTGCAAAAAGTTTTGCTGAACTATGATCGCGTGGCTGGCGAGGCGCGCAAGTTTATCGAGACGACCAATAAGAGTACGCAGGGGCTGGTGAAGAATTTTGAGGATAATCTGGCCGTCTTCAACAGCGATGTGGTACTACTGAATGACGGTCTGAACAGGCTGGATACCAACCTGGGCGACTACGGCCAGAAGCTCAGCGATCTGACCAGCGCCAGTAGCACCCTGGCCACTTCTTCCACTGATCTGGCGCAAAACGCGAAAAACATGGCGGAAAGCGCAACCCAAAGTTCTGTGGCCAGCCAGGGCATCAGCCAGCAGCTCAGCGCGCTCAACACCACGCAGCAGGATATTGTGAAGTCGCAGCAACAGGTCGCGAGCACCATCGCGCAGACGCAGGGCGAGGTGGTGAAGCAGTTCGCTACGACCCAGACAAATGTTGTGCAGGAGATTGAACGCACTCAGAAAAATGTGGTACAGGATATCTCCGGCGTAGCCGACACAATGGGCAAGTCGGCTGAGAGTACTCGCGATGTGGCAAAAGAGATGGATCGCGTGGCGCAGGATCTCGAAAAAATGATCCGCACCGACTTCCAGAGCATGACCGACCAGGTTGGCAAAGCCGCCAGCCAGGTTGACCGCGTGGCCGCCAGCCTGGGCGGGGTCGATGCACAGTTGCAACAGACCACACAGGCTCTGACCGACGCTGCTCAGGCGTTCGCCAGGGTGAGCGGCAAAGCCGGGGGCCAGTCAAAGAGCGGCCTGGCAGGGAAAATACTCTACTCATCTATGGTTATCGCCGCCTTTGTCGTAATCGGCGAAATAGCCGTGCTGATTATGCATAGCCATTAAAGCTGTGCTTGCATAGACTACCCGCAAAAAAGGATCATGAACTATGAAGAAACGCCCGATGGGAGACCTGCGCGGCTCGTTCAGCATGACGGCGGGCTGGCTCTTCGCCGACCTGCTGCTGGTGCTGGCCATGCTCTTCCTGGCCGCGAATACAATGGGCATTCATCCGCCGCCACCGCCAACCCCCACACCCACGCCTACACCTGTTGTGCATCTGACCCCCATACCCAAAGAGCGCGTACTGGAACACACATATTGCGAGCTTATCCTTGATGATAACAATTCCGGCACCTTTCGTAATGATATAAATTTTGCTGAACAGACGCTTGAGCCGCAAATTCTCGCCAAAGCACCCTATCTCAATAGTCGGCAGGTGGGGTTGGCTATCGCATCTGGGGGGACGGATGCCAATAATACCGCGCTGGGGACTGATCTCGCAACGATGACGTATCGCGTGTTACAGGATATGGGCGCGAAAGGGAGTATATTCAAGGTAGCATCATACTATACCCCTCTTTTTTCGCTGGGAACGACTTCAAGACAAATTACCCTTGATATCTATCTGATTGTGCGCTCTGACAATGCAGCCGATACCTGCGATGGGAACTCACACCAACCCGTTTAGCCCCTCATCCTACGTCGAAAAGAGGAGGCACCCCTGATTTTGCCAGCGATAGCAAAATCAGGGGTGTCTCCTCTTTTCAATCTATATTCACAATCTTCTATAAATAAACATATCCCCATAAGTTGACGGAAGAATCACCAATTTTCTACCAGATTCGATACCAAATGCATACCGCCATATTGTTATATAGAGCGTAATGGTGATCTCTTAAAGAATGTCGTTTTTGTATTGTGTGTTGCTTGCGCCGCGTTGGCACCGAAAACAAATTGAGGTGATCTTATGCTTTTACGACGTAAGTGGCTTTTGCCGTTAATAGCCACCTGTTTTACTCTAGCTCTTGTTCTTTTTAATCTTGCTCGCGCTCTGGTGACGGACCCGGCGCCAGTCCCCGTGCCTCTGTCAGGGGCGCGCACCAAAAACGTCCCGGTGTACAGTAAAACCAACATCCTCCTCGCTTTTACCAAAGGTGTCTCCCGTGATGAACAGTTAATGATCGAAGGGACGGTGCAGGCGCGTGAAGTGCGTTCATTGGGGATAGACAACGCCTATCTTATCACTGTTCCCAGTGGCCAGGTACTTGAGGCTGTGCGCATTTTGAGCGGGCGCCCTGGGGTAAAATATGCAGAACCTGATTACACGCAGGTCGTAGCCGCTGTGCCCAACGATCCAAGTTTCTCCACCCAATGGGGCTATCAGAATACGGGCCAGACTGTAAACGGTACCGCGGGAACGCCTGGCGCGGATGAGGATATTACTCCCGCGTGGAATGTAAGCACGGGCAGTAACTCCATTGTGATTGGGGAGACCGATACAGGCGTGGACTATACTCACCCCGACCTCGCGCCAAATATCTGGAATAACCCGCAAGGACTCGGTGGCTGCGCGGCAGGGACGCATGGCTATGACACCTTGACCGGGATGTGTGACCCGATGGACGATGATAAAGTCTACGGCGGCCACGGGACGCATGTCGCGGGGATTATGGGAGCCGCTGGCAATAATGGAGTGGGCGTGACAGGGGTGAACTGGCATACTACTATTATTCCCGTGAAATGGGTGACCGCCAATGGATCGGGCGCGACAAGTGACTTGATTACGTCTCTGAACTGGCTCTTACAGTTAAAGCAGGCAGGCGTGAATATCCGCGTGGTCAACGATTCAACCGTATTCGTGGGCACCGCGTTTTCGCAGGCGCTTTCCGATGAGATAGATACGCTTGGCCAGAATGGGATTCTTTTTGTTACAGCAGCGGGCAATACCGGCGATAACAATGATGATCCCGCGAAGCGCCGCTACCCCTGCGGCTATGATAGGCCCACCGCCATCTGTGTGGCCGCCAGCGACCAGAACGATACCTTGCCGAGCTGGGCCAACTATGGACCCCATACCGTCGATCTGGCCGCGCCAGGCAACAATGTGTATTCTACGTTGCCACATGACAAATATGGCTTTATCAATGGAAGTTCAATGGCTTCGCCGCAGGTTGCCGGGGCTGCCGCGCTCATTTTAAGTGTGCAGGACATGACGCCTGTGCAGTTGAAAGCTGACATCCTTAATCATGTCGATCAGATTCCCAGCTTGCAGGGGCGTTTGATTACGGGGGGCAGGCTCGATGTCTGTCGCGCGCTGCCTGGCTGCACGCCACCATCAACGCCTACTCCTTCACCAACGACGCCTACTCCCACACCAGCGCTGCCTACGACCTTTGGCCTGACCAGCGTCGGTAGCCATTCTGATGTGATGGTGTCCGATAGAAAACGCGCGACAAAGGCGGCGCTGAGCGTGGCTGGCACTGTCACAAAATTGACGATGTACCTGGCTCCCACGGGCACCAGCGGCCAGCAGGTTATGCAAGGGATTATCTATGCGGATCAGAGCGGCTCTCCAGGCGCTTTGCTGGGGGCTACCAATGCATTCACCTTCTCATCAACCAATGCCGCAGGCTGGTACGACCTGCCATTCCCCTCATCCATCGCCCTCAAGCCGGGAACGTACTGGATTGGAGTCATGAGCGGCGGGGCCACAAAGGTGACAAGTTTCCGTTGGAACAGCGTTTCGCAAAGTCGAGCCTTGAACACCAACACGTATACCAGCGGCGCAAGCAGTCCCTTTGGCACGGCGACCATCGATTCGGAGCAGATGTCTGTCTATGCCACCTTTACTCCTCAGAGCGCAACACCAACGCCCACGCCTACCCAGACGCCGGCACCGTCACCTACCCAGACGCCAACACCTTCGCCCACGCCTCTCCCAGCCGGTCAGACCTCAGTTACGCAGGATACCGATACTGATTTTAATCAAGGTACCTATACTGGCACAGCAGTCGCAGGCACCGGGCCATCCGCCGTTGTACAGCTTGCCAATGCAGCTACAGGCCCGAATGGGACCCAATACAAACAGGTGGTCACGCTGAATAATACCGGCAACACGCACACGCTCACCAATTACCAGGTCGCCCTGCCCCTGGATACGGCCTCGCTGATCTCGGCGGGCAAGATGCGCTCGGATTGCGGCGATATCCGCATCAACGACGCCGACGATGCGACGGCACTCACTCACTATTGGGTTGAGAACTGTAACAACGCCGCTACGGTTGTCTGGCTTCAGGTTCCATCCATTCCGGCTTCTGCCAGCAAGATGGTCTATCTCTACTATGGGAATAGTTCGGCGACCTCCCAGTCCTCTATCCCCAATACCTTTATCAGAGATATCCCCAATGTCGCGGCTACCTGGACGCTGAATGAAAGCTCAGGAACGGCTGTCGCGGACGCCACAGGCAATGGCTACAATGGGACAGCCACGACGACTACAGGCATTGTGGCTGGCAAATTCGGCAATGCCAGGAGCTTTAATGGCTCACGCGGGTATATCCAGATAGCCAACGAGGCAACACTGCCCTTTGGAACACATGCCAGATCAATCTGCGCGTGGGTCTTAACCAGCTCGCTGACAGGAACAGCCACCATTCTCAGCACAGGCACGACAAAAACGGATCAGTTCTTTACCTTAGAACGTTCCGGCTCAAGTCTCGTCGGCTCCGGCTGGAGCGATGATATTATCGCGCCAAACTTTTTCACAACGGGCGTCTGGTACGATGTGTGTCTCACCTATGATGGCACAACGGCGACGCTCTATGGCAACGGTACCCAGTTGGCTCAGACGGCCAAAGCCTGGAATACCGTAGACAGTGGAGGGACATTTATAGGGAACAATTATCCTAATCAGGTGTGGAATGGCAACATTGACGAACTGAGCTACTATACACGTGCTTTAAATAGCGCAGAGATTGCAGACCTTGCCAACAATTATGGCTATAGCACGCATAACGATCAAGGGCATCAGCTTGTACGCAGCTATTCTGCGCCCGAACCCACTACAACGGTTGGGAATGGGTTGACGCTTTATACCTCATCAGGAAGCTGGCAATCGGGTGCGCTCAATCTTGGCAATAATCTCGGTTGGGGAGATGGTACAAATGGCTCTTCTACGGCCTTTACTGCCAACGTCCTGAATGTGTCGGCCAGCGCAACCGTTCAGATCGAGGTTCGCACGGCCACTAGTGCGGCTGGACTGGCTTCGGCCACGTATGTTTCGCTGGGCACAATCAGTAGTGGAACCTCATTCACGCTTACCAAAGCTCAACTTGACTCGCTCGGCCTCTCAACCGGGTCAGGTGAGTTTATCCAGATAGAGGTGCTTCTTACCAATACGGGAGCCAACACCGTAACTCCGCAACTTGATAATTGCACCATCTATTATAAAAACGCGTAAGCAGAAGAACAGTTCTCTATGTAAAAGAGCGCAGAAATAGTTGTGCTAAATTTACGCTCTTTTGCATAGAGAATACCTCTTATTCCCACTCAATCGTGGCGGGGGGTTTCGAGGTAATATCGTAGACGACACGGTTGACACCGGGTACTTCGTTGACGAGACGGTGCGAGATGCGCGCCAGCAGTTCGTTGGGCAGGCGCGCCCAGTCGGCGGTCATGAAGTCGCCAGTGGTGACGGCTCGCACGGCAACGAGATTGGCGTAGGTGCGGAAGTCGCCCTGCACGCCGACGCTCTGTACGGGGGTGAGTACGGCAAAGGCCTGCCCCAGCTCTTTGTAGATGCCGGCCTTGCGGATCTCTTCAATGACGATGGTGTCGGCGGCGCGCAGGATATCCAGGCGCTCCTGGGTGATGGGTCCGAGCACGCGAATGGCCAGGCCCGGTCCCGGAAAAGGATGGCGCCAGACCCACTCGTCGGGCAGACCAAGCGCCTCGCCGATCTCGCGCACTTCGTCCTTGAAGAGCATGCGCAACGGCTCGACCAGCTTGAGGATCATCTCTTCAGGCAGGCCACCGACGTTATGATGCGTTTTGATGCGCGTGGCAGTGGCGGCGGTGTCGTGGCTGGTGCTCTCGATCACGTCGGGATAGAGGGTGCCCTGCACCAGAAAGTTAATCGGCGCGTCGGTGGCCAGTTGGTCGGCCTCGGTCTCGAAGACGCGAATAAACTCCGCGCCGATGATCTTGCGCTTCTCTTCGGGATCGCTGACACCCTCCAGGCGCCCCAGGAAACGCGTACTGGCATCGACAGCGCGCAAGGGAATGTGCAGGTGGTTGGTGAAGGTTTCGACGACCTGCTCTCGTTCGCCCGCGCGCATACAACCGTTATCGACAAAGATGCAGGTGAGCTGCTCACCCACGGCTCGATGGACCAGTAGCGCGGCCACGGCTGAATCGACGCCACCAGAGAGGCCACAGATCACGCGCTCGGAGCCGACCTGCTCACGAATACGCGCCACGGCCTCGTCGATGACCGAACTGGTGGTCCAGGAAGCCGAGCAGCCGCATACCCGATAGAGGAAATTGCGGATGAGTTCTTTGCCCTGCGGCGTATGCGTGACTTCGGGATGGAATTGCAGGCCGATCAGCCCCTGCGCGTTGGCCATTGCGGTGACGGGGTTACTCTCGGTGCGGGCCAGCACCTCAAAGCCCTCTGGCAGCCGTTCCACACTATCACCGTGACTCATCCAAACAGGCAGGCGTAGGGTAGACGCTGACTTGCTCAGATGGTCGGTCTGCGCCTCGGTGGGGGCGATACCCTCGAAAATGCGTGCCAGGGCATGTTTGCTGGTGACTTCGGGCAACACTTCGAGCGTGGCTGGGCCATATTCGCGGCGTCCACTGGCGGGATGCACGCGTCCGCCAAGCTGGTGCGCGAGCAGGTGCATGCCATAACAGATGCCCAGCACTGGCAAGCCACTGTTGAGAATAGCAGGATCGCAGGACGGCGCATTCTCATCAAAGACGCTAGATGGGCCGCCTGAGAGGATAAAGCCTTTGATATCCAGGTGGCTCCTCTCCTGGAGTTGCGCGAGAGTAGTAGTTGCGGGCAACAATTCGCTATACACGTGACACTCACGCACGCGACGGGTAATCAGTCGGCTGTATTGAGATCCATAGTCGAGAACGATGATCGCCTGCCGACGCTCCAGGGGTTGCATAAATTTCTCCTCATTATCAAAAAACCATTTTTCCTGTGAAATAGGTAGAATACCGGTGAAGCCGATATCCTACCTATTTCACAGGAAAAAGACCATTTTTGTTTTTTAGCTGCGTGGACCACCGGCCACGTAGATCACCTGACCATTCACATACCCTGCCTCTTCAGAGGCGAGAAAGGCGACCACATTGGCGATATCGCGCGGCTTCCCCACGCGGCGCACAGGGATCTGTTTAGCCGCGCTAGCCATCAGTTCCTCGGGATCAAGCCCCTGACGGCGCGCGGTAGCACGGGTCATCTCGGTATCGATATAGCCGGGTGCGATGGCGTTCGCAGTAATCCCAAACTGACCCAGCTCGATAGCCAGGGTTTTGGTGAAGCCCTGCAAACCAGCTTTCGCGGCTGAATAGTTGGCCTGACCACGGTTGCCCAGGGCGGACGTGGAAGAGAGCGAAATAACTCGTCCATACTTGTTCTGGACCATATGCTTCTGCGCAGCCCGGCTGCACAGAAATGCGCCCCGCAGATGCACATTCATGACCGTCTCCCAATCCTCGTCGGTCATCTTATAGAGCATGTTGTCGCGGATGACCCCCGCGTTATTGACGAGGATATCCAGGCGGCCAAACTGCTCAGCGGTTGCGTCAATCGAGCGCTTCACCAACTCGGCATCGGCCACATTACACTCAAGGACCAGCGCCTCAGAGCCGAGGGCGCGAATCTCGCTGGCCACCTGTTCACAGCCGCTGGTATCCAGATCCGCCAGTGCGACACGCGCGCCATCTTCCGCCAGGCGGAGAGCCGTTCCAGCGCCTATGCCTCTGCCGGCGCCCGTGACAAAAGCAACGCGTCCATCAAGTCGTCCCATATAGTTCCCTCTCCAGAGGCGGCATCTTCACCGGCCTCTTTGACTACAGATCATCCTTCTCAACAGCGGCCACACGTGGACCGCCTATCCATCGAAGTTCAGTATATCACATCACAAAGGAGATCAGAGGTCGAGGTTATTTTTATAGATTGGTGAAGGTTGCGCGCCCTGGGGGTGTACCTGCCCCTGCATGCTCAGCAGTCTTTCTTGCTGGCATATCCCACATACGAGACGCCCATAAACCAGCCGGGGGCCATTCTGAAACGGCCCTGCACGAAGCCGCGTGGCATAAAGCCGGTCATTTCATGGATAGTGAGCTGGCTGGTCTCCAGCACTACGCGCAATTCGGCGGGTTTGATAAAGGCGCGGTACTCGTGGACGCCAGGCTTGAGTCCACCACTGGGAAAATGTTCCCCGTACCAGATCAAGATAATGCGCGCCAGCAGGGTGCGGTTAATTGTATCGAAGACAAAGACCCCACCTGGCGCGAGCACACGGGCAATCTCCACGATGGTTGCGCGCAGGTCGCGTACATGCTCCAATACATCCAGACAGACAATCGCCGAGAAGCTGGCGTCGGCATAGGGCAGCGCTTCGGCATAGCCTGGCTTGTACGTAATGCGCTCATCCAGGCCGCTCTGTTGCGCGTGCTCGCGGGCTGTGTGCAGGGCCGCCTGGGAGGGATCGACGCCGACCATGCTCGCGCCACGCCGGGCCAGATCCTCACAGATCAGCCCGCCGCCGCAACCCACCTCAAGAATTTCCCGACCCACAAGCGCGTGCTTGCCCAGCACGCGTTCCAGGCACGATTGAATATAATCGCAGCGATCACCCGTCATCTGCCCGAGAAAACAGCCCTTGTCCCACCAGCCAAATGAGGCAAAAATCTCCTCCTGCGAATGTTTACGCCAGTGCATGATATGATTCTCCCCCTTCTCGTATGTGAGTGAAATATTCTGATGTATGCAACGATTATATCCTATAGGAATGTTTTTCTGTATGCCGGAACAAGCAAAGAGGGGTGCACGATGAGTAGGGCGCCCCTTGTGCCCACCCTGGGGTTGGATGGAAGGGGTTGGCCGCTTTTCCCATTGGTAATCCTCTGCCAAAAACAGGGGCAGACATGGTATAATTGGAGAAATTTTTGTTGTCAGGCGGAGAGAGAGGACCACGAACTTATGGCAATGTTTGAAAGTTTATCAAAACGGCTCGAAGGCGTCTTTAGCAACCTGAGTGGGAAGGGCAAACTGACCGAGGCCGACGTTGAAGAGGCCATGCGTGAGGTCCGCCTGGCTATGCTTGAGGCTGACGTCAATTTAAAGCTGGTCAGGCAATTTGTGGAACGCGTCAGGGCCAAAGCGGTGGGCGCCGAGGTGCTGGGCAGCTTCTCTCCCGCGCAACAGGTGCTACAAATCGTCAACGAAGAGCTGGTTGAGATGCTCGGTGGCAGCGAGGGTAAGAGCAAGCTGGAACTGGGCGGCCAGCCCCCCAACGTCATCATGCTAGTTGGCCTGCAAGGTTCGGGCAAAACCACAGCAGCGGCCAAGCTCGCGCGCTATTTAAAGAAAGAGGGCCAGCGCCCCCTCATGGTGGCCGCGGACATGTATCGCCCCGCTGCCGTCAACCAGTTGCAGACGCTGGGCAAGCAGGTTGGCGTGCCGGTCTACTCAGAGCCAGCCGGGGCCGATCCCGTAGATATCTGTGTGCGCTCGCTCACCTATGCTCGCGAACAGGCGGCTACGGTGGTGATCCTGGACACAGCCGGGCGCCTCAACATCGACGAGCGCATGATGAACGAGGTGATTGGCATTCGCCAGCGCGTCAACGTGCGCGAAGTGCTGCTGGTGGCCGACGCCATGACCGGCCAGGAAGCGGTGCGTGTGGCCGACGACTTTCACAGAGCTGTCTCGCTGACGGGCATGATCCTGACTAAGATGGATGGCGATGCACGCGGCGGCGCGGCGCTCTCGATCCGCTCAGTCACAGGTGTGCCAATTAAATTCATGGGCGTGGGCGAAAAAACTGACGCGCTTGAGCCGTTTTATCCAGATCGTCTAGCCGGACGTATTCTGGGCATGGGCGATGTGCTCTCGCTGATCGAGCGCGCTCAAGAAACTATCGACCAGGAAGAGGCGATGAAGGCCCAGGCCAAGTTGCAACAAGGCAAATTTGACCTGGAGGACTTCCTGAACGCCATGCGCCAGTTGAAACGCATGGGACCATTGCGCAATGTCATGGAGATGCTCCCCGGCTTCAACAAAATGGCCGACATGGAGGGGATGGAAGAGGCTCTAGAGGGCGATCAACTCAAACGCATTGAGGCTATCATCCTCTCAATGACCCTCGAAGAACGCCACAATCCCGACCTTCTCAATGGCAGCCGACGCAAGCGCATCGCCCGTGGTAGTGGCACCACGCCACAGGAAATCAACCAACTCCTCGAACAATTCGGCGAGATGCGCACTATGATCCGCCAGGTCAGCAGCGGCAAAGGTCCGTGGGCGAAGATGGCCCGCCAGGCAGCGATGAGCGGCGGCGGCGGTTTCCCAGGCTTCCCCGGCATGCCCGAAGGCGGACCCGGCATGTCGATGCCAGCGCTCGGCAGCGGCAAGAAGACAGGCAAAGCCGTTCGCAAAGAAAAACGCAAACAGAAAGCGAAATCCAGAGGCGGACGACGCTAGACTATTATGCGCGCCGTGTATGCGCTGCGCGTGGTCCGCGTGACACTAACTGGAGCACACGGGACCGCACGCTGCTCAGTCCGCATGCATAGCGAGCAATCTTCCGGGCAATGGATGGATGGAGACTACAACACAGAGTCTCTATCCATCCTCGCTTCTGGCCACACACCACATACACTTATTTGCAGGCGGCGCCTATGCTGATGGTGGCGTAGGCGGCTCTGGCTGCACCTTCGCGACAGCAGTATGCTCCGTATTCCACTCATAGCTAGCGTAGCCCGGTTGCGCGAATTCCAGCAGTTCTTCGGGTGTATGTAACTCCCCGCTGCCATCCTGCACAATGCAGGGATAGCGTTTGCAAAAAGCGAGCATAAAATCGAGCGCCAGATTGATGCTGGGCATGAGACTATTGGTACGTAATTCGAGACGACTCTGGGCTGGTCCATCTGGCTCTGTTCCAGTACGGCACGGATGAGGCGCGCTTTTTCGCGCAGCATGTCGGGTGAGACAGGAATCGTCGGCATGTGTGCTCCTTCCCTGCTCAAAGAGATGGTGTGGTATAGCTTTTTTTCTATCTATGCTGTACTTCTTAAAGATGGCACCATTCGTGTATACGGCAAGGGGTTACAATATACAGGAAGAGGTTACAACAGATCTCGGAAACGTTCCGCTAAAATGTGATATACTCTGCTATGGAGAGGTTCTCTGGCCGTGTCTCCCTTTCTGGATGAGAGATTACCCGGCAGCCATAAATGCAAAGGTATAGTGTGAGTTCAGCAGATCAATCAGAAACGTTCTCTTCAGAAATCGTCACATCCCCTCGGATTGAAGATCATCAGCCCATACCCGTAGAGCGCCACGATGCATATAAGGCCCTGCGGTACCGCGATTTTCGCTTCTTCTGCCTGGCGGTCTTTCTTAGCTCGGTTGGGGAGCAGATGCTTTCCGTGGCGATTGGCTGGGAATTGTACGAGCGCACCAACGCGGCCCTGGCTCTGGGCTTTGTCGGGCTGGCCCAGGTCTTGCCGGTGATCGCGCTCTCGCTGCCCGCTGGTCATATCGTTGATCGGGCTAATCGCAAGCGCATTGTTCTTATCGCGCGCAGCCTGCTTCTGGTGAGTATCGTGGGTCTGGCTCTGCTCTCGTTTACGCGTGGGCCGCTACCGTTGATCTATGGGTGCCTGCTCTTAATCGGGTGCGCGGAAGCCTTTGGCAGTCCCGCGAGTTCAGCCATGCTCTCGCAAGTTGTGCCCGGCGATGCCTATCAGAGCGCGGCAACCTGGGAGAGCAGCTCGTGGCAACTGGCCTCGGTGGCGGGACCAGCTCTCGGCGGCCTGATTATCGCCCTCTTTCATAGCGCGGGACCGGTCTATGTGATCGTAGCCGGGGCGCTGGTCGTGGTTATTTTTAGCGTGGTGCTGATTCGCAGTAAACAGCCAGCCATTCAGCCCGCTGAGAAGACAACTGTACGCTCGCTGCTGGAGGGTCTGAGCTTCCTGCGTCGCACGCAAGTCATCCTGGCCTCGATTACCCTCGACCTTTTTGCCGTGCTGCTGGGGGGCGCGACCACCCTGATGCCGGTCTACGCGCGCGATATCCTGCACGTTGGTCCCAGCGGGCTGGGTTGGCTCCAGGCCGCGCCATCCGTCGGCGCGCTGGCAATGACCCTCTGCCTGGCGCACCTGCCGCCCTTTAAACGCGCCGGACGCACTCTGCTCGTAGCCGTCGCGCTCTTCGGCGTGGCTACCTGCGTCTTTGGCCTCTCACACATCTTCTGGCTCTCCCTGCTCATGCTAGTCCTGCTAGGCGCGACTGACAATATCAGCGTCGTGATCCGCAGCACGCTTGTGCTCACGCGCACGCCCGAAGCCATGCGTGGCCGCGTCTCCTCGGTGAACACGCTGTTTATCTCCATGTCCAACCAGCTCGGCGGTTTTGAATCGGGGCTGGCGGCCCAGTTCCTCGGCCCCATCGTGGCGGTGAGTGCCGGGGGCATCGGGACCGTTCTCGTAGTTGTGATGGTGGCTGCGTTATGGCCGGAGATGCGCAAGTTGGGAGCGTTGAGCGAGACGAAAAGCGCGGAGTGATCCAATGGCATCAGGATAGCAAGCCTTTGCTCCAATCGAAGAAGAGTGCAACTGGCATATCCATCTGCGGCACAATGCGCGAAGGGAGTATCTGCTCATCTTGCACAATCTCATAACACTCTCCATCAGCCGTCAGCGCTGCATACGCTTCATAGGTCCAGTCGCCTTGTTGTGGGCCAGGCACCCAGTCAGCAGGCGTGACCGTGGTCAGTTCGTCGAGTTCATTGTGGATAACTTCCATCACTAAGTTCGCCTTTCGTTCAAGGAAACGCAGCATCTCTATCTATCATTATACTCTGCGCGCCAAATCCACCACCGGGAAAAATTTACAATGATTTTGCAATTTCTTGAAGTATTCTCCAGCAGAAGGTGTTACTCTCTCGTGAGAAGATGACACAATATATGTGCATGTTCAGGCATGAAAAAGCTATACTTAACATGCAAGAAACACAGAGAACTATTCTGGCAAGCAGCAGACAGATCCGGCTGCCTCTGTTCCAGAAAAACATATCATGGAGGATGATCTTATGCACCGTCTCTCAATGGCATCTACTTGTACTGTATTGGGCCTTGTACTGTTTATCCTGGCCGCTTGTGGCTCGAACTCTACGCCCACTCCTACCCTTTCATCTGCTAATGCTACAGCGACGGCGTGCGCGCAGGCGACTCGCCCCGCTGCAACTGTGAAGAGCGCCACGGGTGTGCTGAAAAGCATCAACGGGCAGACGCTGGTGTTGACCAACCAGCAGGGCAAGGATATCACCGCGACCTATTCGGATAAGACGCGTTTTACGCAGTTGAACAACGTCCCCGCCTCAACGCTGGTCGAGGGCACTCCTGTCAGGGTTGCTGTGACCAGCGCGAACGGCTCGTATTCAGCCACGACTATCGAAGTTATCACGAACCCGAACACGAACGGCTCGCCCAAAGGGAATGGCACACCTGGAGCTGGCCGACGTAGCAACAATCCCTGTGCCCGGCAGGTTTCTAAAAATGGCACGCCTGGCACTGGCACGAAAGGCTTCCGGGGTCTGCTCGGCAAGGTCAGCCAGTTGAATGGCAATACACTGGCGATTACGGATAACACAGGCGCCAGCTATACCGTGACCATCACGCCGCAAACACAGATCCTGGAGACGCAGAGCACGACCTCCGCCGCGTTAAAAGTCGGAGGACTGATCACTGTGGTTGGAAGAGCGGATAGTCAGGGCCAGATTGCCGCCAATACCGTGGCGCTGCTGCCCAATCTGCCTAATGCCAGTGCCACACCAACTGAATAGCACAAGTTACAGGAAGATCCTGGCGCAACGCGCAATGACTGACTCAGGAAGGGAAAGAGAGTATGTCTGAATCGCACGATCTATCGGAAACTGATACCCATACGATGCCTGATCTACCAGCGAGCACACCCGATGTGCCGCTGGACTTTGGGCCGCTGTTCGCGGATGATGGAGAAGATGGGGAGATCACGCAGCTCCCCATGCCCGCGCACTCGCCTCGCAAACGCTGGCTGATCTGGCTGAGCGCCATCCTCCTGGTCATCCTGCTTGCCGGCACCATCTTCACCATTCGCTATTTCAGGAGCGCGCCCGCGGTCACCTATACCCAGGCCGCGACAACTGTTGGCAACCTGACCGTCACCTCCACCGGGACGGGTCCGGTGCAACCAGCCGCCGTGTACAACCTGAACTTCCCCACAGTTGCCCCCGTCGCAAGCATTAGCGTCCAGGTAGGCCAACAAGTTCACCAGGGAGATGTATTGGCCACGCTCGACCCCACCTCTCTCCAGGACGCGATCAACCAGGCGCAGAATAACGTCAACGCCGCTCAAACTTCGGTGGATGGGGCAGTGAGCGGCCTGAATAATACACGAACCCAGCAAGCGACGGCGCTGAATGTTGCCGCGGACATGCGAACAAACGCGATTAATACGTGTAATGATGCAACAAAAACCCCTCCCGCAAACCAGGCAACGTGCATACAATTAGCCAATGACCAGTTTGCACAGGCGCAGAACCAGGCTAATGCCGCAATTGCACAGGCGCAGAACCAGGTGAACTCAGCAGTCCAGCAGCGCACCAGCTCGCAGGCGGCTCTGCAAACGGCTCAGGATAATCTGAAAGAGGCGACGCTTCTCGCGCCAGCCAATGGTGTGATCGACGCAGTGAATGGCAGGGTGGGCGAAAATGCGGGCAGCAATAACGCCAATAACTCCAGTAGCGCCAGTAGCTCTAATAGCACGACAGCCTTTATTGTGCTGGTCGATGCCAGTACACTGAACGTGGCGGCCCAGATCAATGAGGCCGATATCGCCAATGTCGCGCTTAATCAGTCGGCAACCTTTACCGTGGCCGCGTACCCCTCGCAGACCTTCCGGGCTACGGTGAGCAGTATCAATACGCTTGGGACAACGACCTCAGGGGTAGTCACCTACCTGGTCAATCTGGCAGTGGATATGCAGAGCCTGAACAAAGCCAACCTCTACCCGAATATGACGGCCACCGTGAATATCACCACGGCTGAGCGCATTGGCGTGCTGCTCGTGCCTGCCGCGGCCCTCTCGTTCTCGACCACAGCTATCCAGAACGGCGAGTTGGACCGCAACACGCTGCGCTCGCTCTTCTCCAACAAGGGTACGAGCGGTGGCAGCCGAGGGATTGTGCTCGAACTCAAAAATGGCAAACTGGTCCCGGTGCTCGTGACGACGGGCCTGACCGATGGCCAGTCCACGGAAATTCTCTCAGGTTTGAACGAAGGCGACCAGGTGGTGGTTAGCCAGACGGGTGGTACGACCCCGAATAGCAATAGCAACGGCAACGGGCGCGGTGGCAATGGTGGCGGCTTTGGGGGAGGTCGCGGAGTATTTGGT
>CAXUEY010000034.1:21623-46726 GCA_964250225.1 uncultured Ktedonobacteraceae bacterium | reverse complement strand
TCGCCTACCCCGTCCGGCGCCCACCCCGTACCCGTGGCGAGCACCTTTTTATAATCTCCACCAGAAGCGCGCGATATCCCCCCAATGGACGCGGGAGCTAGAGGCGAAGTCGCGCTGGTTCTTGATCTCCTGCAAGCGCGTCTCGAAGTGTTGTAAACGCGCCTGAGCGGTATTGAACCAGGATTGCGGAATTTTGGTATCATCCACGCGATCACGCAGGGCGCCGTCCTGGAAATCGAAATTGTCGTTGGTGGGTACTTGATAGGCGAGCATGGCATACGCTACGGCCCCGCTGACGATGATGTCGCGATGCACTTCGGGGATGGTCGAGCCGCTATTGTCCAGCTGGTGTTTGGTGGCGTAGAAGACGCGCATGACCAGCGAATTGTCCCGCGGCAGTTGGGTCAGAGAGAGCTTGAGGGTGAAGCTCTGGGTCAGCGCGCTTTCAGGACTCTGCGCGTCTCCCACGCTGCCCTGGAGACCCTGGTTGCCGCCCACAGCCAGGGCCGAGCTGCTATCGAACAGGTTGGAATATTCGGCGAAGTCGCGCTCGAAGGGCGGCCAGAACATCACGCCGCTGGTATTCACCGTTGGCGCACCCGGCCTGCTCGTCAGCGTTGTGTCGGGTGTATTATCGCTGTAGCTAACGCTGGTGTTGTCGGTCAGGGTCGCCAGCAACAAGAGCGCGCTACTGCCAGCCTGTGTGCGATAGAGGTTGCGCCCGATGACGCTGTTGACAGCCACCCCCGGCAGGCTAGTGGTCGTGGGGCCAACGGGAATGGCGCTCAGGTTGACCTGCTGATTGCCGTTAGTAGTACTGACGCTCAGCAGCGGCGACGGTGGCGTCTCACCGCCCGGCGTCAAAAATGTCACCGCGTATTGATAATTCCCCACGCTCAGCCCGCTGCCCGCCACGACCAGCGCGCTCATGCCTGCCAGGGGCGGCGCGAAGGTGCTGCCGAAGGCCTGCAAGGGAAAGAGAATGCGCTCGATCCACCAGACTGGATAGTTGGCGTTCCACGTTTGGGGATAAGGGTAAGTGCGCTGAAAGGGTTGGGTCGTCATATCGGTATACGCGATATTCGGGTAATACTGGCTGTAGCGATCCACGGCCTTGTCTATAGCGCGGTCAATATCGCTGTTCTGCCAGCGCTGGCTGCTGTTGCCAGCCGGGTCGAACAGATCTTGCCGCGCGGCAGTCTCGATGTCTGTTAGCAACATTGTGTTTGCTCCTCTCTTTGGCTTGCGTTGGAGATTCCCCCAGCCCCAGGGCGCGCGCAGGCAGAATATACTTGCCTCATCGAAATGCTTGACATCTCTGCTACAATCGTTCATGAATTCGTCACGAGAGAACGAGCGTAAAATCTCTGCAAAGGGGCGCTATTCTCACCTCAAGGTCAGATGTTCCTCTCGTCTCGCATCCCTTCAGGCTGTACCGTGGGGCACACGGCAACAGGCGGGCCGCGCCCCGCGCAACGCTTCTGGACAGAAGACCACTACCGCCTCTCAGCAATGAGGGCACGGCAAGCCCACTGAATAAAGGAAGAATCCTCCGCATTCGATGCGGGGGAGTGTCAGATAATGTATCCGTAGGTGGAGAGGGTGACGGTGCAGGTGGCGCCGCTGGCCGTGATGGTGATCTGGCCGTTGGCGTTCACTGGTAGGAGGCCGCCGCCATGCAGGGTGGCGTTGGCGGTTGGTGTGTTGCCAATGCTGGCGTAAGCGCCGGCATTGCTGGCTCCGGTTGGGGCGAGGGTGAGAGCGGCACCGGCGTTAGCACTGCTAAAAAACGCTTTGTAGACGACGCCCAGCGCGCCGGGGGGGATGCCACTGGCGCCACCGGTCAGGGTGGTGGTCAGTGGCGTGTTTGTCGGGATGCTCACGGCGTTGAGCTGCTGAAAAGAGTTCACAAAGACCACGCGGCCCGGCGTGGGCGTTGGCAGGCCATTGCTGCCATTGGGGAAGACCGCGATGACCACCGCGTCCTGTGGGTTATGCTCGTCAAAAAAAAGGATTGCGCATAGCGCACCGGCCAGTCCCGACGTGCCGTCCAGCGCGTTCATAACCGGTACGTTCGTTAAGAAGTACGAAGTCGCCTCAAACAACAAGACCGAGGCTGTGTAAGTCGCAGGCGAGAACGCCTGAATGATGCCGCGTTTGATTTGCATGATGGGGGTGTATCTCCTACAGAGTGGGAACGTGACTGGGAGCGCTGCCGCCCCCAGTCACCGCTCGCATCATAAAGAAAGCATCAAGCACGCGATGCCGCCGCCTTATAACCCAGGCCTCGTCCATAGTACAGGCGACCCTCGCGCTCGCCCTGGGGTTGGGAGAGGATGGCGCCCGTGGCTGGGGAACCTGCGCGCGCTATTATGCGTCGTTGGCGCCCGTGCCTGGCGTGGGGGTGGTGTCACCACCGGAGCAGGCGTGGAAGCTGGCAGCGGTATAGGTTGTGCCCAGCAGCGTATTGAGAGCTGTGGCGATATTGGCGAAGGTCTGCGTGCCGGATGGATCGACGCGGCAGAAGGTGCCGTCCTGTGGTAGCACGGCGTCGCTGGTGGTCTGGAAAAGGCAGAAGGTGCGCGGATTGAGGTACGAGCCGATGGGCGCCGTCGTTCCGCCATTGTAGCGTCCATAGGTAAACTCCAGAATATCTAACATGCGTGTGATCCTTTCGTTAATAGTAGAAGATGGTCACGCCGGGATTGTTGCTATTCCCGGCGACGGTGATGCCGTTGGCGGCGGGCGCCTGGCAATCGATGATGCTGCCCACCGCGGCGTTGGCTGGCACAAGCCCGATGATTGTGCCCGTGGGAGCGCTGGCGTTGTCGAAGATGTTCAACTGGTTGGTGCCGCTCGTCGTGACGAGCACGCGGGCCAGTCGTCCGCTACTGCCGCGCACGATAGTGTTGGCGGTGATCCCCGCGGCAATGCTTGTACTGACGCGCCCACCGACGTTGACATCGGTGACGCCGTGAAAGCCCTGTTGCGCGTAGAGGTTCCCGCTCGCGACATCCAGAATAACGTTGACCGCCATGATCGTACCCGCTGGAGTGATACTCGCGCTGCCCGGACCCGCCACGCTGAACACGTCCCACTGCGCTGAATTTTGTCCAGTATTGACGACCGGTGAGGTCAGTGGAATGCTCGTCGCGCTCGCACCTGGCACATAGCTGCTCGCGACATACACATACTCCGCGACCGACGCGCCGCTCAGCTTGATTGGCTGGCCCGGCAGGATGGTTCTGGGTGCGGCACTAAATGTCAGCGCGTTATCACCGACATTGGTGCTCGTGATCGTTCCACTCTGCGATCCCTTGCCGAGCCAACTTCTAAGCCGGTCAAAGGCGAGCTGGCTCGGCACCCCATTGGCCAGCACCGGCCCGCCGGAGTTGTAGACCGCCAGCGCCATCTCTCCAATCGCGCCGCCAGCCGCCCCATCTCCAACGCTGCCCGCGCCCCCTGGATTGACCAGCAGATTGCCAGCGCTATCAAAGCTGAGGCTCTGGCCTACCCCGCTGGGAAGCTTGCCTCCAACCAGGGCTGAACCATCCTGATTCATATAACCTGTCATACCATTTTCCCTTTGAAATCTATATACCGCGGTAAAGGCCACGATAATCTACAATTGCTCCACCGTATTCTTGTCGGCACTTAAACGAAATTGCGTCCTGTGTGAAGTTTAAGCCCAGCAATGGAGAATCCTGGACGAGTAGCACGGGATTCACCTGCCCACCGACAAAGCCGATCTCGATAGTATCCACGACGGCTGGATCGGCTGCGAAGAACCATTGGGTGGAACTGCTCAATTGAGGGGCGACGATGGGCACGACATACCCCAACATTGGATTAATGTCATTATTGGCACTACCTGGCACACCTGCTGACCGGGTGACGACCATCGCGGTCCACTCCAATTCTGGCGGGACGATCAGGTAGCGCGGGCGCAATCCGATACGCTTACCAGCCATGTTCGTCTGCTCACGCATGGCGGTGACGCCCGTTTGCATGGCGGCTGTGCTCAGCGCGGACGAACCGAGGTTGTTGTGGGGCGCGCCCGCTGTGAAAAGGGCGTTGGCATCGTAGATGTTGGGGTTGTTGGAGAGGAAGCCATAGACAAACTCGGCCAGCGTGTAGGCAGCGGCGACTGCCAGTTTGGTCGGGATCTGCTTGATGGCGTAGAGGTCGTCGTTGATGATGGCCTCACGCGAGACGGTAACGAGGTTGCCGCGTTTGCTCGGCACATACGTAGCGGCGGTATCGGTCAGCGAGACGCTGCTGTAAGCGGTGTCCTCGGCGACGGTTGGCAGACTGCCAAAGGCGCCCAGGCGCACGCGTGTCTGCTGTTTGAAATCCCGAATCGGCGTGATGGTGCAGAATTTCTGCCATTCCGCTGGCCACGCCTGGTAATCCTTGAGCAGCCGTTTGTTCATACTGGTGCCGAGCAGGTAGGAGAAGGTCGCGGTAGTCGTGTCGGCCTCGCTGATACGCGCGATGGGGGCTGATTCTCCCACGCGGATCAGGCCGAGGTTGGAGTGTTCGCTAAGGCTGCTGACGCTGGCATCGCCTGTGACGCGGGCGTAGGCTTCGCGGATACTGCTGAAGCCGCGCACATTGCCCAGTTTGCTGCTATCAATGTCGAGGTCAAACATGCGATCAAAGGCGGCCTGGATCTTCTCGGCCTCGGTGATCTGGGCGCTCAGCAGCGGCTTCTCGTAGCCATGCCCGCGGATCAGCCCGGACTCCGCGAGGTCCGCCAGTATCTCGCGCTGGGCATTCAGTTCGCTCTCTAACTCGCTCATCTCAAAGACGCGGCCCTGATAGCGCTGGCGCACGCGTGTTTTGACGCTGTCTGGCAACGTACATTCCAGCAGACGCCGCTCTAAAGCCAGTTGTGCGCGTTCCAGACGCAGCTCTTCCAGCAGCGCGCGCGTCTCCTGGGCCTCCTGTTTGTGGGCAAGCTGCTCCTGCATATGTTGCGCGTCGGGTTGCGCGCTCACCTTTTCTGGCTCATTGGGGACAGGGTTGTTCTGTGCTTCGTTCATGGGGAAAACTCCTTGTTGGGGCAATGGTAGAGGGAGAAATGCTTCGTCGGGGAATGCTGTAGGGGGAGAGGCCGCGTTGCCGGGGCCGTGAAGAATGTGCTGGAAAGCACCGCCTGCGCTCGGACGTGTCACCACGTCGCACGAATTCAGCGCCAGCACGCCGGTGACTTCTTTGAGCGTCTGCGCGTTTTTGCCGTGTGGAGTCGTGGCGGACGGCTGCCACGTGCCGTAGATGTCGATGGACAGCCCGATCAGGCCGGGATTATCCAGCGCGCACGCCTCGCGGATCATACTCCACAGCCAGTCCGCCGACGCCAGAATATGGAGTGTGGCCTCAACGCGCCCGCCGGGTGTTTCTCTATCCCCCGGCACAAAGGTCGCGTCGCGGTAAAAGCCCACCACATCGCGCACCGAACGCGCTGGCTCGTTCGCGTGATCGACATATGCCTGCGCGTTCTCCAGCAGACCCGCGATAGATTGTAACACATCGGTGTTGTAGTAATAGCCATTGATGCTCGCACCACCGCGAATGATCGTCACGCGCACATCGCGTTTGGCGTCCAGGCGCTGCCCCTCGCGGATCTGCCCGGCAATTAGCAGGCGTGTCGGCACGTCCAACGGACTGAGCGTTGCCTGCTCGTCCGGCTGTGCGCTGGCAGGCTGCTCGCGTTTCATCGCTCATCCCTTTCGGATTGCTCCAGGCCAAGATCGAGCATACCAAGATGCCGTTTGCGCGTGCTCATCCCATCCTGGTCCGTGTAGAGCTGGGGATAGGTCACGCCTGCTGGCAGATCGCTCCAGTCCACACCGTCCCACAGCGTTGGCAGCGCGTGGGGGTCCAGTTCGCCGGGCCGCTCGGTCATGACTGTTTCCGGCTGGTAGCGCGGCTGCGGTAGCATATGCGCGCTGGCATCAGGCCTGCTCAGATCTGGTGGCGCGTCTAGCTCTGTCAGATCAGGATCAAGCGGATCTGGCTGCTGGACATTCAACCGTTCCAGCTCATCATCGGACCAGAGCGGTAACTGGACCGCCGTCTCTGGCTTGAGCGGGTCGGGTAGCACAAAGCCCGCTTGCATTGGCTGCAACTCAGGCTGAGTAAAATCGGGGGCGGTAAAATCAGGGGTATGCAGAGGTTCGTCCATAGTAGATCTCCTCCTATGATGGGTGCTAAGGGGGAAAAATGTGTGGAAAGAGGTTGCGGTAGAAGTGGCAAGTTATGCGCCTGCCTCGCGTATCACTATAGCATATATGTCAAGTGAAGAGTGCTTATGTTTCCACAACGAGAGATGAGTGGATGTGACGAGCCGCGCGGCTCGTCACATCCACTCATCTCTCGTTGTTATTTTTTCTTCTTTTTCTTTGGACTCGTGAATCTGGATGGCTCGTGGCTGGATGGGCCTCCCATCGCCTTGATGAGCGTGAGTTGCTGGCGAAGTTCGTCAACTCCTTCACTATCGGGGGCGAGGCGTTCCAGCTTTTGCAGGAAGACCTCTGCCTCATCGTAATCGCCGTGCGACATGTAGGCGATGACAATGTACATATGCAGAGCCAGAGACTCAGGGATGGCGATCAGGCCATTTTCAAGGGCCTGAATGGCTTTAGGGAACTGATCCTGGTCGTTGTAGAGCAGACCGAGCGAGGAGTAATAGTCCGCCTGCGCGGGGTCCAGCTCAATCGCGCGTTTATAGCTGGTCTCGGCCTCCTCAAAGTGCTCAAGTTGCTTATGAGCGTCGCCCAGATCTATCCACGCGGAAGCATCTGCGGGATCGAAGTCCGCGACCTGTTGATAGTGGTGCAGGGCCTGTTGAAACTGCTCGCGGGCCATCGCGATGCGGCCCAGGTAGTACTGGATCTCCGCCTTGTTTTCTGGATCTGCGGCCAGCGGTGTGGCAAGTTGCAGCTGCTCTTCGGCCTCGTCCAGACGCCCCTCATCCTCGTTGGGGAGTTCCGAGTTTTCAGCGGGCCGCTCGCTCTGCTCGATAAACAGCCGGGCGAGCGTGGCATGCGCACCAAAGCTATCTTCAAGGGCGAGCGAGGCTTGCAGTGCCTCTTCAGCCAGTTCTTCATAGAGGTCGGCGCGATCCTCGTCGTCTTTTTCCAGACAGTGCTGGCTCTGCGTGATCTGTAACTCGGCCATAGCCAGATAGTTCTGGGCGCGCTCCTCTGTAAATTGCTCGACCAGCGGCCCCAGATACGCCAGGCAGCGCTCATGCAATCCAAACATCATTGTCATAGCGGCGGCCCGTTCGTAGAGCGAGCGATCCTGGGGCGTTTTTTTGATGAGCGCGTCGATATAATACACTGTTTGCAGGAAACGCGTGACGATATCTTCGAGATAGGCTGTGATTTTACTAGCGGCCTGTTGTTTCAATTCATCGGGTGTATGCTCCTGCGCAATTTTCTCAACCTCGCCGGTGAGCGTATCGATGCGTTTATTGAGTTCCTGAGCAGAGAGACCCTGCGCCCTGGCGCCCTCATCGCTGATGCTCTGAATGCGCCATTCGCCGTCGTCCTGCGCAAGGGTAAAGCTGGCCCAGTACCAGTGTCGTCCGGTCTCTCGATAGATCACCGTGGCCTCTGGTAGTTCCGGCAGCCTGTCATCGAGCGGTGTCTGCTCCATTTCAAAGGACCAGCCAGCCTCAACCTCTCTGGTGGTAGAACTCTTGCTAAAGGGATTGGGTATCCAGAGCTTTGATTGAGTTGTTTCGCGTTCGTGGAGCATGGCCGGCTCAAAATCTTCCGGGTAAAAGGTCTCCGCCCAGGTCTCGCGCTTCTCGATCCACGCCTCTTTGGAGAGGCCTTCGCGCAAAGGACTCTCGTGGGCGAGCACGTCATAGGCGATGTCGTAGGCGCCATCGATCCAGTTTTCCACGAAGGTCGCCACAACAGATGCAGGTTCCAGCCCGCTCAGATCGACCTCGAACTCCTCATCCTCCAACTCGTCCTCGTCTTCCTCGATCTCATCCTCCTCGTCCTCCAGACCGGGCGCCTCCAGGATCAACTGGTTAATCAGGGAGAGGTGGAGCTGGTAGTCGCGCGCGGGTTTGGTGCCGACTCTGGCATTCACCCCCAACGCCTCGCGCAACAACGTGCGGCCACGCGCCAGCGAGCAATCCTTCAGCTTCAGATCTGCCGGACGCATATTCATACGCGTCATAAAATTTTCAAAACCGCGTTTGCTTTCAACACGGGTGAAAAAGTCTTTCACCCCATCTTGCCAGAATTCGAGCAAAAAGCCGAGCACGCGCACCTCTTTATAATCCTCGCCCTGTTGCCAGCAGAGGAGCATTTCAGTCTCGCCGACATCAATCTCGGTGCCATCCTCGCTTATGGAAGTGATAAAGCCTTTCCAGAAGTGCGGCGGGTTTGCCAAAAGCTGGGACGTGGAGAGAGCAGGAGCCGACTCAAGGGGCGCCTTCCACTGCGGATAAATCTTCGCGCCCTCCAGACGAATCAGAGCGCGCCTGGCTTCCTTGCGCACCTCTTTGAGCGTAGCACATTCGTTCAGCGCGACGAGCAGATCGGCGGCCTCAACGCTTTGTGTGTGGCCTAGTAGCGCGAGCAGGGCCATTTGCGCGCCCGCTGCCGCCATGTTAACCTCGGCCAGTGCCGCCTCGACCTGTTGGCGATCCTTGCTCGCGTGTACCGCTCCGGTGATCTGCTGGTAGTGTTCAAATATCTGTTGCGCTCGCGCAGTATCCTCTGGCGAGACGGATGCAGGTGTGTTTTTCTTCTTTGCCATGAAACTGATACCTCCTGTTAACCACATGGATAACATTTTTCTTTACAACAGGTAGTTTACTGCTTTTCACGTGTCGGTGCAACAGACAGCTTATCTGATGGTAGAGCTTCACAATTGGGAACTTTTGCCTGAGGTATGGCGTCTATAGCGCTGAAATGTATGCGTGGATCGGCTTCATCGCGCTGTGTAGCGTTGTTGCCCACCTGCTCAACAAAAAACGACCAGGCAAGAAGGAGAGATAGTATGTCGCAAAAACAGGGGAAAGGTTTTTTCAAGAAACATGGCAGGAAGGGCACTTATATCGTGCTTGGACTGTGCGTGGTCGCTGTGTTGCTGGTGGGCTACGGCATCATGAGCAGTGCAAATAATACCCCGACTTCGGGTAGTGCCGCCATGATGGCTCCCGCCCATAGCATCGTCAATAGTGGTGTTCCGTCCGCGGCGCAGCCCAATAACCAGGCAAAGGAGAACGACAACGGAGCTACCGGTAGCAATACCACTGCCGGGGACAAGGTGAAGCAGGGTGGTCCGCAGTATTTGCAGAAAAGTTTGCAGGTGACCATGCAGGTGCAGGATACGCGCGCGGCAGCCGTTACCTTGCAAGAGTGGATGAGCAACTCAGACCCGCAAGCGACCTCTGATGGCATGGATTATGAGCAGACGGGGAATAATCAGTATACCGTGACCCTGACTTTCCTGGTCGATATCGATCACTATGCGCGAGTAGAAACGTACTTGCGCGATTATGCAGGGCAGAAAGGCAATATGCTTGTCAGTCTGCATGAGAACGTTCAGGATGTCACCAACGATTATATCGATACACAGACGCGTCTGACCGACCTGCGAGCGGAGCAGCAACGGCTGCTGGGTTTTCTCAACCAGGCGCAAAACCTCAACGACACGCTAAACATTGAACAACAGTTGAGCCAGGTGGAAGATCAGATCAATAGCATCGAGGCGCATCTCAACGCGTTGCAGGGCGAGACGACATTTTATAACGTGACGATCACCTTGCAGCCAGTGGGAAGCGCGTTGCCCCCATCGCCCACGCCGAGTAGCTGGAGCGCTATCCCTGTCTGGCAGGGCGCCTGGTCCGCTGTGATCAACGTCTGGCAGGTGGTGGTGACACTTCTCATCTGGGTGGGAGCCTTTAGTGTCTATATTATCCCCATCGGCGTGCTGGCCTGGCTGGTGAGACGCTGGCGCTGGCAGCGAGCGCCGCCTCTGGCCCCGGCGGTTCCGCTTGGGAAGGTTGGCACTGCCCAACCCAAAGATGCGGATCCAGAATGAAACAGGCGCGCCCTGGTGCCTAAGGGGAGCTGGGCGCGCGGGATATGTAAGCTAGACGGTTTCGGTGCTTATGGCGGCGGTTTGCGCGACGGGCAGCGGTTTTTTAATTAGATCGGCGGCTTTTTCCGCGATCATAATCGTGGGGGCGTTGGTGTTGCCACCAACGACATTGGGCATGACTGAAGCGTCGATTACGCGCAGCCCCTCGATGCCGCGTACACGAAGTTGGGAATCGACCACGGCCATTGAGTCGCTACCCATCTTGCAGGTGCTGGTGGGATGATAGATGGTCTCACCCGTCTGGCGGATAACCTCAAGCATCTCGTTCTCTCCCAGCTTCCAGCTTGGCGGGTCCATCTCCGTCCCCAGGAAAGGCGCGAAGGCTTTGGAGTGTGCCAGTTCATGTGCGAGCTTCACGCCAGCCAGCAACGAGCGGATATCCTCTTCTTCGTTCAGATAATTGGCATGGATCGCTGCGTGCTCAAAGGGATCGTTGGAATGCAGGAGAATGCGTCCGCGGCTTCTGGGGTGCAGCAGCGTGGGAGCGATAGTGAAGCCGTGGCCGGGGAGCTTCGTGGCACCGTGATCTTTAAAGAAGGCCGGCGCGAAGTGATACTGAATATCGGGCGCGGCCAGGCCATCCTGCGTTTTAATAAAGGCGCCCGATTCCGCGACAGTTGAGGTAAACGGTCCTTTCTTAAAGAGCATATAGTTGAGGATGTTGCCCAGTTTCTCTGCATCGTTCAGGCTAATCGGTTTGGTCGACTGGTACACGGCGCCCGCGACCACGTGATCCTGGAGGTTCTCGCCCACGCCCGGCAGGTCGAGTAGTACCTCGATGCCCATGCTTTTCAGGTGATCGGCGGGTCCAATGCCAGAGAGCATGAGGATTTGCGGCGAGTTAATTGCGCCACCGCAGACCAGCACCTCGCGGTTGGCGCGCTCCGTCTCGACCTTGCCATCCTTCATATAGGCCACGCCGGTTGCGCGGCCATTCTCGATCTGGACACGCGAGACCTGTGTGTTGGGGAGCACCGTCAGATTAGAACGGCCCAGAGCGGGCTTGAGGTAAGCGTTGACGGTGCTCCAGCGCTCACCATTTTTCTGTGTGGTCTGGTAGATCCCTGTGCCTTCGTTGACAGCGCCATTGAAATCGGGATTGGCGGGGATGCCCAGCTCTTTGCAGGCTTCGACAAACGTGTAGGAGAGCGGATTGGTGTAGCGGCGGTCGCACACATTGAGCGGGCCGCCCACGCCGTGGTACTCGTCGGCACCACGCTCCTGATTCTCAGCCTTCTTAAAATAGGGAAGCACATCCGCGTAGCCCCAGCCCTCATTACCCTCGTCGCGCCAGGAATCGTAGTCGTGGCGATGGCCGCGAATATAGATCATCGCGTTGATCGAGCTGGACCCGCCCAGCATCTTGCCGCGTGGCCAGTACAGCTTGCGATTGGCCATATTTGGCTCAGCCTCGGTGTAATACTCCCAGTCGAGGGGAGTTCTAAAGAGCTTGGAGAACGCGGCGGGAATGTGGATCTCCGACTTCTTGTCGGGTCCACCAGCTTCGAGCAGGAGAACACTTGTCTGCGGATCTTCAGTCAGGCGATTGGCCAGCACGCAGCCTGCTGAGCCGGCGCCCACGATGATGTAGTCGTACATAAGTTGCGCACCTCATTGTTGCAAAATAGTTGGTACAACAGTCTACGGAGAACGGGTGGAGTATCGCGCATCTTGCCGAGCAAGGTAGCAGTCTATGCCCCAAGTATATCTTTTTTGATGAATATATGCAATGGTTTGAGTTTCTGAGGGCTTATATTCTCTCCACGGATCGTTTGGATAGGATATAATAACATATGCCTGGCAGATGCTTTTGTTTCATGAGTAGTAGATTCAAGCTGAATCCAACTGGATTCAGCGTTTGATGCAAAAATTCAGCAAATCAGTGAAGAAGGGATCACATGATGAATCAGGAGAAAAAAGTATCCTGGCAGATTGGTGAGGCCAGCGCTCCCCTACCACCTTTAGCCGAGTCGCAGAATACGAGTGAGGTAACCGCCGACCTTTATATTCATCTGTACAGGGAATTTGGGCCGGTCTTTCGCCTGCCACGGGGAGAGCAAACCGTGACAGTGCTGATGGGTCCTGAGGCCAATGTCCTGGTAGCTCGTCACGGCCACGAACTGCTGGCTTCGGGCGAGTTCTGGGAGGATTTTGGCAAAGCAATGGGAGGCGAGCAAGGGATAGACTTGAGTACCCAGCGCGATGGCGAGATGAATCGCCTGCGTCGGGCGAAGAGCAGCAGCCACTATTCGCGCGCCAAAGTCCTCGATCAGATCCCATACATGGTCGAGATTGCCCGTGAATACGCGCAGACCTGGCCTCTGGGCGAGCGTATTGCCCTCTTACCGGCGATGCAGCGGATCGTGGCTGAGCAGCTAGGGCAGTTGCTGGTACATCATGAAGTGGGCGACTATCTGCCGGATTTTGTGACCTTCCTCGATACCTCGATTGCAAACGCACTGTACACGAAAAATTTCCAGGCGTTCTCCGAACCCGCCTTTCTCCAGGCCAGGGATCGCACCAACGAGCTTGCGCGCCTGATCCTGGCCCGACGACGTGCCGAACCCGCGGCAGACCGTAAGCCGGACTTGCTGGACCACGTACTGGCAGACGCGGCAGAGCATCCCGAAGCGTACTCCGAACAGCAACTGGAGCAGGCCAGCGTTGGCCCTTTTTTCGCCGGGATCGACACCGTGGCCTATACCAGTTGTTCAATGCTGTACAACCTGAACAAGAATCCGCAGGTGCAACGGCGTGTTCAGGAGGAAATCGACGAGGTGTGGGCGCAGGGGCCGCTAAATTGGGAACGCCTGAAAGGTATGCAGGCTATTCACGGCGCGGCTCTGGAGACGCTGAGGATGAGTAATGCGCAAGGGGCGGGCAGTCAGAAATTCCGCGTCGTCAAGCCATTCACGTTTGGGGGCTATAGCCTGAAAGAGGGAGATCGGGTCGAGGTTGCTGCCAATATCACGCATGCTTTGCCCGAATTATTTCCGCAGCCTGATCGTTTTGATATTGATCGCTATCACGCGCCACGCAACGAGCACCGCCATCCGGGCGCTTTCTCGCCCTTTGGCCTCGGCGATCACCTCTGCCTGGGTGCGGGTATTGCCGAGATCCAGTTAATGGCTAACATGGCGACCATCCTCTATGACTACCGGATCGAAGTCGAGTCCCAGGGCGGCCAGCAGGAGCCCATCGTTTTCTCGGCCCTCTCGCCAGGGATTAAGCGGCTGCATATGCAGGTTGCTACAAGGCAGCATTAACTCTGTACAGAAAGCTGTAGATTGGGCAATCTGTCGCCGAGGACAGAGAGGAAGCGCAGGCGTGCCATTCAGTTCAGCGGACAGATTGCCCACCACTCCTAATGGAATGCTGCTCACAGTTGGAAGTGGGCCGGTTCAGGCTGAAGTCGCGGCAGAAGGCGGCTCAGCCATAAAGCGCACCCAGGAAACAGGCTGAACCCGAAGTACTTTATCCAGCAAATCCTCCAGGTATTGATCAACTGACAGATTTTGCTGGCTGGCAGCCACCTGAATGCGCTCGATCAAAGCAGCACTGATATCGATGGTCATGCGTTGCCGTTTGGCAGATTGTGCTTGTTCCACAGGTTTCTTCTCGTATGGATCGTAATGGAACTCTTCTTTTCTTAAAGCCATAGATTGAACCTTCCTTGAACATCTCTATTTTACACTATTCCTGACCGTCAGCGTCAAATCGTGTTTATCTATATATTTATGTGTCATTTAAATAGAAGAGAGAGTCGGGGACGTTGCCTGCGGGCAATGTTCCTGGCTCTCTGACGGACGGTTTCTCAGAGCAAGCTAGATGAGCATCTCCACGGCCTGGCAGAAGTGCTCGACCTCGTCTTCGGAGTTGTAGTAATGGACGGAGGCGCGCACGACGCTGCTCAGGCCACGCTCATCCATGTCGAAGAGAGTGGATGTACGCGTGCTGACGGTGACGTTGATCTGCTGGTACGCGAGCATTTGCTGGACTTCCTCAGGATTACGACCCTCGATGGTGAAGGTAACGATGCCGCACTGGGTCACGCCCAGGTCATGCACGAGCACGCCGGGTAGCGGACTGAGCTGGGTGCGCAGGGCGTAGGCCAGGCTGCGCACACGCCGCCAGATGGCATCAATGCCCCATTGTAGAACGTAATCGATAGCCACGCCCAGGCCAATGCGCGCTGCAATATTGCTCTCGAAGCTCTCGAAACGGCCCGCATCGGGCTGCATCTCGTAGCGGTCAGGGGCGACCAAAGTGGCGGCTCGCATATCGAGCATGGGCGGTTCTAGCTGGTCGAGCACAGAACGACGCACATACAGGAAGCCGGTGCCACGGGGTCCGCGCAGGTATTTGCGACCCGTGGCTGAGAGCAGGTCGCAGCCGATGCTCTCGACATTGATGGGCATCTGTCCCACCGACTGGCAGGCATCGAGCAGGTAGAGAATGCCATGTTCGCGCGCGACCTTGCCCACCTCAGCGGCGGGATTGACCAGACCGCCATTAGTTGGCACGTGCGTGATGGCGATCAGCTTGACGCGCTTATCGAGCATCTGACGGAGGGCCGCGACGGAGAGCTGACCGTGCTCGTCGTTGGGAATGACCTCGATGCGCGCGCCACTCTTCCTGGCCCGTTGCAGATACGCGATATAGTTGCTGCTATACTCGGCCACGGCTGTGAGAATGCGGTCCCCTGGCGCGAACTGGATCGCGTTGAACGCCAGATCCCAGGCCTGTGTGGCGCTTTCCATCAACGCGACCTCCTCGCGCGAGCAGCCCAGTAAACGAGCCACAGCGTCATATGTATGGCGTATGGATTCGTTTGCCTGGTCAGCCGCCTCGTAGCCGCCGATCTGAGCCTCTAATTGCAAATGGGCAATCGTCGCGTCGAGCACACACTGTGGTGGAAGCGCCGCGCCAGCGTTGTTGAAATGGAGCACATGTGTACAACCAGGTGTCTCCTGGCGAGCGCGCTGAAGGTCAAAAGCCATGATCTTTTCCCGCCTATCTTTGTGAAAATGCCGTTCTGCTGAGGATATTGTACCATATGAAGTATTGATTAGCCTCTGAAGCTGATTGACCATAGATATGGCCTTTCGCACATCTCCGCGCTGCATAAATTTTCGCCACAAGCAGAACAGAGCCATCGTTCAGAGATGGCCCCTGTTCTGTATGTCTGAACTTGTTGCAGCAATCCCAGGAATTAGCCGGTCTGCACCGTCACGTGCCCCTGACCAGTGGCGGGCATGTTGGGGCCGCTACCGACGTAGCGCACGGCGGTGCCAACTGCCGTGACCTCCATCCATTCGTTATTATGCAAGAATTCAACATTGATATCGACGCCGATCACGCCGTCCGCGCCCAACTGATCGGCCTCGAACTGCATGCGGCTGAGCGCCAGTTCGCGCGCCTGATACATCAACTGGGAGTATTCTTTGATCTCGCCCTGGAAATTAGCCTTGATGCCGACCAGCCAGTTGCGGATCGCGCCCATAGAGTAGATACAGTTGCCGATGACCAGGCCCATCGGCTGGAAGCCCTTGTCGATAACCAGCCAGAACTCCTGGCCGGATAGATCCGAAGTAAAGGCGCGCCCGCGATACCCCGGCCTCAGATCCATTGCATTCCGTGGGTCAGCCATGATTCCCTCGCTTTCATAACGGTGGTTGTGCAGCCGGGGAAGCGCGCCACGTTCAACTGGTCATACCGCCACTCTCCCGGCTGGCTGTGCGAGAACTCATCTCGATGCTTGCTAGCATATGGCACAGCCAGCCGGGCTGTCAACAGGGTAGTAAACGCGAGGGAGAAGAAGGGCGAGAAGCGTCAGGGGCAGCGGACGCGAGGGCCGCTGCTACACGAAAGGCAGACAAGCGTAAGCGTTTGTTCCCCTTGCGTCTAGTGCCGAAAACCCAGAGGTTTCCAATCTTTGACAGCACGCGCAGAATAGGTTATTGTACACCTGTTCATTCAACACACGATCTGATTGTTCAGGAGAAATGGGAAAGATGTCTACGCCCGCGCGCCGCCAGTATCTACAAATGAAGAGCCAGTATCCCGATGCCTTGCTCTTCTATCAAGTAGGGGACTTTTATGAGACGTTCGACGAGGATGCGCGTATCGCGGCCCGCGAACTGCAAATTGTGCTGACCGCGCGTCACTACGGTGATGAGCGTGTCGCACTGGCCGGGGTGCCACTGCACGCGCTCGACAATTATGTTGGCAAGCTGATTGCACGTGGCTATCGTGTGGCCATTTGCGAGCAGGTCGGAGAGGTGCCCAGCCGTGGAGTAGTGGAACGCGCCGTGACACGCATCCTGACCGCCGGCACGCTCTCCGAACCCAATTTGCTGCCCACACGCCAGAATAACTATCTGGTGGCGCTGGCTCGGTATACATCCCTCAGTGGAGCTGAGAAAAGAGGGCTGAGTGCTGCTACGGCCCGGCGTGAGAAAACGAGTCCCAATGGTGTAGCGCATCAGGAGAAGTTACAAAGCAGTCTAGCCGCGCCTGATCTGGAGAAGAAACGCGTGCAGACCGGCCTGGCGGTGGTGGATGTGAGCACCGGTGAGTTTAGCGTGACCTGGTTCAGCCCCGATGAGCTGCCCACGGCCCTGGAAGCGGAGTTGCAACGCCTGGCCCCCGCCGAATGTCTGGTACTGGAGAGCCAGCACGCCCCGACCTTCCAGTTGCCAGCCGAGACGATGACGGTCACACCCTGTCCCACCTATTTCTTTGAACTTGAAGCCGCGCAAACCCGCCTGTGTAGTCTTTTCTCAACGAACTCGCTAGAAGCTTATGGCTGCGCGCAGGTTCCCCAGGCTATCGCGGCGGCGGGCGCGATTGTGGCCTATCTGGAGAAGATGAACCCGCGTCTGCTCTCGCTGCTGACCGGCCTGCGCTCGTACCGCACTACCAGCTATATGGTGCTGGACGCGCATACCCAGCGCAACCTGGACCTGCTGCAAAGCGCGCGCAATCATACGCTCCAGGGTAGTCTGCTCGGCGTGCTGGACCGCACGATTACGCCGATGGGCGCGCGCCAGTTGCGCCGTGCCCTGACCCGGCCCCTGCTCGACCTGGCTGAGCTGAACGCTCGCCTGAGCAGTGTTGAGGAGCTATACGAGAGTCCCGCCCTGCGCAGCCGCTTTACGATGTGCTTGCAACGCCTGGGCGATCTGGAACGGATCGCGGGCCGCGTGCGCCAGGGAACAGCCGTGCCGCGCGAGGTGCTGGGTCTGCGCGAGTATTTGCATGTTGTGCCGCAGTTGGCTGATCTGTTACGCGGCTGCGATACGCCCCTGCTGCATGAACTGGCCAGCAAGCTCGACTCCTGCCCGCAGGTGAGCGAGTTGATCGAGCGTGCCCTGACCCGCAGCGGCGCCGATGACGAGCAGGAGGGGGATGGGCGTCTGATCCGCGCTGGCTTCCATAGCGAACTGGACGAGTTGATCGCCTCGATCCGCGATTCGCGCCGCTGGATGCTCTCGTTGGAGGCACGCGAACGCGAGCGCACGGGCATTACACGTCTCAAGGTCGGTTTTAACAAGGTCTTTGGCTATTATATCGAGATCGGTAACGCGCGACTGAACCAGGTGCCCGACGACTATATCCGCAAGCAAACCCTGACCAATGCCGAACGCTTTATCACCCCGGCCATGAAGGAGCACGAGGCGCGCATCCTCAGCGCTGAAGAGCGCATCGACGAACTTGAGCGCAGTATTTACGCTGATGTGCTGCGCCAGTTGAGCGTCTACTACGAACGCGTACTGCAAACCGCCACGACTATCGCCCTGGTGGATATGCTGTTAAGCCTGTCCGAAGTGGCGGCTCACCAGGGCTACACGCGGCCCGTGCTGGACCAGGACGGCGGTATCGAGATTATTGGCGGACGCCACGCCGTGGTCGAGCACGCGCTGGACGGCGATGTCTTTATTCCCAACGACACGCAGTTGGAGTCCAACGAGGGCGCAGATGGGGCCAGAATCGTCCTGTTGACCGGGCCAAACATGGCGGGCAAATCGACCTATCTGCGCCAGGTGGCCCTGATCGTCCTGTTAGCCCAGATTGGCAGCTTTGTGCCTGCCCGCAGCGCGCATCTGGGCCTGGTTGACCGCATCTTCACACGCGTAGGCGCCGAAGACGATATCGCCTCCGGCAAAAGCACCTTTATGGTCGAAATGGAAGAGACCGCGACCATCCTGCACCACGCCACGCGCCACAGTCTGCTTATTCTGGATGAGATCGGACGCGGTACCAGTACCTACGATGGGCTGGCCATTGCCCGCGCGGTGGTCGAGTACCTGCACAATAGTGTGGGGGCGCGCACGCTCTTCGCGACCCACTATCACGAATTGTCCACACTGGTCGATCAACTGGTCCGTATGCGCGTCTTCACAATGGCCATCAGCGACGAGGGCGCGGACGAGATTGTCTTCCTGCACCGCGTTGTGCCGGGCTGCCTGGGGCGCAGCTATGGCGTGCATGTGGCACGGCTGGCTGGCATGCCTGGCAGCATCGTCACCCGCGCGCACGAGATCCTGCTTCGCCTGGAGTCCAGCCGCGAAACTGTGCAACAGGTGCTCGCACCCGACCAGCCTAATGGGCATACGTCGCGTATAGCTGAAGCACACAGCAACGGGCGTATCGCAGAATCATCAGGACTCTACACCTGGCAGAGCGCTGAGGGGAGTGCCATTGGACAAACGTTGGCCCAGAATGAGCGCGATGTCTCGGCCCTGTTGGACCAACTTGACGTGTGCGCGATCACGCCACTTGATGCCCTCAATCTTCTATTCGCCATGCAGAAAAAACGTAAAGAACTTCAGAACACCACCAGGGATGGAGAGAGATCTTGATGTCGCAGTTCCAGGAAGAGAGGCGCGTGCCTATTCTGCCTCTGCCGCTGGAAGTGGCGGAACGGATCGCGGCGGGTGAGGTCATCGAGCGGCCTGTCTCGGTAGTGAAAGAACTGCTGGAGAACGCGCTGGACGCGGGCGCGCGCGAGATTCGCGTGGATATTCGCGGCGGTGGCCTGCGCATGATCCGCGTGACCGACGATGGCGCGGGCATCGCCGCAGACGAGTTGGAGGCAGCTAGCGCGCGCCACAGCACCAGTAAGATCCGTCGCGTCGAAGACCTTGAGCACCTTCACACGCTGGGTTTTCGCGGCGAGGCCCTGGCCAGCATCGCTGCCGTGGCTGAGCTCACCCTGCTAAGTCTCGCTGAAACAGAGACGCGGGAAGGTGAGCAGGCCGGGGCGTATCTTGTGGTGCGCGGGGGCGAGATTATGCAGCGTGGCAAGCGGGCGCGTTTGCGCGGCACAACTATAACGGTGCGCGACCTCTTCTACAACGTGCCTGCGCGCCTGAAGTTTATGCGCCAGGCACGCACAGAGGGTGGGCATATCCTGCACCTGGCGCGACGCTACGCCGTTGGCTATCCAGGGGTGCGCTTCACTCTGCAACTGGAAGAACAGGTCGCTCTGCAAACCAGCGGCACAGGCAGCCTGCCCAGGACGCTGGCCGAGCTTTATCACCTGCCACTGGCCGAGATGCTCAATCCCATTCAGGTGAGTGCGCCGGAGGGTGCAGGCGTCAATTTTGAATTAGAGGGCTGCGTAGGTAATCGCGCACTGGCCCAGAACAGTCGCCAGCACATTACCCTGTTTGTGAATGGACGCTGGGTGCAGTCCAAAGCGTTGCAAGAGGCGCTGGAAAACGGCTATCGTGGCCTGCTCTCAAAAGGCAAGCACCCCCTGCTCGTCCTGCATATTCGCGTGCCAGCGCAAGAAGTGGATGCCAACGTGCATCCGGCCAAGTCAGAGGTGCGCCTGCTGCGCGAACGCGAAATAGCCGCAGCGCTGAGCGCCGCCCTGCGCGGTGTACTTGAACGCACCCCCGCGCTGCCGGAGGACGCGGCGCTACCAGGTCCGACACTGGTTTTTCAAAGCCACCTGCCGGGTCCGCGCCGCCGTGGGTTGCGCGTGGCTGAATCGGCGGGTGAGTATCGCGCGCAGGAAGAGGCGGAGCGTCAGGGCATCGCGGGCGCGGCTGAGATCCTGCGTGTGCTACGTCCCCTGGCCCAGTTACAGCAAGCCGTGATCCTGGCCGAAGCCCCCGATGGCGGACTCTACCTGATCGACCAGCACCGCGCTCACGAACGCGTCATCTACGAGCATCTGCGTCAGAAATACATCGGCCTTGAGCAACGTGTGCAGAATGAAGATGAGGATGCATGGCTGGAGGCGTCCGACGCGCATCTCCTGCTGGAACCGGTGGTGGTCGAGTTGAAGCGGCACGAGGCTGACCTGTTTGAGCAACGTTTACCCATGTTGCGGGGTCTGGGTCTGGAGTGTGAGCGCTTTGGGGGACGCAGCTTTCTGGTGCGTTCGGTCCCTGGTGGTGTGGGTCAGGAGCAACTAGTCACGCACCTGCCCGAACTGGCGCATCTCGCGGCTGAGGAGAGTAACGATTGGCAGGATCGTCTGTTGATCGGCCTGGCCTGTCGCTCAGCCCTGCGCCGTGGCCGCGAACTCGCCCCAGGGGAGCAGCGCACCCTGCTCGCCAGCCTCGCCGAAGTCAACGCCCCCGCCGTCTGCCCGCACGGCAGCCCGATACTGCTGCATTACAGTCGGACGTTTTTGATTGAGAAGTTTGAATGGTGAGATAATTATTCTTCGGTTGTTTCTGGTTGTTCGTTCGTGTAGGATATCGATTGAGGTGTCGAAGAAGCTACCAGGTCCAGCAAACCTTTTTATCAGCTCATATACATCTTTTTTATCAACTTCTTTACGAATACCAACTATGGCAACTAGAACAAGGATTTTGTCTTTTTCAATTCTGTAAATAATCCGATAACGCTCTTTCACTGTTTTAACGCTACGCAAGTCAAAGAGTTCATCACCTAAAGATTTCCCTTGTTCCTCCGGGTTATCAGCAAGCGCATCAATGCGTTTGCTGATTTGAGCCTTGATACGGGTGCCCCTGATCATAGAAGATTGCAAGCAAGCAGGCAACAGACCAATGCTTTATTCCCACCCCACCTCTTTCTGAAACTCTTCCCAGGTGATGCTTTGCTCACATAGGCCGGGCACTTTCTTCGGCCTGTGTACGTCTCCCTGCTCTTTGCCGACCATGATCTCTAGCATAGTTTGTAGCGAGGCGACATTTTCCAGCAGGGCTTGATAGGTTTCATAGGGCATAATGCTGAGCACTGGCCGCTGATTGCGCGTCACGATCATCGCGGGACACTCGTCGGAAAATTGTTCTGTTAAGCTGGCTAAGGACCGCTGAACTTCTAACAGTGAAATGATCCGTTCCTTCATGACATACTTTGCTCCTATATAATGATACGTGTCTATAAATACATTGTACAGGGCAATTCAACAAGCAGGCGCCTTTTCAGAGCAGGAACCTTGCCACTCCTCTGAAAAATCTGAGGATTTTTTAATACATTTCTCATAATTATTCATTATAATGGAAGTAGTACAAAGGATCGCCCGGCCAAAGGTTGATACTCCATTGAATTTCAGGAAAGAGACGATGACGAAAACGCAAGGTGATAGCGCTCCGGGACACAAAGCCCGTTCTTTTTTTTACTACGCAATTATCCTTTTTACCCTCGTAGCTATTGGTACAGGAACTGTGCTTTGTTCTGCCTCTGCTACTTTGAACGCCTGGCGTTCACTCAGCGTGCAGGCACGGACACATACGCAGGCTCACACCAGTTCTGGGCAAAAAGGGGATGGGAAAATTGTGATGGCGACCACTGCCCAACAGTCGAACGCCTCATCAACGTCGGACAATATTGCGTTGCTCTCTTTCGATCTTTCGTCCTATCTGTCGGCGCTTGATCCCAACGTTGGCGTGGAGGTCTATGATCTGAACAAACAGCATACCTATACCTATCATAATACGGCGCAATTTCTGACAGGCAGTTCTGTCAAAGTACCGATTATGCTCGCTTTCTTTGCGATGACCGAGAAGCAGGAACGCCAGCCAGACGCCGACGAAATGAATCTGCTCACGACGATGATCGAAAATTCCGATAACGATGCCGCGACGTCGCTTTATAACGAGTTGAATGATGCGGCGGGGCTGAGCAGTTATCTTCAGCAGATCGGCGTCAGCGGTCTGGAACCTGATAACGATGCCTGGGGAGACAGTCTGATCACCCCTCACGCGATGGTAAATCTGCTCACCCAGCTCTATAACGGCACGATTCTTACCGCCAATGATCGCGCCACGGCCCTTTCTCTGATGCAAAACATTGAGTCAGATCAACGCTGGGGCGTAGGAGATACCGCGCCCACCGGGGCAACCGTCTCCATGAAAGATGGCTGGCTGCCCGGTTCCGATGGCTTATGGAATGTGAATACTTCAGGGATCGTGAATGTGGACGGGGCGACCTATATTGTCTCGGTGTACACCCAGCAACAGGCCTCACTCGTCAATGGTCAATCTATTGTGCAGACCGTCTGTGGCGATATCACCAGCGCGTTCGTCGCCCATAAGATGACCTGAGTATGCTCTAGCTTAAACCACCCATGTGCGCACTGCTTCCAGCAGATCGCGCATATGAAATGGCTTGGTTACAATCTGCTTCACGTGCGCGTTGAGCATGCGCTCGTCGGCATAGCCGGCAGTGACAATGATAATAGAAGGAGTGGGATAGTGCGCGGGCCAGGTGGTTTGGAGCCATTGCAGGAAGGTTTCTCCGTTCATGTCGGGCATGCCGAGGTCCAGCAGGACTACCGCGGGATAACGCTGCTCGCGAGCGGCCTGCTCCATCCAGGCGACGGCCTCCCAGCCGGTAGCGGCCTCGATGGGTGCGTAGCCGCCGAGCTTGAGCGACCAGGAGATGACGTTGCGTATGGCAGGGTTATCGTCAACGATCAGCACAATAGGGGATCGCTGCTCGCGCTGTTTTGATGCTTGCTCCATACACTTGCCTCACAACTTCTGCTCCAACCTGTCACATCATTATTCTACTCTTTCCACGCGCGACCTTGCACACAGGCGTACACCATCCATGATGAGAGGCCCTCTTCGGAAGAGCATGGGAGTGTGTTCAGGAGAGCGTGGATAGGAATTGACGCACCGCCTGAATAAAGGCGCGGGGCTGTTCCAGATTGGAGAGATGTCCGGCATGGGGGATGCTCACAAAGTGCGCGCCGGGAATCTGCGCGGCATAATCACGCGTCACCTGGGGAGATATCAGGGCATCCTCTTCGCCTACCAGGACCAGGGTGGGACAGGATATATGGGCCAGCAGTTCGGTGGAATCAACGCGAGCTGCCATACCACGCGAGGTGGCGGCGATGCCTTGCGGCGTGGCGCTATCGATCAACTGGCGCACACGTCTCTCGACTTCAGGATGGTGCTGGCGTGTGTAGTCTGAGATGATACGCGGGAGTTGAAAGTCGGCAATTGCGCCAGTTCCCTCCCTTTCGGCCAGTTGAGCCACGTTTTCGCGGTTGGCCTGGGCCTCTGGCGTATCGGCTCCGGGACGCGTATCGGCCAGAATCAGGCCACGCAGACGTTCTGGATATTTGCGCGCGAAAGCAAAGGCCGCGTACCCACCCAGGGAGAGACCACAGAGCACCGCCTGCGGGGTGCCCAGGTGATCCATCAGCCCGGCCACATCGTCCGCGAGCAGGACCATCGATGAGATCACCGGCTTGACTGCCGATGAGGTCAGCTCGCTTTCGCCGAAGCCACGCCAGTCGAGTGTGATCAGACGATAGCTTTGATCGTCTAGCAGCGCCTGGAGTTCGCCCGCCCACATCTTGCGGTTGAGCGGAAAGGCATGCAGGAAAATCACCGGCAAACCTACCCCGTGGTCATCGTATGCCAGCGATATAGCGTTGATTTGTGTTTTCATAAATGGGCCACTCTCTTGCTACTTAACATATATTCTTAATTACCTACCAGCGTCGCCTCCGCCGCGCCCCCCGCGCCGGAGACGAGCGCTGGCGCTGCATATAAGGGGGCAAGAAGGTGAACTCCATGTGGATGTTACCCAATAATTTATCCCTGCTGAGTGGCCCCATCGGCCTGTTCGTGCGCGTGATACGAGCTACGCACAAATGGACCCGACTCGACATGACGGAAACCCAGCTTTTTACCCTCTTCCTTCAAGGCCGCGTACTCCTCCAGTGGCACATAGCGCTGAATAGGCAGGTGCTGGAAGGATGGGCGCAGGTATTGCCCGATGGTCAGGATATCCACGTCATGCTCGCGCAGATCGCGCATGACTTGCAGGATCTCGTCCCAGCTTTCGCCCAGACCGAGCATAAAACCGGACTTGGTGGGAGCAGCCGGGTTCATCTCTTTGGCCCATTTCAAGACTTGTAGCGAGCGCTCGTAGACCGCCTGGGGACGCACTTTCTTGTAGAGTCTGGGAATAGTCTCGACATTGTGGTTGTAGACATCCGGCTTCGCGGCGATCAGTACGTGCAGCGCGTCGTAGACCCCCTTGAAGTCGGGGGTCAGCACCTCGACCTTGCATTCAGGATTCAGGCGGCGAATCCAGCGAATCGTCGAGGCGAAGATACCTGCTCCTCCGTCCGGCAACTCGTCGCGGTTGACCGAGGTCACCACCGTATAGCGCAGGCCCATATTCTGCACGGCCTCGGCCACGCGTTTAGGCTCTTCCCAGTCCAGCCCCTGTGGACGACCCGTCGCAACTGCGCAGAAGCCACAACTGCGCGTGCAGACGCTGCCCAGGATCATAAAGGTCGCCGTCTTGTGCCCCCAGCATTCACCGATATTGGGACAACGCGCCTCCTCGCACACCGTGTGCAGTGTCTTACTGCGCATCAACTGCTTCAGATTCTCGTAATTCTCACCCTTTGGCGGGCGCACCCGCAGCCATTCCGGGCGGCGCTCAGGGATCATGGTCGCCATTGCTTTTTCCTTTGTGTATGCCGTGTATTAGCGGTTTATGCTGGTTAGTCG
>CAXUEY010000034.1:0-21613 GCA_964250225.1 uncultured Ktedonobacteraceae bacterium | reverse complement strand
AGCTTTTTATCGGGGTTGCGCGCGGCCCCCCGACTAACCAGCATAAACCGCTAATACACATCTATCTCCCGCGAGTAGCTCTCCAGCTTCTCGCGCACGGTCTTCATAAAGCCACCAGAGCCAGCTCCATCCAGGATGCGGTGGTCGAACGAGAGGCACAGGTACATCATCGAACGCACCGCGATGGCGTCGTCCTCGATCACGACTGGCCGTTTGACCACAGCATTCATGCTCAAAATGCCCGCGTGAGGCTGGTTGATGATCGGAATAGAAATCACGGTGCCAAAGACGCCGGTATTGTTCACGACAAAGGTGCTGCCCTGCATATCTGGTAGCGTCAGCTTATTCGCGCGCGCCTTCTGAGCCAGCCCGTTAATTTGCCTGGCCAGACCCGCCAGCGTGTACTGATCGGCGTCGTAGATCGTCGGCACGACCAGGCCCGCGTCGGTGGCGACTGCCAGACCCATGTTGATGCGCTTCTTGATGACGATTTTGTCATCGGGCGTCCAGCTTGAGTTGAGCAGTGGGAACTGGCGGATGCCCTCGCAGACGGCTTTCACGACAAACGGCACAAAGCTGATACTGTAGCCATTGCGCTGCTTAAACTCGTCCTTGTGCTTCTCCAACCATTTCGCGATATTGGTCATATCGACCTCGACCACGGCTGTGGCGTGCGGCGAGGTGCGTTTGCTGCGTACCATATGCTCGGCAATGGCCAGCCGCATGCGGCTGGGCGTCTGTACCTCTTCGTCCTCACTCACAACATATGGCGCAACAGGAGCCGCAGGGGTAGCCGCCACTGGTGCGGGCGCGGGTTGTGTGGCCGCTGGAGCTGGAGCCGCAGTCTGGCGCTGTTCGATAAAGGCCAGAATATCCTCTTTACGCACACGCCCACCAGAGCCAGTGCCAGAGATAGCATTGAGGTCCAGATCGTGCTCGCGAGCCAGACGACGGGCCAGCGGCGAAATACGTTGTCGCTCTTCGGTGCCCGTCTGTGCGCTGTCAAACCTGCTGCCATTGCTCGCGGGTGTGGCACTCTGGGCAACTGGTACTGCTGTAGAGGTCGCGCTTTGCCTGGCAGGTGCGGCAATTTGCTCAACCGGCGCTGCCGTGGAGGTCGCGCTCTGCATTGTAGGTGCAGGGACTGCCACTGGTGTTGGCGTCTCGTTAACGCTGGCTTCGGCTTCGATCATCGCGATATCTGTGCCCACCGGCACCGTCTCGTCGGCCTGGACCAGGATCTTAACCAGGCGACCCTCGACGGGGGAGGGGAGTTCTGCGTTAATTTTGTCGGTGATAATCTCGGCCAGCGATTCGTCGCGTTCGACCCAATCACCCTCTTGCTTGAGCCAGCCACCGATGGTTCCTTCGGCAACCGACTCGCCCAAACGTGGCATTTTTACTGGCGTTGGCATGTGCTTTTCGACTCCTTCGTCGTCTCTCTTAGTACGCGGCCAGCTTGCGCGCCGCGCTGACAATTTTCTCTGCGTTGGGCAGGAAAGCTGCCTCCAACGGAGGTGCATACGGGAACGGAGCATCTGGCGCGGCCACACGGGTGATTGGGCCATCCAGGTACTCAAATAACTCTTCAGCCAATAACGCCGCCAGTTCGGCACCGATGCCGCCGGTCAGCGTGTCCTCATGCACAATCAGCACTTTGTTGGTATGTTTGACCGATTCCATGATTGTCTCGCGGTCCAGCGGGGTCAGACTGCGCAGATCCACCACTTCAACCGCCAGGTCGTCCTCTTCTTCCAGCAATCGGGCTGCCTTCAGGCACTGGTAGACCATCGCGCCATACGTGAGCACCGTCATATCCTCGCCCTCGCGCCGCACAATGGCTTTGCCCAGCGGTACGATGTAATCGTCATCGGGCAGTTCCTCGCGCAACTCAGGCTGGCGATAGAGCAGCTTGTGTTCTAAAAACAGCACCGGATTGTTATCGCGAATAGCCGCTTTAAGCATGCCTTTCGCGTCGTAGGTGGTCGAAGGCACGACAACCTTGATGCCCGGTGTGTGGAAGAACCAGGCTTCGGGGCTGGACGAGTGGAACGGGCCGCCTTTGGTGCCACCACCAGAGGGGCCGCGAATCACCATCGGTACTGGCATGCCAACGCGCCAGTACATCTTACTGGCCATGTTGATAATCTGATCAAAGCCACAGGTGATGAAGTCGATATACTGCATCTCAGCAATCGGGCGCATGCCCATGAGAGCCGCTCCCACCGCCGAACCGATAATCGCCGCTTCGGACATGGGGGTATCAATCACGCGTTCTGGCCCGAATTCTTCCATAAAGCCCGCGCTTACTTTAAAGGCGCCACCATAGGCACCCACATCTTCGCCAAGCAGGAACACGGCCTCATCGCGCCGCATCTCCTCGCGCATGGCCTGGCTAATCGCATCCAGATAGGTTATTGCAGTCATCGCTGTCCCACCTCCTCCGGCAGGGTCAAAGGTGTCTCACTCACGGCGTTAAAAGACTGACCAGTCCGCCGGTCCAGGGCATTCACATAACGCTCATCTCGCGCCTGTGGGCTGCCAATCACCGCGATTGGTCCGGCGGGCGCGAATACATACTCCGCTACAGTCGCTGTATCAGGTTCGGGGCTCTTCTCCGCGAACTCCACGGCGTCTCCGACGATGGCTTTGACTCTGGTCTCGATTTCTTTCTTTATTTGATCCGTCAAAATATGCTTTTGCGTCAAATATGCTTCAAAACGCTGAATCGGGTCTTTTTTCAGCCATTCCTGGCGCAACTCATCGGGGACATAATCGGCTTTGTCGGCTTCAGAGTGGCCGCGCACCCGGAAGGTCTTGCACTCGACCAGCGCCGGACCTTTGCCGCTGCGTGCGTGCTCAATGGCGCGTTCCACCGCCTCCATCACTGCCAGCACGTCGTTACCATCGACACTTTCGCCGGGCATGGCGTAGGCACTGGCGCGTTCGGAGAGGTCTTTGACGGCGAATTGTTTATAGGTGGGAGTCGAATAAGCATAGCCATTATTTTCAATAAGAAAGACCATCGGCAATTTTTGCACCGAGGCAAAGTTCAGGGCCTCGTGGAACTGGCCAGTATTCGTCGCGCCATCGCCACAGGTGGCCATGACGACGCTCGCGCGTTTCAAGCGTTTGGTAGTGAGCGCGATGCCGCAGCCAACCGAGAGCGATTCACCCAGCAGGCTAATCATTGGCACAATACCAGCGTGCATATCGCCAATATGCACCTGCCCATCACGTCCCAGCGTCGGCGAGTTGCCGCGGGCCAGCCACTGACACATCACGGCCCGTGGTGAGCCGCCGCGCACAAGATGCATGCCTAGATCGCGATGTTGTGGCACAATGCAATCCCCCGCGCGCAGCATCGTGGCCGCCCCGACAGTGGTAGCCTCGTGCCCCTGCGCGGTATATACGCCGCCTACAACCTTGCCCTGGAGAAACAGCTTGCGGGTGCGCTCCTCCATTTCACGAGTGAGGCGCATAAAATAATAGATTTGTAGCAGGTCATTCTGCTGCATTTCCATAGACGTTTTTCCTTTCGTACTCGCGTTACACACAAAAACGCCTCGCAGCATCCCACTGGCGAGTACTTGCTTGAGAGATATCTATCGTTCATGCTAGCACCACCGCGCGCGTACTGTCAAGTTGGCGTGCTCTCTGCTAGAACTTTTTTAGCAAAACGCCAACCACTGGCAAACATGCGCAGATTCTGCTCGGCCAGCCGGGGTAGGCGCAGGGCAATAGCCTCTTCCAACGCCGGGCGAGGTAGAAGGTCCACAACCCCACAGAACACGCCGAGCATGACCATGTTGACGCGGCTGCCCTGCTGAACATTCTCACCCTTATGTATCTCTGTAGGCAAATGTTCGGGTACAAAGAGCGCGCTGATTTCCCGTTCCGCCAGCGCTCGTGCAATCTCAACCCGCGTGGGGTAGCGTACACCTGCTACGCCAGCCGCGATGGGCAGGCGGCGATAGGTGCTGACAAAGGCCCGCGCGCCTGCACGAGCCAGCGGCAGCGCGCGCAACACCTCGCTCATCTCCAACGTGAGTAACAGATCGGCCTCGCCCAAAGGGATCGCCGCGCTGCTGGACGGCCCCAGGCGGATATGACAGATCCCCGCGCCCCCCAGACGGGCCAGGCTCACCCGTGAGAGCACGCGCACTTCCAGATCCGCCATCTCCCCCGCCAGTGCCAGCATCTCCATCATAGTCAGCGCACCCTGCCCGCCAGTCCCGATTACGACGATATTGGTGGTTTTTTCGCGCATTTTTCCCTCTACTCCTGTACCATATTCTTCAACGCAATACCGCTTGCAACCGCCTGCTCCTCGCGCTGGATGGGTTGAATGGCCTCGAAGGGGCAGGCGGCGACGCACAGCCCACAGGCGACACAGGTGGTGGTATCGATGCTCAGGCGTGGTTGGAGATCGTCCAGCGAGAGCAGCACCGAGGGGCAGCCAACCTTCGAGTAGCAGGGCGTGTCCGTACAGGCGCGTCCGGCCTGGCAGACCTGCTGGTCTACCTGCACCTGTTGCGGATGAATCAGCACGCCCTGCGTAGTACAGGGGGCTTCGGCGATGACCACCGAGACGCCGGCATACTCTATTGCCTCGCGTAACGTCTCGATCATCGTTTCAAGCTGGTAGGGATCAAGGCGACGAATATGCGCGACCCCACAACCGCGCGCGAGCAGAGCTATATCAGCACGCGCACTCTGTGCTCCATCGGCGCGCCTGCCTGTTCCCGCGTCCGGCTGCATCCCGGTCATGGCGCTACGGCTATTATCCAGGATCAGCAGGGTCAGGTTGACCCCGGCCTGGACCGCGTTGAGCAGTCCGGCGATCCCGTTGTGATAAAACGTGCCGTCGCCCATCGCGGCTAGAATCGGCTTCTCAATGCCCGCTTGCCTCAAACCCTGCGCGATCCCGATGCTGGCCCCCATCGAAACCTCGGTCCAACACGTCTCCAGAGGCGCATTCATGCCAATAATCGTGCAGCCAATGTCTCCGGTGGTGATCACCTCATCCCGCGTAAAACCCAGCCGCTCAATTGCTTGATTGAGCGCGTAATAGCTCATACGGTGCGGGCAACCCGGACAGAACTCCAGCGCCCGCGCCATCGGCAACAACATTTGCGCTGGCTGGCTAGCACGATCTCTATGCATAGCCTGTTTGTCATCATGCCGCCATGGCGCCATGCGAGGTGCTCGCCACCCCATCCCCTTGCGTGTAGCACCGGCGCTTGCCTCCGGCGCCTGCGTTTGGCGCTCGCGCCCACCGGCGCTGGCCTCTGGCACCTGCGCCTGGCGCCCACCCTCATCCTTGTTCCCCATCGTCGCGCCGCCTACCAGTATCTCCAACGCCTGTTCAACCAGTTCCACAGAATAATCGCCCACACGCGGCAGTTCGCCCTGGCGTTTGCCGTGGACTACCGCGACGTGTCCCATCTCAGCCAGTTCAGCCAGCACCTCGGTCTCGATCAGCGGCTCCAGCTCTTCCAGCACCAGCACGTGCTGCATATTGCGCAAAAATTCGCGCAACATCTGATGGGGCAACGGATGCACCTGGCCAATTTTCAGCACAGCGACCTCTTGATAACGTTCAGGAGCACGGCGACGCAACTCTTCCAGATAAGTCGCGCTGACCCCCGCTACGATGATACCCAGACGCGCCTGCCCGGAAGTGGCAGCTATAACGCGGTTGACCCCCTCGGCCTGCGCGCACAGTGTACCCGCGTGTTCCAGGCGGCGCAGGGCATCGGCGTGCTGCTCCAGACACCACTGCGGCGTGGCTTTGGTGAATTTTGCCAGATCGCGTTCGAAATGGGCTGGAGAACTCACTGGCCGCCGCTCCAGACTGCCCACCTTCATCGTGGTGATCGCGTTGGCCACAGCGGTGGTTGTCAGCAGCAAGACCGGCGCGCCCGTTGTGTGTGAAACCCGGAAGGCCAGCAGGGCCAGCGCGTAGGACTCTTCCGGGTTCGCGGGCATGAGCAGGGGTAGACTGGCCAGGTGAGCGTAGTGGCGCGAGTCCTGCTCAACCATACCGTAGTAGGTGCCTACATCATCCACCGCGTAGATGACCAGCGCGCCACGCACACCGCTATGCGCGATGGAGAGTAGCGAATCGGCCATGACGTTGATGCCTGACATCTTCATCGTCACCAGGCTGCGTTTGCCAGCCCAGGCCGCGCCTGCCGCGACCTCCAGAGCAACTTTCTCATTCACGCTCCACTCCACCGTCATCCCATAGGTTCCGGCCAGGGGTAGCAGGGCCGTAATCGTCTTGGTGCTGGGATTGCCAGGATAGCCGGTCACCACATCCACACCAACCTCCAGAGCCGCCCGTGCTACCGCTTCATCGCCCGTCAGAAACAGACGTTTGCCAGGTGTGGTGAGAAAATTCACAATCGGTCTCCATTACTTTAAATGAGCCAGCAGACAGCTATTTTTCTAGTATATAGATATAGTATAGAAACACCCAGAAATGTGAACGTGTGGACGTATATTGTCTCCACGCGTTCGCATTTGATGGGGTAAAAAGAATATATTTGATCCTGCGCCTCATCTTTCGTTTACCATAGTATTCCCTCTGTGAGAAAAGAATTTATGAAGAAGGAGAGACTCATTATGAGAAACCGCTCTCGTCCGATACTGCATCTTCCGCGCACGTCGTTAGAGACGCTGCTTGAGGCGTTGACTGTGCTTGGGATCGTCGCTGTGATCGCGCTGACTATTTGGGGTTACTTCACGCTTCCAACCACCGTTCCAACGCATTATGGCCTTTCAGGTGTACCCAATGCCTATGGAGGCAAAGCGAGCCTGGTGTTTCTGCCCATTGTCGCCATCTGCTTGACGGTTCTGCTAACTTTCTTGACCCGCTACCCGCACCGCTACAATTATCCCTGGCCGATTACGGTGGAGAACGCGCCGCGGCAGTACACTCTTGCACGCCTGCTCATGCGCTTTCTCACGTTGGAGTTGGTGTGGATGTTTTGCGTCCTGCAATGGCTTCTGATCCAGGCTGCGCAGAGCCATTCGGCAGGCTTCATCCTGTTGATCGTGCCAGCCATTGTGCTCGTACTGATCGTAACGATCATCCTTTATGTGCGCGCCGCCGCTCGCGCTCGCTGATGAAGGCCTTTGCAGGCGCTCCGGGAGGAGCTTCACTCGCCGCTGTTGCCCTAAGATCTGACGGTACAGCAAGTGAAGCTCCTCCCCGGTGGTTTTAGTCGCTAGAAGGATGTACTTTTACTCTTTGACATCGCGTTTCCACGTCGGAACGAGCGCGAGCATATAGAAGACCAGTGCGTAGGCGCCAATGACCCACAGGGCATGGGGAGCACTGAGGGAAGACAATGGCCCGCTCCCGAAGGACTCAAATCCGCTGCGGGCCTCTGCGGGCAGAAGTATGCTTGGGAGACGGTTGAGAAGCGGCCCAAGCAAGTAGGTGGTCGCGGTATGCCAGAAATCGTTCCGAGTTACGTGTGCGAGCGTGTTCAGAAGCAGCGTGGCAATGTTGTCAAGAGGAAACCAGATCAGCGAGATGCTCAGGCCGAGGGTGAGCGAACGCGCCAGGGCGTTCATGGCTCCAGCTAGCAGAATCGTCGCGCCCATACTGATGGCAACAGTGAGTAGGTCGATCCCGATATTTAACCAAAAGGCCGCTGTTAGAGCACTGAGCGCGTTCAGGTTCCCGACCAGGACGAGCATCACGACGCAGGTGAGCAGCGCTGTCAGCAGGGTAAACATCACCAGCAGCGCCAGGGTGAGTAGAGCCAATGTGGCGAGCTTGGCGAGCAGCAGTTGTACACGGCCCGCGCCACGCGCCAGCAGAATGCGAATCGTGCCATACTGATACTCGCGCCCGATAGTGAATGAGGTCAGCACCAGCAGGAAGATGCCACCGAGGATGCGCAGAACGACCAGATTGCTCTCCATCGAATAGTAGAAGAAATGCAGGGGCGTATGTTGCAAATCGGTTTTTACATCTGGCGAGATGGCCCCAAGCCAGAACGCGACGAGAAAGCCCACAGTCAAAATCACCAGCATCACCCAGAAAAGGCGCGCGATTTTCAGAAACTCACCACGCATGGCTCCCAGAAAACTGACCCGCGTGGCGGGCTGAGAGATGGCGTCCGGCGCGGCGACGATTATAGACGTGTTCATGGTTATTTATCCCCTTCGTGCGTGTTGATCAGCGAGAAAAAGACCTCTTCAAGGTTCTGCGTGGCGGGTGCGAGACTTTCAGGCGCGAAACCAGCCTGGCTCAAGAAAGTATAGAGATCGCGCCCACTCTGTTGAGGCGCCGGAGTTATCAACGCTCCAGCACCATCCAGGCGCGCACTCGCTCCCCAGGGTTGCCGTTGGAGCAGAGCCAGCGCCTCCTGGGGACGTTCAAGCTGGACCGCGTATTCGCCCTGGCCGCGCGTCAGTTCCTCGACGGTCTTGTCAGCAACGAGATTGCCAGCATTGAGAAAGACGACGCGTGAGCAAATCTGCTGAACCTCGCCCAACAGATGGCTGGAGAGGAAGACGGTCTTGCCTTCATTGGCCAGCCGCTGCATGAGATCGCGCATCTCGACTATACCGGCGGGATCAAGTCCGTTGGCAGGTTCGTCGAGGATCAGCAGATCAGGGTTATTGAGCAGGGCAATCCCCACACCCAGGCGCTGTTTCATGCCCAGCGAATACTTGCGCACCCGATCCTTCTGGCGTGCGTGCAGGCCGACCTGCTCCAGTACAGTATCCATGCGCTGACGTGGCACGCCACCCAGTAGCGCGCCCACAGCCTGGAGATTTTCGCGCCCCGTTAGATGCAGATAAAGAGCTGGCGTTTCCACCAACGCGCCGATGCGCGGCAGCAGCGCGGCGCGTTCGGTGACGAGAGGGCGCCCGAAGAGTTCCACCCAACCAGCAGTCGGCTCGATCAGGCCAAGCAGCATGCGGATCGAGGTGGTCTTCCCGGCCCCATTGGGGCCAAGAAAGCCCACAATCTCGCCGCGCCGAACCTCCAGCTTGAGCCGATTGACGGCTACTCGCGTGCCATAGTGTTTGGTTAAATCGTAAGTGCGCAACACGGTTTCGCCAGTCTGTGAAGGCGCTGTGCCTGTTCCCTCTATTGAGGCATGTTTTGCTTGCATAGTATACTCCTTTACATCATATGTGAAGAGATTTTAGACATGACGATCCGTCAACAGGATGTCGTTGTAAAGTCGCGATGTATTGGCGATCAGCAATCCTGTTCGGGTGTGGCCTGTCTAAAAGAACAGGCCACACAATCATCTGGTGACGGCTTATTCAGGCTGCGGAGTTGCGTAGAGCGGAACGGGCCGAGAGGCCGCGTATCAGCGAGACAATGGCAATGCCCGTTGCAATGGCCATCTCGATGACAATGTTGAGCCATGAGCCGGCGGTACTCGTTCCCAAAACTCCCCCATTGCCCGCGAAAAGCTGCGGGACACTACTGTGCAGACCAAGTCCCCAGATAACCGTCGCTGCCAGGATTAGCGTCATTGCGATGGTTGCCACCGCAAATGCGAGCAGCGCGAAACGCAGCAACTTCTCAGGAATCTCGCTGCGCACCACTGCAAGACACAACGCGGCAGGGCTGACGATAGCCGCCGCGAGCAGCATCCCAAAGAAGAGACCCCGGTGGAGAAAAGATTGTGTGACTGCCTGTGCGCCCGGATGGTCTATTCTCTCCAGCAGTAATGTCGTGCCCAGGAATACCAGGAAGGCCAGAAGGGGAACTGCCAGCAGGAACAGCGGGCCGAAGCGTTTGCGCGCAAGGGCCGACCTGATGATCGCGACCCCTACAGGCAGACCGCCGATCAGCACAGCCAGCAACGCCACGCCTGCGCCAACGACAACCAGGTTATAAGAGAGGCCCACAACGCTGTGCAGGCGAGCCGCTGCCTGAAAATCCTCGTACTCGGTCATTTTCTGAAAGCCCAGGCCGGCGAGAATAAAGACGATATAGGTACAGAAAATCGTGAGTACCGAGCGGCGGAGCGTAACAAACATAGCCAGAATCCTTTCGTAGAGTGACATACCGCTTGTACACAGATGCGGATGCAAGCGGGCATCAAGCGCGCCAAAAAAGAGATTTACGCCATCAATGACGGAGAGTGGGCGCTGCTCCAGCATGGCCAGCACCTCATCCTCATAGCGTGTACGCCAGGTGCGTGGATAGAGGCGCAGCAGATAACGTTGGATGTTCATAAAGTTGCCAACCTTTGCAAACTCATACTCGCAAACGTCTCCAATCTGCTGAGTTCCTCCTGGAGAAAAGCGATCCCACTGGCCGTTAAACGATAGGGGCGGCGGCGCTCCTGGGCTGGCAGCGGCTCGATCAGCCCCTGCGCCTCCATGCGCGCAATGGCCCCATACAGGGTACCTGGCCCCAGGTGTACGCCCGCGAAGCCCTCAATATCCTCCATCATGGCGTACCCGTGCTTGGGGCTGCCCGCCAGACTCGCCAGAATAAGCATAGGCGGATTAGAGAAGCGGCCCAGGTTGAACGTATCCATAACAATCTGCTCCCAACAAAAATTTGCCCGTTCAACGTAGTACGTTTGACGATACTACGTTGAACGGAGTATACATGATAAAACGATGCACTGTCAACGTTCTCAAAACCTTCTAGTGTGGTTCTTGAAGCCCCAGAAATTGGCCTTCGGGTGCGCGCGAAGTTTCTCATCCAGAGCGAGCGAACGCCTTGCTCGTCGTTCTCTTTTGCTCGCTCTGCTCGGCGGGTGCTATAATTTTGCTGGATGAATTATTCTTCAACGACGAAGCTGCTTCGTCGCAAGAGCATATAGCATAAGGAGAAGAGACACTCATGCGCAGTAAAATTACGGTGATCGGGGCGGGCTTTGTGGGCAGTACCCTCGTCCAACGCCTGGCAGAGCGCGATTACGCCGATGTCGTGATGTTTGATATCGTGCCCAACATGCCCCAGGGCAAAGCCCTCGATATTTTGGAAGCTGGCCCCGTGCTGGGCTACGACTCGCTGGTGACTGGCACCAATGACTACGCCGACACCGCCAATTCTGATATTGTCGTCATCACCTCTGGCTTTCCGCGCAAACCAGGTATGTCGCGCGATGACCTGTTGAAAAGGAATCAGGAGATTATCACGCAAGTCACCGAGCAAGTGGCCAAACACTCGCCCAACAGCATAATTATCATGGTCTCCAATCCGCTGGACGCAATGGCGCAGCTGGCCCTGAAGGTCAGCGGCTTCCCCCGCGAGCGTGTGATTGGTCAGGCCGGCGTGCTGGACACCGCGCGTTTCCGCACGTTTATCGCGCAGGAGGTCGGCGTGTCCGTGCGTGACGTACAGGCGTATGTGTTGGGTGGCCACGGCGATACAATGGTGCCGCTGGCTCGCATGTGTACCGTGGGTGGCGTGCCGATCTCGCAAATGATCTCCGCCGAGCGCATCGAGCAGATCGTGCAGCGCGCGCGCGATGGCGGTGCTGAGATCGTCAAATTGCTCGGCACCGGTAGCGCCTATTTCGCGCCCTCGGCCTCGGTTCTGCAAATGATCGATGCGATCCTGCTCGACAGGAAGATGATTATGCCCTGCACGGTCTATCTGCAAGGCGAATACGGCATCAAAGACCTCTTCATCGGCGTGCCCGTGAAACTGGGCGCGAAGGGCGTGGAAGAGATTATCAAGATCGAACTGAACGAGAATGAGCAGACCCAACTGCGCCACTCAGCGAACGCGGTTGAAGAGCTGATTAAGGTGATGGGGATTTAAGCGTTGCTTATCCCCAATATAAAAGGACCAGCTTTGCAGGCTGGTCCTTTTATATTGGGGAGGCACGAAGAAAAGGATGAAAGATGTCCAGGATACCAAAAACAGCCGCAACGCTTGTTTGCCGTATCCCTGGCCTTGATACTCTTTATCAATGAAGAAGTGGAAGATCCAGTAATTATCCGAGCTATCTGGATCACAGGCCAGAGTTGTGAAGCCGATCATCTCGGTCCCAGCATAGAACGCGTAGGGCAGCCAGAGAAGTCCCCCTGGGCGAATATAGGCTTTGGCCAGGGCGATGGCCGCAATTGGAACAACCTCCGCAATAAAGCGTTGCTGCTCAGGATGTACAGCCATGCGTAATGCGTCCTGCCAATTCTCTCGTGTGACTTCGCGGATGGTCAACTGCTCTCGCTGCCTGTTACTCATCGTTCGATTGCCTCCCCATCTTCATCATCCTCTTCCCACACCTTCCGCTCTCTTTCCATCTTCTTCGCCTCTTCTCCCGCAATGACGACAATATACTCACCCCTCAGCTTCCCCTCTTGCGCGGACTCCAGCAGGGTGGAGAGTGGGCTGCGTGTGACCGACTCGAACATTTTGGTGAGTTCGCCGGCTAGAGCAGCCTCGCGGTCCCCGAAAACCTCTAAAGCGTCGCGCAGGAAGGCCTCCAGGCGATGGGGACTTTCGTAGTAGATAAGGGTGTGGGGCGCGTGCTGGTCGATCTCGAAGAAGCGGCGGCGCTGGCCGGGCTTGCGTGGTGGGAAGCCGCGGAAGGTGAAGCTATGTACGGGCAGGCCGGAGAGCACCAGCGCCATGACAAAGGCTGTGGCGCCTGGGATCATCGTGACCTCAAGTCCAGCCTGGATAGCGCGGCGCACTAGCGTAAAACCGGGGTCGGCGATACCCGGCGTGCCCGCGTCTGTGACGAGGGCTACCGAGCTACCCTGTCTGAGCAGGTCTTCGATGCGCTGCCCCGCTTGCTGCTCGTTGTGCTCGTGAAATGAGATCTGCGGCTTCGAGATCTCAAAATGCTTGAGCAATAGGCCCGTTTTGCGCGTGTCCTCGCTGGCAACGTAATCAACCTCGCGCAAGATGGTGAGCGCGCGCAGGGTGATATCCTGCAAATTGCCTATCGGCGTGGCAACTAAATATAACATTGATTTATCTCCACTTTTTGTGTGGTAATAGACTACGCCATTTGGAGCTTGCTGACAAGATGTGCCAGCAGGTAATCCTCTACCGCTGGCTCCTTCTTGTGACCTACCGGTCAGTTTTTAGATTGTATGGTTCTTCTTATTTAAATAGGATTGTCCCTTGTGCCCGCCCTGGGGCCGGGCGGAGCTTTGCCTGTTCTGCTGCAATTGGAGTACTGACCGGCGGACTTTTTAGCGTACCGGTCGGTGAGCTTACCGGCGTACTGACTGGAATGTTGATCGGTGGATTTACCGGCGTACCAACTGGTGATTTGTTTGGTGGCGTCACTGGCGTGTTGACTGGCGGAGGGCTGGCCGGGCTGCCAATCAGGGCTTGCAGGAACAGCTCGGCCTGCTTGGGCGAGCCCCAGCCGGTGACGGCATCCCAGCCCCGGCGGGCTGCGTAGCCAGGGATGTCGGAGGCGCGCAAGATATTGGTGCCGAATACGATATCGTTCATGAGCTGAGCGTAATTTTTGCCCTGGCCAAGCTGGTAGATCGTCTGGTTGAGCAAGCCCAGACGATGACCGGCCATTTGTACGCCATCGGCGATCATCCCAGCTATTTCAGGCGTCCCGACACTTGTGCCGCCGATCACGGTCACAGGCGGATTCTTCGCGGACTCCTGCGTCTGATAGACCAGCACGCCGCCATTAATCGCGGCATTCAGGGAGATATCGGGAACGGCCCTGCCCTCCGTCTGGCCGGTCACGCCGTTTTGGTAGGTGGGAAGCGCGTCGAATTTACTGAAGCCGCCGCCGCCAGCCTTGCTAAATGTGTCCGCCTCATTCCAGGCTATTTCGCCGCTATATTGCCCGCTCACCGCGTCGGCGGCTAAAGTAGTTCCACCCACGGCGGTGACCAGCGGATCATCCGCGGGAAAGGCGACCGCTTGCTGGAGCGCGGAGTTATCGCAGGTATATTGAGCGGAGCCGAAGTCGCCGGTAGCGGCCAGAACGGTGATGCGTTTCTGTGCGGCGGTTTGCAAGACCTGATGCACGGCGCGCCGCAAGAGGCTGTCTGCGCAGGATTCGTTTTCGCCAAAGCTCAGGGAGATGACATCACCCAGATTGTGGTTGACGGCGTATTTGAGCGTGTTGTAGAGATCCACATCGTGGCTCGTTCTCGAAATAATCAAATTGATGGCGGCTCCGGGGGCCATGACGTGCGCCCATTCCACATCCACCGAAACTTCTGGTCGCCAGGTGCTATCCGAGCCGACGATGCCAAAGGGGGTTAGTACGTTCAAGGTGGGATCAGGCAGGCCCCACGCGGTATCGAAGGTGTGCAGATCTTGCTGAATGGTCGGGCTGCCATCGGCGTCGATAATCGTGATTGTGCTGCCCTTACCGGTGATATTCTTCGCCAGCAGCGCCGTCGCGCCATACGCCTGACGGATCTGATAAGGACCGTAACAGCGCATACGCAGGGCACGGTTGTTGCTCTGGCAGGGGAATTGCACGGCTTTATTTCCGGCAGGTGTGCTCCCTGGCAGCCCCGGTGGAATATCCCGGATAATTGGCCGCGCCTCAATGGTGTGCGCTGAGAAGGTCATGTCCGCTGGAGAAGCGCTCGCTGAGCCGCTCCAGGCGAGTAAGGACGCACCGAAGAGTACGCTCAGAACGGTGCAGGTCATGAAAATTGAAACAGGTAGCAACAGGTGTGCTGGCTTTGCTTGCATGCCACAAGGCTCCTTCACCAGAATTTTTGGCGATATCTCTATCTGAAGTTTCGCGCGTTTTTGCTTGTATTTTTATAGTACACATGGCGAAAAAAGTTATATGTAGAAGCATATTTTGTCGGGGATTTTCATCTTCCAAAACGCTGAAAAGGGGAAGTTGCACGGTCCACAGTGCAACTTCCCCTTTTCAGCGTTCGAGGGTAGTTTTTCAAGCAGAGGTGCCGGCGAGCTTCTGCGGTTTGCCCACCAGGCGTATGGCGTTGTTCATGGTCAGACCCAGCGCGAGCATGCTGGCCACGCCGCCGATGGCGAGCAGCAGGGCCGTCCAGGGATGCGAGAAGATATACATGGCGCCCACAGCATTGGTGGACAGACCGAACAGGCCGCTAAAGATCAGCAGGCCCACCACTTCGTGGCTACCGAGCTGGCCCGGCGGCGTGGGCAGCACCGCGATGAGTGTGCTGAGGGTAGAGCCAGCAAGCGCGGTTGCGAATGGGATGGATGTGCCGATGGTTGCGAAGGCCAGCAAGACGAAGAGGCCATCGCACAGAGCCGCCAGCGCCGCCAACAGCAAGGCGGGGAATACCACCCGTGTCTGAGTGACGCCCGCCAGTAGCGCATCACCAAAGCCGGTCGCAAAGCCCTCAATTTTGTTACTGATCACTCTGGGCAGCAGTCCTAACAAAACGCGTAGCAGCTTGAGTGCCACTGGCCGTTTCCAGGCCAGCAGCCCGCTCACAAGCAGCAGGATCAGTAGCAGAAAAGCACCCACGCCAAACACGATCCAGAGCTGGAGGTTCATAGGGATGCCCAGTACAGGCACAAGTACCAGGATGATCAGCGCGGGCAGGAGGTCCAACACTTTATCAATAGCCACGGTGGGGAGCGATTTGCTGATCGGAATATTGGCGATGCGTTTGAGGGCCAGACTTTTCGCGGCTTCTCCGGCACGTAGTGGCAGCAGGAAATTCAGCAAAGCCGCCACCTGATAGAGGCCGATGATCTTGAGCGCGCCAACCTGGGCAACGGGGTCCAGGAACAGTTTCCAACGCAGGCTACGTAGAGTCTGCCCTAGCAGCAAAACGAGGCCCGCGAGCAGGCCCAGCCCGATGCCCTGTGGTGTGAGCAGGTGCGTGCTCAGCAAGCTCAGGGTGGCGGCCAGGTTGACGAAAAGCGAGGCGAGATAGAGCAGGCCCAGGCCAATGAGCAGGCCAAACGAGATTTTAGACGCGGGAGCCATGAGCAGGCGCTGCCAGGTTGGGCGTTCGGGCGCGCCGTCGGTGGGTGTGACCAGCGGCACGGCGCGAGGCAGTGTGCGCCCAAACGGTTCGCGACCGTACATATTGATCAGAGGTAGCGGACCGGCCTGCTGAATGCCCAACGGCCAGTAACCATCTTCTTCAGCCTCTGCCGCGTCCTGGGTAGCGTTGGCAGCGTGGAGTGGTCGCAACATGCCGCTCAATTGCATGAGATGCGCGACGCTGCGTTCTCGTAGCGACACCGGCCCACCCTCGCGCAAGGAGAGTTTCCCCGTTGACGCGGCGCGTTTCGGGAGAGTGCCACTACTGCTGGCAGGCTCACCACGCAGGTCGCCGGTCATGGAGAGCGGACGCGTTGTGCGCTGGCCTTGTTGAAGCTCCACAAAACGCGTCCGGGCCAGGCGCGGACGCGTGGAGGATCTGGCTGAATTGTCTTGATCGTCTTGCATGAAAAATCTCGCTCGTATTTTTTCTATCCCTTCTGATATCAACGGCTTTCCCACAAAAATTTAACTATACTGAGAGGATTGGTAGGACACGTTGAATCGGCGGCAAATACGCTTCTCTGCTCTATCCTTGACCCCCTTTCTCCCATGTTGTACACTGCTCCTACCCAGAATGAGAATCGTTCTCATTATTAGGACACCCTAATATTAGGACAGGCGACTATGGAAGATCTACTGAACAAGAATGCGCGCGCGGTGCTGGCGGTGTTGCAGGCGAGCACGGGCCACCCGACGGCGCAGGAGGTCTACGAGGAGGTCCGTCACACCCGCCCCAGAATCGGGCTGGCGACGGTCTATCGCATCCTTCACCAGCTTGCGCAGCAGGGCACGATTAAGGTATGGGGTTATGGCAGCGAAAGCGCGCGCTACGATGCCCGCACGCATCGTCACGATCACGCCTTCTGCACAGAATGTGGCGCGTTAATGGATGTGCCGATGGAGATCGAACTACCGCGCGAGGCGTTGGAGCAGGCAGCGCGTGCGACGGGCCTTGAGATGGGTTCGCATGAGGTGCGTATTTATGGGCGCTGTCAGAATTGTCAGGTAAGGAGCGAGTTATGAGCATAGAGAAAGATACCGACCAGATAGAGATGCATGGTGGCGCGTCCAGCAATGGAGACGTGGGCGTGCAACCATTGCAGGAGGCCACCAAGCACGATCTGATTGAAGCGCTCAACCAGAACTGGCAGCGTGAGGTCGAGGGCATGCACACCTATCGCCATCTGGCCGCGCGCGAGAAGGATCAGGCGCGGCAGCGTGTCCTGCTCAAGCTGGCCGAGGCTGAAGAACGCCACGCGCAGAAGTGGGAGCGCAAGCTGGCTGAACTGGGTGCCATAGCTCCCCAGGAGCAACGTTCGTTGCATGCGCGGGTGAAAGGCTGGCTGCGGCGCCAGGTGGGAACGGAGGCCGCGCTGCGCCAGATGGAGGGTGAGGAGGATCGCGATATTGCGCGCTACGAGGCCCAGGCGCGCAGCATCAACGATAGCGAGGCCCAGAGCATGCTGCGTGAGGTGCGCCGCGAAGAGGAGAGTCATGGGCGGGTAATCCGTGAGATCATCAGCCCCATTGGTCCCCAGGGCATGCTCGATGTGATGCTGCGTCGCGAACGCTGGCACAAACGCGGCGGCGGCTGGCTGGGGGACGCGATTTACGGCGCCAACGACGGTCTGGGCGCGGTCTTCGGAATTGTCAGCGGTGTCGCGGGCGCTACAGGAGCGGCAGGAGCGGCGGGCAGCCACCTGGTACTCATCAGCGGTCTGGCGGGCATGCTGGCCAGCGCGCTTTCGATGGGTTCGGGAGCCTATTTAGCCACCAAGAGCCAGCGTGAGATCTACGAGGCCGAGATCGAACGCGAACGCGGCGAAATCGCGGAAGACCCCGAAGAGGAGCGTGAAGAGCTCTCGCTAATGTATCAGTTGAAGGGCTTTACCGAAGAAGAGGCCAATCTCCTGGCCAATCGACTCGCGGAACAGCCGGAGCAATTCTTGCGCACAATGGCGCACGAAGAACTGGGCCTCTCCGAAGAGAGCTTCCCCAATCCGTGGCTCTCAGCTATCTCTGCGATGGTCTCCACTGGCCTGGGCGCCTTTATCCCGATCATCCCATTCTTCTTTATGCAAGGCTTCGCGGCGATTCTTGCCGCCGCTGGCATCAGCCTGGTGGCTCACTTCGCGGTGGGCGCGGCTAAGACGCTGGTGACGGGCCGCTCGTGGTTGCACAGCGGTGCTGAGATGACGGTTGTGGGCGCCATCGAAGCGGTCATCACCTACGTGCTGGGCGTGGGCTTTAGCCACGTGTAGTCATGCACAACGCGCCCCTACGAGACTGGAGCCGCGTCTGGAGCTTCTTCAGGCGCGTCCAGGATCGCCGGGGTGTTGATAAAAAGCAGGCGCAGATCGAACAGCGCGTGGACAATCATCGGTAGGATGAGGCTGCCGGTAAAGAGGTAGAGCAGGCCAAAGACCAGGCCCATCAGGCCCGTACCCAGCACGCCGCTGAGCTTCTGGTAGAGATGCCCAATCCCAAAGAGCACAGCAGCAATCACAATCGCCAACCATAACTGCATGCCTGGAAAAATGTGATCCAGGTACGCGGGCATAAAGCCGCGATAAAGCAACTCCTCGCAGAAACCAGCGGTCAGCGAGAGCAGTACCCAGACTGCGCGCTCTTTCTGACTGCGCGGGAGCAGATGCAGCGGCCCCGACATGCTCTGACGTAAATGCGCCATCCCTTCAGACGTGCGCGAGAGGCGGCGAATGTAGAAAACCTGCACATAGAAAGTGAGGACCAGCAGTACAGCGAATCCCACGCACAATTTTGCCAGCAGGCTATCGTTCGGACCCTGCAAACCGAGCACCGACCAGGACCAGCCCAGCCCGAAGACAATCACAACCAGCGGCAGCACCATCAGCCACTGCGAGAGTATCCCTTTCACATAAAAGTTGAAGCGCAACTCTGGATGACGCGCGAGACGCCTCATCAGCACGCGATAGCGTTGCGCGCCACGAATAGGTACCCCAATAATCAGAAAAAGCATCAATAAATGGGCGAGCAGTAATGCGAACCATGCCATGAGCGGCCTCCTGCAGAGCTATTCTCTCGTTTCTCCAGGCTAGAGAAAAATTTTGTTGAGTTCTTCTTCTTAATTATACTGCATACGTTGTTGACTTTGCGCGGGTGATGATATCATCTTTGGAGAAGGATGCGCGAACTTTGCACGTGCGATCTTCGCGGCAACGCTGGTAAGGCGGATGGTACCGATTGAGTCAGCACCATCCACCAGAACCACAGTGAGAGAGGGCAAGATATGAGAATCGCGCTGGTTGCGCCCCTGGTTTCGACGCTGGCCCAACCATACATCGGAGGCGCGCAGGCACTGCTGGCGGACCTGGCGCGTGGCTTGCAGCAACGAGGACACGCTGTCACGCTCTTTGCCCGCGCAGGCTCGCAGGTGGAGGGCGTCGAGATCGAGAGCATCGTCGTGCCTGAGAGCGTCCATCCGGCCAGCTTCTCCACGTCGGCCAGAGAGAGCAGTGCCGATGCGGGTTTTTTCGCGCAGGCCAATTGCTTCCTGGAAATCTTTTTGCGTTTGCAGAGGCGCAGTAGTGAATTTGACCTTGTTCACATCCACGCCTTCGACTGGCCCGCCTACGCCTGTAGCGCGCTGGTGAGTCACCTCCCCATTTTGCACACCCTGCACCTGCCAGCCGTCGCCAGCGAGATCAACGAGTTCCTGCGTGTGCTGGACCAGCAGGGACACCCCCTGACCCTGCTCACCGTCTCGCACAGTTGCGCGCACACCTATGCGCCCTACACCCCCATTGATTATGTGATCTACAACGGCGTCGATGTGCAGGCAATCCCTTTCCGGCCGCTTGCACAGCAAGATGCGCCATTACTCTTCGCGGGCAGAATCGCGCCCGAAAAAGGCGTGGAGGCCGCGCTTGACGTTGCTGAGCAAGCTGATTGTCCACTGCTCATCGCTGGCGGCATCTACGACCAGGGCTATTATACACAGCGCATCCAACCGAGAATAGCGCGGTCAGGCCAACGCGTCATCTATCGCGGCCAGCTCGCCAGGGAAGAGCTGTGGACGCTAATGGGGCAGTCGCGCGCCCTGCTCTGTCCCATCGCCTGGGACGAGCCATTTGGCCTGACGCCAGTTGAGGCGATGGCAACGGGTACGCCAGTCATCGCCTTTCGCCGGGGAGCCATGCCAGAGATCATCCGCCACGGCGAAACCGGTTTTCTGGTCGAACCAGACGACTGCGCACAGGCCGCCGCGCTGGTTAGCAGCCTCGCCACGATCTCACGCACCCGCTGCCGAGCGCGTGTGGAGGCGCATTTTACGCTTGAGAGGATGCTGGATGAACATGAGCGGGTGTATCAGGAGGTGTTGGCTCGCGCAACTCGGTCAGAACATTGCAACTGAGCCATTGAACATGCTACAATCGAATGCATGGAACTAAATGACACCACCGATTATCAACGCTGTTTTGTCTGTGGGCAGCGCAATTCCTTCGGGCTGAAGCTCGTGTTTCGTCAGGAAGAGGGGAGCATCGTGGCCGATTTTCAGCCGCGTGAGGAGCATCAGGGCTTTCCGGGCGTGCTGCACGGCGGAATCGTGGCCGCGGTGCTCGATGAGACCCTGGGCCGCACCTCGTTGCTGAGCACCCACCCGGAATGGACCATGACGGGCAAGCTAGAAGTGAGGTATCGCCGCTATGTACCCTTTGGCCCGCTGCTACGTGTGCGCGCCACCCTCGAAAGCGCGCGCCGACGCATGCTCCAGGCCAGAGGCGTACTGACGCTGGCCCACGATGAGAGCACAATCCTGGCAGAGGCCACGGGAATCTTCCTACCCCTGCCTCCGGGCGTCACCGACGAGATTTTAAAGGATTTCCCCGGATTACAAGGTTTTATGCATCAGGAATCCTGAGTAGAGTAGAGCTACCTACAACAGCCTAAAAATTTGCATTTTTCTGCGCTATCGATTATAGTTGAACATGACAAATGGCTTATCCGGCAGTTCATCCAGCTTAGAAAAGGGCAAACCTATGAGCGAAAACAAACAGGAGCAGCTAGCTTCGACTGAGGCAAATAGCCCTGCTACAAAAAAAAATACCGTCTCGGAACAAAAGCTCATATATGCTCTAGATGAAAAATTAGCAGAAAAGGCGTGGAAGCAATATAAAAAGATTGAACCTCGCCTGCGGAATGTGCTTCGTATGTTAGCTGATAGTTAGTTTATGCGTGCATGATTCAATTTGTTCCTATGTCTGTGGTCATACACATTCACGATGACCTGATAGATCAATTTGGTGGAGCATCCGGTTTACGCGATGCTCCACTGCTTGATTCTGCTCTGCATATGCCATCAGCTCAATTCGCTGGCGAATTTTTGCATTCCACAATATATGAGATGGCAGCAGCTTACGGTTTTCATATCTGCAAGAACCATCCTTTTCTTGATGGAAATAAGCGCACAGCTTATGCCGTTATGTTCCTGTTCCTTAACTTGAATGGCTTCAATTTTTCCGTGAACGACCAGGAACATTATAAAGTGATGATGGCAGTAGCGAATGGCGAGATGACGAAGCAACAGTTAGCTGCATGGTTGGAAAAAGTAACTTTTCAATAAGATCGGTTATAAAAACAGCGTTTGGAGTGTCAAAAAAGGTTTCCTTTTTTGACACTCCAAACGC
>CAXUEY010000033.1:0-46759 GCA_964250225.1 uncultured Ktedonobacteraceae bacterium | reverse complement strand
GTTCAGGTTTCGTGAGGGGAATGACAATCCTCACGGGATGGACTACCGGCGACTGAACCTTCCCTTTCCCATCCTCTACTCCCTCCGACCCGAAGGCATCAGGAGCTCCTTTTCGCACGATATTGCTCGCGCCGTTGATATCCGCATTGATCAGCCGCCCATCCGATGCCCGATACAAACCCCGCTTGATGCGCGTGCCGCTAAACTGGTACTCAGTGCTATCCCCTGCTTTGTAGACTGGCAGGGGGTCACGATCCAGGAAACTGGCCTTGCTCGTGTAGGATTCTTCGGTCAGAATCACGCGAATGCCGACCTGCTCAGCTTTGTATTGCAGCATCTGGATGAAACGGGCATGAGGGATCATCACAAAATTCTGATTGGTCCTCGAACCCCGGTTCATCTCCTGCTTCCAGCCATCATTCTTGCCAATAATCAGTGTCCCGATCCCTTCCGCTACCAGGAGATCGATGAGAAAACGGGAAGCATGGTGCAGATCCTGCTCAATGCGGCGATTGCGCTTCGTCGTCAGATGTTCCATGCGAGAAGTACTCCCCGGATGACCGAGAGATTTTTGGAGCTGGGCGCGTTTTTTGTTATAAAATTGATTCGTGGACTTGATGCCGCGCCCGTTCACAAGGATCGGGAGAAAGCCCGGTTTGTTTGAAGTGAGCGCAGCAAGATTGTTCATCCCCGGATCAAGACTGGCGATCAAGGCTGGATCAACGGCTGAGTCCTTTGGCTCCTGTTCGTACACGACCTCCACGACCACATAGCCTGCTTTGGGAACCACTCTCACCTGGGCAATGCTTGCCGGTTCCTGGAGCGTTTTGACCTGGATGCCCAGGTGAGAGGGCTGGATGAGGTGCCTCCCAAGGGTTCGTTTTGACCGGCTCACGGCTTGCATCGTATACACCAGCAGGTTTCGCCCGGCTGTTTTGTGCAGGTACTTCGGCAAGTGGGGCCGCCCCAGAAATCTGGATGGATCGCTTCGGTAGGCCTGGAGTGCTAGCCAGAAGCTGTTCCAGGCGGTCGTCACTTGTTTGAGGACGTGTTGGGCGACTTTGGCTGGCAAGGCTTTGTAGGCGTCATGCGACTGCATCCGTTTATCCAATTCAGGATAGAACAGACTGGTGTTCGTGGCGAAAAAAGTCTGACGCACTTCGTAGAGCGCGGCATTATACAGATTTTTGGACGCAAACGTTGCGGCGTCGATGGCCGCATAGCGCGCATCTTTTTTCTGAATGATATGACGCTCAACGAGCTGCATCCGCGTCTTTCTCCAATTCTTGCACCATCTTTTCCGTTTTGCGTTTGGCTCGCCTTTGCCCGTATAGCCTGGCGCAAAAGGAGTAAACGATACTCGTCAAATCGGCAAGCAAATCCTCGGTGCTGTTCTCTGCTTGATTGACCACTTCGATTTCCCGTCCGTAGGTACGCAGCAGAGTTTCGATGTAGCGAAAGCCAAAGCGTGTCCCACGGTCTTTGTGTTCGATGACGATGCGACCCACGCTCGGATCAGCCAGCAGCGCCAAAAACTTGGGTCGGTTGTCATTCACGCCTGAGCCGATTTCTTTCACCACCTTGCTGACTCGATAGCCGCGTACCGTACAGTACGCCACCAATCGTTCCGCTTGACCGTCCAGGTTCGACGTGTTTTCCGCCGACGATACCCGCGTGTAGACAGCAGTCGCCTGATCGCTTGGCGCTGGTGCTGGTGCTGAGATTGCTTCGTCAATCAAGATCGTATGAGCACCGACACGACGGCCTTGAATTTTCCCGTCTCGGAACCAGCGCCAGGCGGTTTCGTAGCGCACCCCTTGTTGTTTCGCGTAATCACTTAACTTCATGCTCTTATATTATCATGATACTCATGGATTGTCAAGGATACACTATGGTTTCAGTGAAGGTTTTCAATACTCCTGAATACGAAAATCATTGAGATCAGCCATCACAAAACATTTCATCTGCCATGCGTGACCTTCAACTGTCAGGGCACCTGCATATCCCGCTTCAGGCTCCAGGGATCGCAGATGCCAGCGCTCAACCTCACCCTGAATGCCTTCACGACTACTGATAAGCGCTGCTGGTTGGCCTGGAGCCAGCGTAACATCAAAGAGGGTCAGAGGCAGAGAGAGCCCCTGGCCACGCGCTTTAATATAGGCTTCTTTGCGCGTCCAGCAGTTATAAAATCCCTCAAGCTTGAGATGACCTGGGAGAGTGCTGAAAATCTGTCGTTCATACGGTGAAAACGTAGACTCTGCCAATGCTTCATACTCAATATTTGTACGCATATATTCAACATCGATACCAACGGCACGCTCCAGCGCGAACGCATAAAGAATAAGCGCCTGGGAATGAGAGACGTTAAATTGTAAGCGCGTTCCCAATAGATAGCCGGGCAAATCGAGCGCGGGTTTTCCATAGGCGTTATACTGAAAACGCACAGCCTCCGGGGTGAGTCCCAGGTAGAGTCCTAGCAATTTTCTCAGGCCACCGCGCGCAATGATAAAATGCTGGCGATCCTTCTCGAAAAAGAATTTTTGCGCCCGCAGATGCTCATCTGGTGAAAGCCACTGTTGCCATTGAGGGACCACAGACAGCAAAGAGTGCATCGATGCCCTCCACACATGGACTTCATTTTGCGGGAGTACCCATGCAGATGGTACAGAGTATTTCGATAAGAATAGAGACATACAACATCAACCTTTCACAGAATGGCGGTTCTCACCGCCATCGGGGGTTTTATTGTTCTATAAAGAGCAGCGCCGCCCTTGCGCGCTGCGGGTCAACGCAACCCCCGATCAGTGGAAGAACCCAGAATGGTATCTGGCGAGACTACTTTACGCTGTTTCATTTGCCTGCTTCGACGCTGTTTGCAGACATTGCGTTAAACAGCCTGCTACAACCTCAACATTGGGCGAAAGGAACAGAGTGTCGTGATGACCAGGGATAGAGTACACCTCGACTGGTACCAGGGAGAGTTCTCCCCATCCGAGATCGCGAGCCAGGTCATCTGGAACATCCTCATCTATTTCACAGGCGCGCAAGAGCGTGATCTTCCTGTCATAACGTACTGTCTCATAGGTACTTAGCGAGGCTACGCGGCGACGGAAAACCTGAAGTTGGCGGCTGAGCAATTGTACGCTAGCTTCAGTATCGGCCAGGGTCAGGCCCGTCTGCTGTACCTGCTCGGTGACAAAGCTGAAACGTTGCGGTGGCTCCAACGTTTGCAGGGTTGCATACAGGCTTTCAACCGTCCAGGATGTAGCAGAGCGTAGCAACTCTAGCGCCACGATGGCCAGCAGGAGAACTTCATCCTGGCCCTCGCCCATAGAGTATCTGATGGCCTGGGGCGTCCCGCCATCGAAAATAGCCAGCAGAGCGACTTCTTGCCCCATGCGTCTGAGCTTGAGCGCCATATCAAACGCGACAATACCGCCAAAGGAATAGCCTCCAAGATGGTATGGCCCCACCGGCTGCACCGCCAGGAGTTCCTGGAGATACCGGTCCGCCAGAGTCTCGATGGACTCTGCCAGTATCTCAGGGGTATCAGCATAGACCGAGACATCTTGAAAGGCATAGACTGGCTGATCATCCCCCAGCGCGCGCGCCAGCGCTTGATAGGGGAAAACGTTGCCGCTACCGGGATGCACACAGAACAGGGGCGGGCGTGATCCACGTGGCTGAAGCGCCACCAGCGGCGATAACGGTTCAACGTTGCCTTGTTCGCTGAGAATACGTGCTAATTTCTCGACGGTGCCATGCTCAAAGAGCTGCGGGAGAGCCAGGCGCTGACCGAAGCGCTGCTGAATCTGCGCCACCAGACGAATGGCGAGCAGCGAATGGCCACCCAACGCGAAGAAATCGTCAGTGACGCCAATGGGATGAACGTGCAAGACCTGTTCCCAGACCTGTACCAACTGGCGCTCTACCTCGTTACGTGGTGCTAGATAAGCTCTCTGATGAGCCTGAGGTATCGAGGATGGCACAGGTAAACGCGAGCGGTCAATCTTGCCGTTGGGAGTCAAGGGCCACGCATCCACCTGAACAAACACGGACGGGAGCATATAGGCTGGGAGCTTTGCTTGCAGCGCCAGGTGCAACCTGGCGCGATCCAATGACACGCTGGCCAGTACATAGGCCACCAGGTGTTTCTCTCCAGGCATATCCTCGCGTAACAGGACGACAGCGCCATTAATGCCCTCTTGCTCCATCACCACCGCCTCGATCTCGCCCAACTCGATCCTGAACCCGCGCAGCTTCACCTGCGAGTCAGCGCGGCCAAGAAACACGATCACGCCATCGTCTTGCATTTTTACCAGGTCGCCAGTACGGTAGAGACGCGCGCCAGGTTCCAGCCCCCAGGGGCAGGGGATAAAACGCTCGGCAGTTGTCTCTGGACGTTGCCAATAGCCAGTTGCCAGGCCATCGCCACCAATATAGAGTTCACCAGGTACTCCCGGAGACACCGGCTGCAAAGCGGCATCCAATACAAAGCAGGTTGTATTGGCCAGCGGACGTCCAATGGGGATGGTTGTGGCTTGCTCAGCAACCTGAACCACCTCATACCAGGTAGCAAAGGTTGTGCTTTCTGTGGGGCCGTAGACATGCAAAAGACGTTGAGGCGCACCTTTTTGCAAGACCTCGCGCACCCACTGCGGATCGACAGCTTCCCCTCCAAACAAGACTGTCTTCACCGTTTGGAAGAGGCTCGGAACGGTCTGGGCAATCTGGTTAAAGAGCGCGGTTGTCACAAACAGAGCACTGATACGCTTCTGCCGCACAACGCGAGCGAGATCTTCCGGCGCAAGAGAGATCTCACGTGCAATTCCCACCAGACATCCACCATGCAACAGAGCCCCCCAGATTTCAAAGGTAGCGGCATCAAAAGAGGTATTGGACATCTGGGCAATACGCTGATCCTGGTCAAAATGCATGTAGTTTGTTTCACAAATCAGGCGCAGCACGCCTTTATGAGGCACACAGACGCCTTTAGGGACTCCTGTTGAGCCAGAGGTATAGATCATATACGCGGGATGATCTGCCGTGGAGTTCTCTTCAGGCTCATGTGAGGAAAAGCGCGCGATGGCAGACCAATCCCGGTCCAGGCAGAGCCGCAGCCCCTCGTAAGCGGGCAGTTGCTCTAGAAGCGCGGCCTGAGTAATCAGCACAGGCGCGGCAGTATCAGCCAGCATAAAAGCGATCCGTTCGGCAGGATACGTGAGATCCAGTGGAACATAGGCCCCCCCGGCTTTTAAGATGCCTAGCAACGCCACCAGCATCTCAGGCGAACGCTCCATATACAGGGCTACGAACGTCCCAGGCTTCAATCCCTGTGCTCGCAGGTAATGCGCCAGGCAGTTCGCGCGCATATTGAGTTCACGGTAAGTCAACTGTTCAGCGCTATACTCTCCTGCTACAGCCTCTGGAGAGAGGAGAGCCTGTTCAGTAAAACGCTGCTGGATGGTTTGTGAACGCGGATAATCTGTCGTCGTCCTGTTATATTGCTCATGCAAGCGATTAAGCTCGTTCGAGGTGAGATAGGTCAGATCGATCAATCTTTGCTGTGGTTGAGAGATAAGCCCGTCCAGAATGGCCCGGATATGCCCCAGCAGGCGTTCAATCGTCGCCTCAGCAAAACGTCGGCGTTCATAGATTACCTGAAAGGAGAGTGCGCTCCCAGGCTCAACCACGAGCGTCAAAGGGTAGTTTGTCTGTTCTACTGAACAGAGCTGTTCAGCCGAAAGCTGGATGTGAGCCTGTGGGTCTAGATGAAGAGAACTGGTTAAGTAGTTCTCGAAGACAAAGAGGCTCTCAAACAAAGACAGACGTTGCGGAACCCTGCTCCAAGACTGGATCTGCACAAGCGAGCAGTAATCGTACTGTTGCATATCTGCCTGCTGCTCCTGAATTCGTTTTAACCAGTCCACAAAGGTGTCGGTGTGAGCAATCTGTACATGCATAGGTAGCGTATTGATGAATAACCCGACCATACGCTGGCTTCCTGGCAAATGTGCTGGACGCCCGGCTACTGTTGTGCCATATACCACATCGCTCTGGCCACTGTAACGACCGAGAAGAAAAGCCCAGGCGCCCTGCAACAAGGTATTCAGCGTGATCTGGAACTGACGCGCTAACGCATCTAATTGAGCAGTCAGTTCAGAGGAGAGCAGCATGGTTTGGTGTGCGTAGCCCGCTGGCGCTTCACGCGCCTCTGTATCAAAGGGCAGGGGCGTCGGTGCTTCAATTCCAGCAAGCTGCTCTTTCCAGAAATGTTCAGCTTTTTTTGAGTCCTGCTGCCCCAACCAGGCAATGTAGTCGCGGTAAGGCTTGACTGGCTCCAGGGCGAAGGGAACCTGCTGGCTCCATGCCAGATAGGTGCCAAAGATTTCCTGCTGAAGCTGAGCCGCGCTCCACCCATCCAGGAGAAGGTGGTGGAAATTCTCGACAAAGTACCAGCGCTGCTCGCTCAGGCGAATCAAGAACAGACGCAGCAGGGTGGGCCGCGCAAGATCGAAATCTCGTACCCGTTCTGCTCTTAACAACTGCTCCAGGCTTGCGCGCTGCTCCTGCTCAGGCACCTCACTCCAATCCAATTCCTGTACCGCAAGCGTGCTGGTGCGATGCACGACCTGCAGCGGCTCCTCTAAGCCTTCCCACACGAAAGCCGTGCGCAGAATAGCATGACGCTTAACGGTGTCTTGCCAGCACTGTATAAGCAAAGGTGCGTCAAGGGCGCCCGTGAATTGCAAGGCACGCTGCACCATATAGGTACCCGCATGAGGCGTATACAGCGTGTGGAACAGTAATCCTTGCTGCAAAGGGGAAAGCGGATACAGATCCTCAATCTCATTCCCCTCAAGGATACGCTCCAGTTGCTCCTGATTGAGCTGTGCCAGAGGGAAATCGGAAGGGGTATACTTGCGCGTCTGGACTCCCTGACAGTGGGTGATGATCTCACGCAAGGCTTGCAGGTAGTAGTGCGCGAACCTTTCAATCGTGGCGCGCTGATACATATGCTGGCTATATTCGCAGGTAAGCCAGAGCTGCCCATCTTTGACCGCGCCAGCCAGATCCAGCAGGTGAGCGCGTGGAGCCTGGGGACTATGAGGAACACCGCTAAATTCTGAGGATAGGGAAAAATGGCCATACCGTGCTTCCGCAGTGGTCTGACTAAATTGCCCCAGGTAATTAAAGCCGATCTCGGCCAGAGGAATAGGGTGGAGTTTCGTCCGTCCCTCGTCATTCAGATAGCGTAACACGCCGTACCCGATCCCTCGACGCGGAATCGCGCGCAGTTGTTCTTTGACCCCCATCAATAAGCGGCCAATATGCCCGGTTGTGGGGAGTTTCAAACAAACCGGAAACACGCTAGTAAACCAGCCGACCGTTCGTGAGAGATCCAGGCTGTCATCGATATCTTCGCGCCCATGTCCCTCCAAATCGATCAGCGCTGTACTCTGGCCGGTCCAGGCTTTGAGGGCCAGGGCCAATGCTAAGAGCAGCACATCGTTGATCTGCGTATGATAGATGGCTGGCACGCGCTGCAGCAGGATCTGCGTCTCCTCAGGTGTGAAAGAGAAAGTCACGATATCAGTCGCGGCCACTGTATTCTCGCCGGTGCGAGAATCGACGGGCAAAGAAGGTGCAACTTCTTTCCCTATTGCCTGCCAGTACAGGAGCTCCTCCTGCACCTCTGGCCGCTGCGCGTAGGCCACCAGGTGTTCTGCCCATCGCTTAAAGGATGATGTTTTAGCGGGCAGATGTATCTTTTCGCCCTGTGTGAGCTGGGTATACGCGGTTTGCAGGTCTTCTAATAACAGGCGCCAGGACACCATATCGACGATCATATGGTGAATCACGATCAGCAGTTTGCCTGGCTGCCCGGTGCCATACGAAAAAAGGGTGGCCTGGACCAGTGGACCAGCACTGAGGTTGAGGCTAGTATGTGTTTGTAGTAGCGCTTTCTGCATAGCTTCGACCTGCACAGCAGGATGCAGGGCGCTCAGATCGCAGTGTTTCAACTGACAAATGCTGTGCTCGACATCCAGGTTTTCCTGTTGCCAGCGCCCATCAGCCAACCGGGTAAAACGCATGCGCAAGGCATCGTGATGCCGCAAAAGTTGGCAGAGCGCCGCCTCCAGACACGCCATATCAAGATCGTCTGGCACCATGCAGAGTTGAGCCTGGTTGAAGTGGTGTGGATTCTCCCACGCTTGCTCTAAAAACCACTGCTGAATAGGCGAGAGGGGAACGATCCCTTGAACCACTGCCTCTGTCTCTAAGCGCGTGCCTATCTGGCCTACGTGTAGAGACAGTTCGGCAATCGTGGGATATTGAAAAAGTTGCCGCAAGGTCAATTCCAGACCAACCTGAGCTGCGCCGGCGACAATTTGCAAACTAATAATTGAGTCTCCCCCCAGTTCAAAGAAATTATCATGAATACCAACCTGCTCTCGGCCAAGCACGCGCGCCCAGACCTCAACCAGTAATGCCTGGTTGGTTGTCTGTGGCGCTACATAGTTAGGAGCAAGGTTGGACTCTTGGGGGCTATATGCTAACAGTGCCTGGCGGTCAACCTTCCCATTGGTGGTCAGAGGAAACGCATCGAGAAAGACAAAAGAAGAAGGCACCATATACTCTGGCAAGCGAGCCTTCAGGAACTGGCGCAATTGTGCAACTGTGACCGCCGTTTGGGGTGCGAGAAGATAGGCCACCAGATGTTTTGCCCCTTTTTCTTCGCGAATCAGGGTGACGGCATCCTGCAGCGCAGCATGCTGTCTGAGCGCGTTCTCAATTTCGCCAAGCTCGATACGATAGCCACGAATTTTGACCTGTCGATCATTACGGCCCAGATACTCAAGCTGGCCGTCCGGGAGAAAGCGCGCGAGATCCCCAGTTTTATAGAGACGGGCCCCTGGCACCTTACTGAAGGGGTCAGGCAAATAGCGTTCCGCCGTCAGATCAGGGCGATTCAGATAGCCTCGCGTCACGCCCGCGCCCCCCAGATAGATCTCGCCGACGCCTCCCAGGTGAACCGGCGCAAGTCTTTGGTTCAGGAGATAGACCTGGGTGTTAAGAATAGGCTTCCCAATCGATGGAGTCATAGCCAGGTTGGGATCGCAGAGCGTTCCAGTCGAGGCAATGGTCGTCTCGGTCGGGCCATAAAAGTTATAAAGAGGCTTTTCGCGCCCCCAGCGCTGCACTACATCAAGAGAGCAGGCTTCGCCACCGGTCAGCACAGTGCGCAAGGCAGGGAGCTGATCTTGCACCGCTAAAGCGGCGAGAACCGCTGGTGGAAGCGCAGCAATAGTAATGGCATATTCTCGCAGAAAATGGACTAGATTCGGCCCGACCTTCAAGCTTTCGCGTGAACCAAGGAACAGGCTCGCGCCAGCCGCCAGAGCCATCATGATTTCCCAGACAGAGGCATCAAAGCAAAAAGAGGCAAACTGCACAACGCGGCTTTGCGGTGAGAGATCCGGCAGGTATGCCCGCTGGGTATGGACAATATTCGCGATGCCACGATGGGGTACCAGCACGCCTTTCGGCTTACCTGTCGAGCCGGACGTATAGATGATATAGGCAAGCTGGTCCGCTGATACAGAGAGTGCGGGATTTTCCTTCTCAGCAAGCTGGCTGGCCCAATCCTCATCCAGCAAAAAAAGCTGGGCTTGATGTGGGGGCAATTGCTGCGCTAGAGAGAGTTGGGTTAGAATTAGCGAGGTACCCGTATCTTCAAGGATATAGGCCAGACGATCCTGTGGATGGGTAGGATCAAGTGGCACGTATGTGCCCCCAGCCTTGAGGATCGCTAGCAGACCAACGAGCATGTCGATGGAACGCTCTACATAGAGTCCAACCAATCTTTCGGGGCCAACCCCCAGCTCTAGCAAATGGTGCGCGAACCAGTTTGCCCGCCGATTCAACTCGCGATAGGTCACACGCTCCTCTGCAAAAACCGCCGCGACTGCATCAGGAGTGCGTCGCACCTGTTCTTCAAAAAATTCATGCATGGCCTGGTTGGGATAGGTAGAGGCAGTCTGGTTAAAGCTCATCAGTAAAGCTACGCGCTCTTGTGGACTGATAGCGGAGATCTGTGCCAGGGGCTGCTGTGGATCAGCAACAATCACACGCAAAAGGTGTTGGAAATGTTCGCCTAAGCGTTGGATGGTCCCAGCATCATAACGTTGAGCATCGTAAGCCAGGCGAAAGGTCAGCTCGCTTCTCCCCTCGACTGCCAGCGTCAAGGGATAGTTTGTACGACCATGATATATGCTATCATGGACTTGCAGGTTGCGCCCGCGTTCACGCGCTGTGGGATCGACAGGAAAATTCTCATAGACCAGCAGTGTTTCAAACAGTGGCTGGCCAGGCGGTACATCGCTCCATTTCTGAACCTGAAACAGCGGGCTATACTCGTATTGGCGTGCCTCCAACTGCTGCCATTGTAGTTCGCGCAGCCAGGTCTGACAGGACTGTGCGTCAGGCAGGCGCACACGCACCGGGAGAGTATTAATAAACATGCCCACCATCGTATCCACACCGTCCATCTCAAAGGGGCGCCCGGACACCACCGAGCCAAAAACGACATCGTTATTGTCGCTGTACTCTCGGAGCAACAAAGCCCACGCCCCCTGTATTAGCGTATTCATGGTGATTTTGTGCTGCCTGGCAAAGCTGTAGAAGGTCTGGCTTTCGCCAGAAGTGAACTGAAATTCCAGCACGTCAGATGTGGGAACCTCACGTAGCCCTTCTATAAAAAAGGCGCGCTCAAGCCCTAGAGGTGTCGCCTCGGTAAAACCAGCTAACATCTGCCGCCAAAATGCCTCAGCCTGATGCAGATCCTGTTGCTGCAACCAGGCAATATAATCCCGATACGGTCGCGCCTTCGGCAAAGAGAGTTCCTGTCCCTGCACCAGGGCCTCGTAAAAAGCGAAAACTTCCTGTAAGACCAAAGGCCAGGACCACCCATCCAGCAAAAGATGATGGTAGGTCCAGATAAAGCGATACGAAACGTCAGGCTGCTGAATTAAGGTCAGGCGCATCAACGGCGGCGAGGAGAGAGAGAAACCCTGTGATCGATCAGCCTCCAACCATGTGTCTAAATCCTCCTGATAGTGCGCAGATACCCGCTCGCGCCAATCCAAGAATGTCACCTGAGCGGTAGCGTGTCGCCCCACGATCTGCAGTGGCTCTTCAAGGTCTTGCCAGAGAAAAGCAGTGCGCAAGATGGGATGACGAGCAATGACACGCTGCCAGGCGTGTTCAAAATGCTGTGGTTGGAGTGATTGGGGAAAAGTACAGGACCACTGGATCACATAGGTATCGTCCTTCGGGGTTGCGACGCTATAAAACAACATGCCCTGCTGTACTGGTGATAAGGGATAAACTGCTTCGATCATACTTTGGGTTGCTTCATTAAGCATGGTATTGCCTCATCTTTCATGCAAAACGACCGGTATCTCGACTGCGTTGCTCTGCTGTCAGGCAAGGATGCGCGTTTTCGCTGCTCCTGCATCCCTGCCTGATGGCGGCGACTATGAATGAAAGGATAGTTTTGAAAGGAGCGACGTGAGCTTTTTCGCTGAGACCCCGGTTAACGAAGAGTCGAGATCGACGGCAGGGGCCGCTGGCTCTTCTAATCCCTGCTGCCCGTCCGCCGCGCTGCTCTCAGTCTGCTCCCCCTTGATAGGCAGCAAGGTATTTTCCGTAGCCAGAAGCTCGCGCAACTTTGCGCTGACCTCCTGAGCGAGCCGCTCAATGGTCGTGGGCGCGTACATATTCTTGCTATAGCTCCACTCGATCCGTAGTTGTTCCTGCTCCAGAATGCCCGTTACCTCCAGTTTATGGAAACGTTCACCGGATAGACTGCGTTCAGCGCCACGCGGCCCTTGAGCGCGGATCAAGATTGCTGAGCGATTCTGCGTTGTAACGCGCGCGCCTTTTCCCACATAGTGAAAGCTTATCTCCGCATCTGGCTGGAGCCGCAAGCGCGTGATAAGCTGCTCATCCTGTGAAAGATAGCGCAGCAGGCCGTACCCAATCCCACCGTGAGGTATAGCACGTAGCTGCTCCCTGGTTTCCGTGGCGGTTGCATCTATGTCAGCAGGTGTCGAAAGCTGGAGTAGCGTGGGTACAAGCGTGGTAAACCAGCCAGATGTACGCGCGACATTGATCTCTCTGGCTAACACCTCGCGCCCATGCCCTTCGCGGTCGATCAGTACACGCGCCTGGCCAGTCCACGAGGCCAGGGTCGAGGCCAGAGAAGCCAGGACAAGGTCGCTCACTTGCGTGCGATAGCGGCTGCGCGCGACCGTTTGCAGAGCTTTTGTTTCCTGTTTATCCAGCAGACTAACCAGGGTTGAAGCTGACTCCAGCGGGTTATGGTCGGCAGGATAATCAACGGGCAGCGGGCGGACCTCCGAGCGGGCGGGAGTCAGCCAGTAGCCTGCCTCTTGTCCAATGGCCTTTGATCTTGCCTGTTCAACCTGATGCGCGGCCCATTGGGCATACGATGTCGTCAGGGGTGGAAGTTGGATTGGCTGCCCCTGGACAAGTTGTGTATAGCAGAGCTGCAATTCCTCCAAGAGTATTTCAGAGGACAGAATATCCACCAGCAAGTGGTGGGCAATGAGTAGGACGCGGTCGGGGTGGCCACTCCCTAAACGTATAGAGGCCATGCAGACCAGTGGGCCCGCATTTAACCCTAAACTAGCTTGCAGCTCATCCATTTTCTGGGCCAGGATCTTTTCTTGCTCTGCCTCATCCAATGTACTCAGATCCAGCAGAACAAACGCGCTCGTATCTTTATGGCTCACCACTGCCTGCCATTGTCCCTGCGGCAAAAGGTGAAAACGCAAGCGCAAGCTATCGTGTCGTTGCACCAGAGCGCGGAAAGCCTTTTCCAGCAGTGCCGGGTCCAGAGGCTGGCGCGCTTCAAGCAGTACAGACATGTTAAAATGGTGAGGATTAACCAGGTTCTGCTCAAAAAACCAGCTCTGGATGGGGGTCAGTTGGACGATCCGATCCTGCGCTGACTTCTCTCCTGCAACAACAATCGCTGCATGCTGGAGCGCGGCTAGTTCGGCGATGGTCTGGTACTGAAACAATTGTTTGGGTTGGAAAAGCAGGCCTCTTTCTTTGGCCTTTGCCACAATGCGCAAAGCCAGAATAGAATCGCCCCCCAGATCAAAAAAGTTCTCATACCGACCAATCCGTTCACGGCCCAGCAGTTGACTCCAGATCGCCGCCAGTTGCTCCTCAATTGGCCCAATTGGCGGGACATAGGCCTCACCTGAGGCTATTTCCAACTCATCAGGATGGGGCAAGGCCTTGCGGTCAGTCTTGCCACTGGGGGTCAGAGGTAAAGCGGCAAGGGCGGTAAAGGATTGAGGGACCATATACTCAGGCAAGGCATTTTTGATATGCGCGCGCAACTCGGCGGCATTCAGGCCCTCATGAGGCTTCAGGACGACATAGGCCGCGATCCGGTTGACGCCTGCCTCATCTTGCCAAACTCGGACAACCCCTGTTTGCACGGCCTGATGCTGGTTCAGAACGGCCTCGATTTCCCCCAACTCGATGCGAAACCCGCGCACCTTGACCTGGTTATCGCCGCGACCAAGATAGTCAAGCGTGCCATCGCTACGATAACGCGCGAGATCGCCGGTGCGGTAGAGGCGGCTACCGGGATCTTTGCTAAATGGATGAGGAATAAAACGCTCTGCCGTGAGTTCAGGGCGCTGCCAGTAGCCTCTAGCTACGCCGAGGCCACCGATATAGAGTTCGCCGCTGACGCCAACAGGCACCGGGCGATACTGACTGTCCAGAATATACATCGTGGCGTTCGCGATGGGGGTACCGATGAACACATCCTGCTCTGTTGACTGAAGCGTAAAGGTTGAGGCCCAGACAGTGGTTTCAGTCGGACCATACACGTTCAGAACGCGGCCCTGGACCAGCGCGCGTAACTCCTGGGCCATCGAATGTGGCATACTTTCAGCGCCAAGCAGCAGATAGCGCAGCGACGAAAGGGCCGCGCGCGTGCGCGCATCGGACAAGAGAATCCGCATCAGTGATGGCGTGCATTGGAGATGCGTCACGTGATAGCGACTGATTTGATCCGCGACGGAGAAATCCTCATGTGCGGCGAGAGCTGCTGTTTCATTTACTTCAGCTTGAATAATCACCTCGAAACCGCGTGTTAAGGTCCAGAGCAACTCCAGGACAGAGATGTCAAATGACATGCTGGCTAATGCCAGCCAGACACCAGGCGTCGTGGCCTCTAGCCGCTGATCCATACCCACAAAGAAGTTGGTGACATTGCGGTGACTGAGCATAATCCCTTTGGGGCGACCGGTTGAGCCGGAAGTGTAGATGATATAGGCCAGGTGCTCAGGATCATTGATGCCCTCTGGCTGCAGAGCAGGAGCCGAGCAGCCATTGGGCAGTTGATCCAGAAGAATCATCTCTCCAGCGTAAGCAGGTAGGGTAGAGGCCAGCTCCTGCTGAGTTAATAAGAGCGATGTCTGAGTGTCAGCCAGGAAAAAGGCGAGGCGCTCCTGTGGATACGCAGGGTCCAATGGCACATACGCGCCGCCCGCTTTTAAGATACCAAGCAGGCCAACAATCATTTCTAATGAGCGCCTCACACAGATGCCGACAGGTATATTGCGGCCAACGCCGCGCGCGCGCAAAAGTTGAGCCACGTGTTCCGCGCGCTGATCTAACTCTTGATACGTCAACGCCTGGCGCTGAAAACGTACAGCGATTTGTTCAGGATGCAGTGCGACCTGTTGCGCAAAAAGCTGATGCACAAGTTGGCCCTGCTCATATGCAACCACCGTGTCATTCCAATCTTCGACAATCTGCTTGTACTCGGTCTGTGAGATGAGGGGTAGGCTGGAAACCAGCGCGTCGCTATCTTCCAGGACCACCTCGATGAGATCCTGATAATGCCGCAGCCAGCGCTCAATGGTGCTCTTGTCAAAAAGATCAGAGTCGTAGTCACAATCCATAGATAGAACGCCCTGCTGCTCTGTAACATTAACAAACAGATCATACTTGGCTGACTGCTGTGGTAGAGGCAAAAACTCGGTTTCCAGCCCATGCATGGTAAAGGTTCCACTGTGATCCAGGTTGAAAACTGCCGAAACAACCGAGAGGCGACCGCCATCGCGTGGTGGATTCAGCGCCTGTACCAGTTTATAAAATGGATAAATCTGCTGCTTATTCGCATGAATGAGCGTTTTCTTGAGGGTTGCCAGGTAATTGGCAAAGGTTGGCTTCTGACTAGAGAGATCGCTGCGCACAAGTACCAGGTTGGCTGCATGGCCAAGAAAATGCCCACTCTCCATCGAGGTTTGCCCGGCGACAGGAACACCAACCACCAGCTCGTCCTGGCCACTCACCTGATGCAAGAACAGGGCAAACAGACTGAGGAGCAGCGTAAAGAATGAGCAGTTTTTACGCGCGCTCATTTTTTTTAGTCTGGAACCCAATGTCGCGGGCATAACCAGGTGCGCGCGTGCCCCCCGATAGGTTTTCACCTGCGGGCGAGCGTGGTCCGTCGGAAGCTGCAAAAGCGGCAAGCCTTGCACAAATTGCTCTAACCAGTAGGTTTCGGCCTCTTGCATAGCCGCACTTTGCTGCTGCTTCCAGTAGAGATAATCTCGATACTGCAAAGGAGTCGGTAGCCCATGGGGCTGCTGTAAACAGAGAGCCGCGTAGATTGTGCGCAACTCACCGAGCAACTTCCCAAGCGACCAGCCATCGAGAATGATATGGTGGAAGGTCAGCACAAAGACATGGCGCTGATCCGCGAGTTTCAGCAAGTGAGCGCGAACTAAGGGACCATGTTCCAGATCAAAAGGCTGTGCGAGTTCCCGTTCCATCCACGCTGTCACCTCTGCAAAGTGTGTAAGAGGCGTGACCGGCAAGTCCAGGTTCAAAGCCGAGGCAATGCATTGTTTTTCGCCATCGGCGCTAAAGGTCGTGCGCAGGATCTCGTGGCGCAGGATAAGTTGCTGCAAACTGGCATGGAGCGCGGACTGATTGAGTGCTCCTTGCATATCGATTGCGAACATTTCATTATAGGCCACTCCCGCCTCTATACCCAGATGAGCCAGAACCCAGAGTTCTTTTTGCTCTTCGGTTATCGGCACGATGAGGCCCCGAAAGGAGGTGAGCGCGTCTGCGCTCACCTCGCTCTCAGCCTGCGGCACAGGAGCTATTTCCTCCTCACGCGTGGACGACCCCTGGCGCTCAGGCGGAACAGGCGAGTTGGGAAAGAAGCCACTTTTAAGCATTTCCAGAATGGTTTGTTCCACTGCTTGTTCAATCGCGGCAATATCCTCTTCGGTATGCGCGGTTGAGAGTAAACCGGAGCGACCTTCTGGGATATAGATGCCTTTATCCAGCAGATTATAGTAAAAGACACTCGCGCCAACCTGCTTAAACTCTGGTGGGAAGAAAAAGCGGAAGAGCGAGGCAAAGTGTGCAACATGCATGGGTATCTGCAAGCGCTCAAACATCCGATTCAGAGAGTCGGCCAGTTTCTCTGTGCGCGCATTGAGGCGTTCCTGAAGTTGAGGGCCGCTCTCTACCAGGTGTTCAAAGACCGCGCGAATGCCCGCCATCAACAGAGGATGCTTGAAGTACGTCCCAGCAAAGAACGTCTGGGTGGCTTGCGGATACGAGGTATCGCCATAAGTCCACATGCCTCCATCAACCGCGTCCATATACAGCGCTTTACCAGCCACGATACCGATTGGCAAACCACCGCCAACGGCTTTTCCATAGGTAGCAATATCGGGTTTGACACCCAGAAGCGCCGAGGCCCCACCGGGATGAGAACGAAAACCGGTTACGACCTCATCAAAGATGAGCGCGGTCCCCGATGTTTCGGTGATAGCGCGCAGCGCTTTCAAGAAGTCCACCGGGTGCAGATCAGGGCGGCGGCTCTGTGGCAACTCTACCAGGACCGCAGCCAGTTCATGAGCGTGCTGGTGCAGCGTATCAAGCGAATGCTGATACCCAAAATGGAGGATCAGAGCGTCGTCAACAATGCTCTGCGGCACGCCTGGGGCCAGCGGCAGAGCATGTAATTGCCCATCAGCTTTTTCCTGGGCGCGTACCAGCACACCATCAAATGTTCCGTGAAAGGAGCCACTAAACAGGGCGATACGCTGGCGACCGGTCGTAGCACGGGCAAAACGGAGTGCCGACATCACGGCTTCGGTGCCAGAATTACAGAAGGTCACGCGTTCCATGCCGGTCATATCACAGACCATTTTCGCCACAGCTCCCGCGTCTTCCGACTGGAAGCCCAGCAAGGTTCCCTTCTGTAATTGCCGCGCTAGAGCCTCAACCAGAAACGCTGGCGAATGGCCGAAGAGTAGAGCACCAAAGCCCATCGTGATATCGACGTACTCATTCCCGTCAATATCCCAGACACGAGCGCCCTGACCGCGTTCTGGCACAATCGAGTAGATGATCTCTTTGAGCGTCTGGTTAAAACCGGTACTCGCGCGATTATCCGCCAGGACGGGGCGATAGGTTTGCGCGTACTGCTTTGATTTCTGGGTTTTCTGACTCAAACGAGCGACGAGCGCCTCGATATGCGCCCTTTGCCGTGCCTGCAAGCCAGTGAGAGCCCCTTTCTGGAGAGGCTTAAAGGGGACATAGGTTTCAGGATCGAAGGCCAAGCTGCGCGCTAAGGTTTCCCGCGACTGCGGGGCAGAGCCATTGCTTTGCGCCGGGGATGTCAGAGGCGTCGCCGCTGGCAGAGATTCTTGTTGTGGTTGCATTGCGGGTACATGATTATTCCTCGTTGAAGGTTGTGACTGGCCGCCACTCAAGAGCGTGAGTTGCTGCGCCATCAACTGGAGCTGTTGAGAGACGATGTTTTGCAGAGCAGGCGCATTGGTAGGAGCAGCGTTCTGAACTGGAGCGGCAGGGACGTGGTTATGTCCATTGGCCTTGACATTCGTGTGATCCGCGCGCGACGTCTGTTCATTGGTGTTATGATCATGAGAGTTATGTCCATTGGCGGCTGGCGCAAGGACATATTCATCGGTGAGTTGAGGCCAGGCGCGCACCTCCTCCGGGTTTGCCTCGTGGGCAACACGCGGGGTTTTCTGCGCTGAGGGTAGCTCTGGCGACGCCGCTGCTGGCACCTTCTCTTCGATATAGTGTGATAGAGCATCGAGCGTCGGCACTTCCTCAAAAAGCATGCGGAAAGGGAAAACGAGGCCGAAGGCATCGCGCACCGCCTGGCTGATTTGCAGCAAGAGCAGAGAGTCGGCTCCCAGTTCGAAGAAAGTAGTATGCACATCAATTTCTTCTGTTTTCAGGGCAAGCTGATCGCAGAAAATGCTAACCAATTTCTGCATAATCTGAGCGCGATAATGGGAGAGAGTCGCGGTATTTGACTGTTTTTCAGACATAGTATTCTCCTGTTTTTGAGATACTGATACAGGTCTATTGACTTGTTGACTGCTCTGACTGAGCATCTGCATAGACTGCTCTGGCTCCTGTGGCGGCTCAACCCAGTATCGTTTTCTTTCAAAAGGATACGTGGGCAGAGGGACACGCAGGCGGCGGCCATTCTCCACACCGATTTGCCAATCAATGTGCGCTCCGGTCTGCCAGAGATGACCAAGAGCCTGCAAAACAAGCATCGTGTCGGAAGCCTGTTCGCGTGGACGACGCAGCGACGGGAGTGCGCAAATGAGCGCCTCTTTACGCGGGTGAAGCTTTAAAAAGGACGTCAGCGTCTGGCCAGGCCCGACTTCAAGTGCCACCCACTGCTTTCCAGCCAGCAATGTATCCAGCCCTTCGGTAAAGCGCACACAGTGGCGCAGGTGTTGCGCCCAGTAGCGAGGATCAGTGGCCTCAGCCGCCGTGATGAAGCGTCCCGTAAGGTTAGAGAGATACGGGAGCGCAGGCGGAGCCAGTTTGACCTGCTGCATATGGGCAGTAAAAGCGTCGAGGATAGGTTCCATCATGCTGGAATGGAAAGCGTGGGAGGTATGTAAACGCGCACACTGGATACCCTGCCGAGTCAACGTCTGCTCTACCCTTTCAATCGCTGCAGTTGTCCCGGAGACAACAGTGCGCGTGGGCGCATTGGTCGCCGCCAGGGAAAGGTCCTGGTCCAGTTGAGAGGCCAGATTCTCTGGCGCAAGCGGGACCGCAAGCATAGAGCCACTCGGCAAAGCTTGCATCAGGCGGCCACGCAGCGCGACAAGCTTCAGAGCATCTTCCAGAGAGATGACGCTAGCCAGACAGGCTGCGACATACTCGCCGATACTATGCCCAAGCATAGCCTGGGGGCGGATTCCCCAACTTATCCACAATTGGGCCAGCGCGTATTCAGTAACAAACAGAGCTGGTTGAGCCAGCGCTGTTTGGCGCAGGCACTCGCTGGCCTCCGCTTCCTGCTCAGGCACTGGATACAAGATCTCCCGGAGATCCAGGTGAAGTTCCTTTTGCAGTAGTTCACTACACGTATCAATCTGTTGTCTAAACACCTCCTCTGTCTTATAAAGATCCTGGCCCATGCGGATATATTGCGAACCCTGGCCGGGGAAGAGGAAAAGCACTGGATAGGGTTGTTTGGGAATCAGCACATCGCGTTCCTGTTGTTGCCCCACCTCTTCTAATGCCTCAAGAGCCTCCTGCGTGGTCTGGCACACCAGCGCCAGACGATGCTCAAAGGCCTTTCGACCAGTTTGGAGAGTATAGGCAACGTCAGCCAGGTTCAGCTCTGGATGCTGCCGCAAATGCCGAGCCAGATTCCGGGCAGCGGCCTGCAAGGCAGTTTCGGAGCGGGCCGACAGCGGCAACAGGTGCCAGAGAGAAGCTGAGGGGGAACTTTCTCGCACTGGCGCTTCCTCCAGCAAAACGTGAGCGTTCGTGCCTCCGATCCCGAAAGAGCTTACCCCGGCGTGCCTCGGCCCCGACGTCGAGGGCCAATCGACCAGCCTGGTATTGACGTAGAACGGACTCTGAGCAAAATTGATCTGCGGATTAGGATGCGTAAAATTCAGGCTAGGTGGTATTTGTCGCTCGCGGAGAGCGCAGACCGTTTTAATCAGGCCGCTCACCCCTGCCGCCACATCAAGATGCCCAATATTCGTTTTAACCGAGCCGATGGCACAGAATTGCCTGGTCTGGGTATCCTCGGAAAAGGCCTTCGTCAAGGCCGCGATTTCGATGGGGTCACCCAGTTCTGTTCCGGTCCCATGCGTCTCCACATAGGTGATTGTCCCTGGATCTATCTCCGCCATCACATGCGTGGATCTGATTACCTGCGCCTGACCTTCGATGCCAGGTGCGGTGTACCCCACCTTGACTGCGCCATCATTATTGATGGCGGAACTTTTGATAACGGCGTGGATATAATCGCCATCGGCCAACGCGTCTTCCAGGCGCTTTAAGACGACTATCCCCACACCGTTTCCTCCGACGGTTCCATGCGCATTCGCGTCGAAAGCGCGACAATGGCCGTCCGGTGAGGAGATGCTTCCCTCGCGATAAAGATAGCCTCCCTTATGAGGAACATGGATCGAGACGCCACCGGCCAGCACGATGTCGGTTTCTCCGTGTAGCAGGCTACGGCAGGCCAGATGCACAGCGACCAGCGAGGTAGAACAGGCCGTTTGCACATTCAGCCCCGGCCCTTTCAGATCCAGCTTATACGCGACACGCGCTGCCAGATGGTCCTTCCCATTCCCTAATGTAAGCTGCCCCTGCCCAACCTTGCGTACCAACGCTTGATTGGGCAAGAGATTGGTCAGCATGTACGTGTTGTCGCTGGCCCCCGCGTACACCCCGATCAAGCCCTGATAGGTAAAAGGGTTATAGCCAGCGTGTTCCAGAGACTCCCAGGCCGTTTCAAGAAAGATCCGCTGCTGAGGGTCCATTAGCTCTGCTTCACGAGCGTTGTAGCCAAAAAACTCCGCGTCAAACAGATCGATATGCTCCAGCGTCCCTCTAGCTCTGATATAGTTGGGATCGCGCAGCATGGCAGGGTCGATCCCTTCTGCGAGAAGCTCTTGCTCGGAGAAGAAACGAATCGACTCCACGCCGCTCTGGAGATTGTGCCAGAACTCCTCAACTGAACCTGCGCCGGGAAAGCGACCGGCCATGCCAATGATCGCAATGTCCAGTTCACTTTTTGCTTCTTGACGAGCAGAATCGCTCATTATACATCCCTCCTTTGCTGCTGCCGTTGGCGTACACTACGCAGGCGCTGTTTTGCGCCCTGGATTTGCCTTTCTCGCTTCGGAAGAGCAAGTTCAGCGTCCACTTGTTGGAGATAGACCGCTAGCGCTTGAATAGTCGGATACTGGAACAGGTCGATCAGCGGAATATCACGCTGGAAGACCGCTTGCAGGCGGCGATGAACCTGGGCCATACGCAGTGAATGGCCACCCAGATCAAAGAAATTCTCCTGGATACCCACGTGCTCGCACTGCAACACCTGCTGCCAGATTTCCGCGATTGTCAACTCCACACTTGTCTGGGGCGCGACGTAGGCGGAAGCTTCTAGCGATGTCACCTGGTGCGGCGCTGGCAGATCTCTGCGATTTAGCTTCCCGCTGCTGGTCAGTGGAAGCTTCTCCAGGATGGTAAAAGAAGCAGGCACCATATATTCCGGCACCTTCATACGCAGCGATGCACGCAACGCCTCTAGAGTGAGTACCTGTCCAGGCTCAGGTGCGAGGTAGGCAGCCAGTTGCTTCTGCCCTTGAGCATTGGTAAAGGCCACGACTGCCACCTGGCTGACTCCTGGCTCTTGCTGAAACAGCGCCTCGACCTCACCCAGTTCGATGCGGAAGCCGCGAATCTTCACCTGGCGATCATTGCGCCCAATAAAATGCAGTCGGCCATCAGACAGATAGCTACAGAAATCCCCTGTTTTATACAGGCGTTCGCCAGGCACGTCGCTGAATGCATGCGGAATAAAGCGCTCAGCCGTCAGATCTGGTCGGTTCAGATAGCCACGCGCCAGGGCTACACCGCCCAGGTAGAGTTCGCCAGGAACGCCTACCGGCACAGGCTGGAGCGAGGTATCCAGAATATACGCCTCAACGTTCGCAATGGGACGGCCAATCGCAGGCCTCTGCTCATCCTCGATCCGATCAGAGGTTGGGACATACTCGTGAGTGGCCTCAACGGTGTTCTCGGTAGGTCCATAGTTATTCACAAGCACAAAAGGCAAATTTGGCGAGGGGAAAGAGCTAAGCTGATCGCCCGCGGTATGCAGGTAACGCAGAGAGGTTTCGGCTGGCCAGGGCAACAACAACAACTGTTCGGCCAGCGGCGTTGGCGCAAAACTCAGCGTGATCCTCTGCTCAACATACCAGCGTTGCAGTAAATCCGCAGAGATTTTGGTGTACTCTTCTGGCAACACCAGTGTTGCGCCCGCGGATAAAATGGGCCAGATCTCCCAGACCGTGCCATCAAAACCTACGCTGGCCAGATGCGATGAACGATCTTGTGCTGTCACCTGGAAGGTACGCTGATACCAGTCGATCAGGTTGAGCAGCCCCCGATGCGACACCTGGACACCTTTGGGTTGACCGGTTGAGCCAGAGGTATAAATGACATAGGCCAATTGCTCAAGCTCAATCGTTGGCATCAGTTCGCCTGTCTCCTCTTGCCAACACAAGGCGCTCTGGTTATCAAGACAGATAACCTCTCTGACACCGCAATCCTTGCTTGCTGCTGCGACGATTTCTAACAAGTGTTGCTGGGTCAATAACACCGCAGGCCGTGTGTCCTGCAACATATACGCCAGGCGTGAAATGGGGTGAGTAGGATCGAGAGGCACATATGCGGCCCCAGCCTTCAAAATTGCTAATTCAGCAATCACCAGATCGATAGAGCGCTCAAGACAGAGGCAGACCAGTGATTCCGCACCGATGCCCTGGCGTTGCAGATAATGAGCAAGCTGGTTGGCGCGCTGCTCTAATTCCTGATACGTGAGAGACTGCTGTGGCTCTGGTCCCTCGATAGCCAGGGCGCCGGGCTGATGTGTGGCCTGTCTGGTGATCAACTGCGGTACGCTACGCTGCGTGGGATAGACATCGCGTGTCTCATTCCAGCGTGTGATACGCGCCTGTTCATCTGATGTGAGCAGCGTGACTGCCCCAAGCGGACGATGAAGGTCTTTCAATAGCTCTGCGATAACCTGCTGATAGTGGCCGCACATACGCCTGATAGTTTCGGCGTCGAAGAGATCCCGATTGTAGAAGAACGCGCCTTCAATGCCCTGTTTGGTTTCGCGCAAGATGAGCGTCAACTCAAATTTGGCAACCGTCGTGGGAACGTCGATTGGCGAGAGGACCAGGTCGGCAAACGCCCCTTCCTGAATAGCCATTTGTTCATAGACAAAAACCACCTGAAACACCGGTGTATGGCTCAGATCCCGTTCCGCGCTGACCAGATCCACCACGCGCTCAAAGGGCAGTTCCTGGTGGGTATAGGCTTCCAAAGCCGCCTGCCTCACCCGGCTGAGCAGTTCCTGGACGCTGAGATTTTTCTCCAATCGTGTCCTGATGGGCAGGGTGTTTACCAGAAATCCGATCATGCCCTGCAATTCTTCGCGCACGCGTTGGCCTGAAGGCGTGCCGACAATGATATCTTCCTGCCGGGTGTATTTACTCAGCAAGAGCTGATAGGCTGCCAGCAGCGTCATATACAGCGTATTACCTTCTTGCTGGCTCAGTTTGCGCAAACTGCTAACCAGTTCCTGGCCCAGTGTGAAACGCTCGTTGGCCCCGTGATGGCTGACTACGCTGCCGCGTGGACGATCTGTCGGCAACTCTAGCGCGTCAGGGAGATCGCGCAACTGCTCGCGCCAGTAGGTCTCCTGCTCCTGCATACGCTCGCTCGCCAACCATGTCTGTTGCCAGAGCGCGTAGTCAGCGTACTGGAGAGGCAATGGCGCGAGCTGAGCAATCTCGCCCTGACAACGCGCTGCATAGCACGCTCCCCACTCCTGCAAAAGCACCTGCATCGACCAGGCATCGGTCAGGATATGGTGTTGCGTCAGGAGAAGCACATGCTCTTCTTCTGCCACATGCAGCACGTGTACTCGTAGCAATGGCCCGTTTTGCAGATCAAAGCGAGCCTGTTGCTCTTGATAGAACAGGCGCGTTACTTCACCAGCCTGAGCTTCTCTGAAGAGATGGCGCACATCGTGCCAGGCCAACCGTGGCGGCAACTGAGCATGAATGCGCTGGATAGGGCCGTGTACGCCATCGCCAAAGGTGGTGCGCAGTGTTTCATGGCGCTGGATGAGATCCTGCAAACTGGTCTGGAGCGCGAGCGGGTCCAACTTTCCAATGAGACGCACAGCCAGCGGCACATTATAGAGCGGCTGACGAGTCTCCAGTTGCTCCAGAAACCAGAGCCGCTGTTGGGCCAATGCCAGCGGAATCTCCTGCGAGCGTTCGCCTGGCAGGAGGGGAGCTTCTGCCTGTAGCGACTGGTTCTGACGCAGAGCGCTTTCGACCTTCTGAGCCAGTTGCGCAATCGTCGGTGCCTCAAACAAACTGCGCACCGCTAGCTCGATCTTGAAGACTTTACGCACCTGGGCAACAAGCCGACTCGCCAGAAGAGAATGGCCACCGCTGACAAAGAAGTCATCATGGATATCCAGTTCTCCATGTTGCAATAGGCGCTGCCAGATGCCGAGCAGAACCTCCTGTACGGGAGTCGTCGTCTTGCCAGAGGCAGGCGCAGCTTCTGGCTCCAGACCAAGCACAGCAGGCAGAGCGCGTCGATCAATCTTGCCATTACTGGTCAACGGTAAGGATTCCATAACCACAAAGGCGGAGGGTATCATATACACGGGCAAAACCGAGCGCAGATACGCGGAGAACTGCCCTGTGGCCTGGTCCTGGGTCAATAGACCAGCGACATAGGCCACCAGGATTTTGTCCTCACCACCAGTGCTCTGCACCACCACAACGCACTCGCGCACCGCCGCGTGCTGTGACAACGCGCTTTCGATTTCACCTAATTCGATGCGATAGCCGCGTAGTTTGACCTGATAGTCGCCGCGTCCGAGGAACTCCAGCACCCCATCAGCGCCATAACGCCCCAGATCGCCAGAACGGTAGAGCAAACTCCCTGGTTTGTGGCTAAAAGGATTGGGCAAAAATTTCTCGGCAGTCAGCTCAGGTCGACGATAATAGCCGCGTCCGAGTCCTTCACCCGCCACATACAGCTCGCCTGTAACCCCGATTGGTACCGGTTGCAGGTAGCGGTCCAGAACATACACCTGTGTATTGAGAATGGGGTGTCCAAGCGGCACGCGTTGCCTGGAATGGACACGCTCACATGCCCAGCAGGTATTGTCAATCGTACATTCCGTGGGTCCGTAAAGGTTATACAATTGAGCTGGCAACGCAGCGAAAAATCGCTCTTGCAGATCAACCGTCAGGTCTTCGCCGCCGCAGAAAACGCTGGTCAACGACTGACACGTCCCGATATCGGACTCATCAAGCAGCGCGCGCAGCATGCTCGGCACCAGTTGTAGGATAGTAATCTGTTGCTGGACAATCGTCTTTATCAGATACGCGGGGTCCAGGTGGCCACCAGGGCGCGCGATGACCAGGCAGGCACCAGCCAGTAATGGAGCATAAAACTCCCAGATCGAAGCATCAAAACTGAATGATGTTTTCTGCAAGACACGATCATGCTTGCTGAACTGAAACGTCTCTTGCATCCAACGCATATGGTTGGCCAGGGCGCGATGTGGGATCATGGCACCTTTGGGTTTGCCGGTGGAACCAGAGGTATAGATGATGTAGGCGATATTCTCTGGAGTGACAGACGAGCGCACCGGCTGCGCAGTAGAGACACCTGCCTGCCGCGCCAGATCAAGATCATCAAGGTAGCACACGTAGGCCTCGCTTTGTGGCAGGGTAGCGGCAAGACTGCGCGAACTCAAGACAATCCGGGCCCGCGCATCCTGGAGCATGAAGGTCTGGCGCTCGCGTGGATACTCTGGATCGAGAGGAATGTACATTCCACCAGCTTTGAGAACGCCCAGGATACTGATTACCAATTCCAGCGAGCGATCTAAACAGATGGCTACCGGAGTCTCAACGCCTACGCCCAGCGTCTGCAAACGGGAGGCCAGAGCATTTGCTCGCTGATCGAGTTGCCCATAGGTGAGACTGCTCCCCTCGAACAGCACAGCAGTTGTGTGCGGATGAAGGCGCGCTTGCGCCTCAAACAGCTCGTGCAGGCAGCGCGGTTGAGGATCATCCACTGCCGACCATGCTCCACCAGATGTATGCTCAGGAGCGGACTGCCCGAAATCGCGGGAGGGCGTATTCCAATCCTCTGTGATCTGCTGTTCCTCCTGCGGTGTCAGGAGGGGAAGGGTCACCCAGGGTTGCGTGGGGTCAAGCGCGATGTTTTCCAACAAAGTATGCAGATGGTCGAGCATGGAACCTATCATCGCATCTGAGAAGAGATCAGCATTATACTCGATTGAGAGGACCAGCTTATCGTCCTCTTCCCAGGTCAGAAGGCTCAGCTCGAATTTGGTCGTCCCATTGTGAAGCTGATACGGCTGAATTTTCAGGTCCGCCATATGCAACTGCTGCATAGTCACATGATGATGGGCAAACTGCACCTGCACCAGTGGATTGCGCGTAATATCGCGTTCGTTGAGCACCGCCTCAACCACCTTCTCCATCGGGACATCCTGGTGAGCATAGGCATCCAGCACTACCTGGCGCGTACGCCGCAGGACTTCAACGAACGAAGGTTGCCCGGAAAGATCAGTGCGTAACGCCAGAAGATTGATAAAGCACCCAACGACGTTTTCAAACTCCTGACGCGAACGACCAGCGGACGGCGTTCCGACCACAATATCTTCGGTCCCACTGTAGCGCGCCAGCAGAATGTTAAAGGCGCTCAACAATGTCATGTAGAGAGTCGCGCCAGCCTGCTGGCTCAGCGTTTTCAGCGTGGTCAGCGTCTCAGCAGAGGCTGATTTCCACTGCCGCCCGCCTCGATAGGTCGCGGCAGGCGGGCGCGCCTGGCTTAGCGGCAGTTGCAACGGCTGCACGCCATTCAGGTGCTGCTGCCAATATTTCAGGTGATCTGACCAGACTGGTCCACATTTTTGCTGCCACTGGACAAAATCGCGATACTGGACGGCGGGTAAGGGCAAAGAGATCTCTCCCCCTTTGGCATAACTGGTGTAGAGCGCGGAGAGTTCGCGCAGAATAATCTCGCACGACCAACCATCGGCAATAATATGGTGGATGTTCAGTACCAGGAGATGCTCTTCATTTGCCAGGCGTAGCAGCAGCACACGCAGCAACGGCCCATGCGCTAAATCAAATGGGTGTCGCGCCTCTTCCACGGCGAGCTTGCGGGCCTCGCGTTCACGCTGCTCTTCAGGCAGTTGCAAAAGAGTTTTCAGGACAAGCTGCACGCGTGGGACAGCGCCAACACGCTGGACCGGCAAACCATCGTCCAGAATAAAGGTCGTGCGTAAGGCCTCGTGGCGCTGCATAACTTTGTCCAGACAATGTTCCAATAGCTCAATGTTGAGTTTGCCCTGCAAGCGAGCCCCTGAACAGATATTATAGGTCGAACTCTGCTCTTGAAGTTGCTCAAAAAACCAGAGCCGTTCCTGGACTGTTGAGAGTGGTACAAGCGCCAATTGGGAAGCCTTGCGCTCTAAAAGCTGAGCAAGCAACTGGCGCTTCTGTTCGGATGCTAATCCGCGATGAGAAAAGGACTGTATGCTCATTGCGACACCAAACTTTCATTTGACAGGCTGTCAAGTAGCTGATCAACTTCCTCGTCTGAAAAATGCTCAAGTTCACCGAGAAGTTCCTGATAGTTCTGATAACTAAGATCGCTGATCTCGACGGGCGTAGTCTCTGGCATCCAGGCATCCATTCTCTGTTGGCTGGCCAGAGACTGGGTAATCGCTGACGCGAGGCTGGCGATGGTCGGAGCGTCAAAGAAGAAGCGCAACGACACCTCAACTTGAAAGGTTTGCCTGATACGCGAGAGGACACGTGTGGCTAGCAACGACTGACCACCAAGCTGGAAGAAATTGTCGTGGATACCAACCTGGTCAATACGGAGTACCTGACGCCACATCTCGGCCAGTGTGCATGCAATAGCCCCCGATGGCTCAACAAACTGCGTCTCTGTCTCCAGGCGTTGCGGTGTAAACGCGGGCAAGGCGCTGCGATCAATTTTTCCATTGTTGGTCAAAGGCAACGCATCCAGCATAACAAAAGCTGCTGGCAGCATATAGGCCGGGAGAGTCTCGCGCAGATACGCGGAAAGGTACGCTGTGGCTTGATGCTGAGCCAGGGCAGTGACGACATAGGCAACCAGGATTTTCTCATCACTTTTCTCCCCCTGTACGTTGACCACACAGGCGCTCACTGCTGGATGGCGCAAGAGAGTCGCCTCGATCTCGCCCAATTCGATGCGGAACCCTCTGATTTTTACCTGATTATCACCTCGACCGATAAACTCAAGCCTCCCATCCTGCAGAAAACGCGCGAGATCTCCCGTTTTGTAGAGGCGCGCCCCGGCTTCAGCGCTATAAGGATGCGGGACAAAGCGTTCGGCAGTCAAATCTGACCGGTTCAAGTAGCCGCGAGCCAGGCCATCACCGCCGATATAGAGTTCTCCTGGCGTACCAATGGACACAGGCTGCATGGCTTCATCCAGCAGATAGACCTGGGCATTGGCGATTGGGCGACCAATCGGCACCGAATGCTCAAGATGTGCGTCATTTCGCATGGGATAACAGCAGGCAAAGGTCGTGCATTCGGTTGGCCCGTAACCATTGATGACGGTACACTCTTTATGCTGCGCGAGTACTTTGCGTACATGCGGAAGCGAGAGAACATCGCCACCAGCCAGGAGTTGACGCACCGAAGCCAGTCCCTCCAGGTGATCCTCCACCATCTGATGGAAAAGGCCCGCTGTGAGCCAGAGAGTTGTGACCTCATTCTGCTGAAGGATCGTGCCTAAGGCCTGGAGCGATGAGAGATCAGCAGGGCAAATGACCAGGCGCGCGCCATTGAGCAACGGTCCCCAGATTTCCAACGTCGAGGCATCAAACGCGATGGGCGCAAACTGGAAAAACACTTCGTCCGCCCCAAAGTGCGCGTAGTTGGTTTCTTTGACCAGGCGTACAATGTTCGCGTGTGTCACCGCCACTCCTTTGGGCGTACCGGTTGAACCCGATGTGTACATTACATAAGCCAGGTGAGCAGGCGAGATCTCGATGCACGGGTTATCCTGCCGTTCTCCCGCCAGTGTTTGCGCCTTGCAATCAAGAGCAAATAGCGTCACCTTGTCAGCGAGAACAGGCAGCGTGAGATGCGGCTGGGTGAGTACCAGAGAAACTGCCGTATCCTCAAGCATAAACGCTAAACGTTCTTGAGGATAACTGGCATCGAGTGGAACATACGCTCCCCCGGCTTTGAGAATACCCAGCAAACCTACAATCATCTCAAACGAGCGTTCCATGCAGATTCCCACCAGCGTCTCGGCCTTTACTCCGCGCTTCAGAAGCATGTGGGCCACCTGATTCGCGCGCGCATTCAACTCCTGGTAGGTCATTGATCTGCCATCAAGCGTCAAGGCACAAGCTCCAGGTGTGAGCGCGACCTGCTCCTCAAACAGTTCATGCACACAGCGCTGGCGTGGATAAGCTGTCCCTGTCTTATTCCACGCGCTCAGTGCCTCAAGTAAGGCTTCCTTATCTTCCTGGGCGCCCGCCAGCGGCGTCGCGCCCCAGAACTGCTGAGAGTCGACGACGACCTGCAAAGGCGCGTTGCAGTCTTCCACAAATTTCTGTAACAGGAACTGGTAGGACGTGACCATGCGCTCAACGGTGGAGCGCGCAAAAAGGTCGGTGTTATACTCCCATTGCAACGTAATCGCGGTAGGATGTTTCACGCTATTTTTCTGTATAAAGCGCGGAGCTATCGTGATATTCATGTCAAACTTGGCCGAACCGTTATTGATTCCCTCGAACATCGCGACGTCCAGATCGGGCAATTCAAGCTGCGGTGCAGCCGAATCATGCAGGCTAAACATCACCTGGAAGAGCGGGTTATGGCTGAGGTCACGTTTCACATGCAAGGCCTCGACGATTTTGTCGAACGGGAGATCCTGATTCTCATAGGCCTCCATCGTCAGGGTATGCAGTTGGCGCAGAAGATCGCGCAAGGTCACGGTTTTATCAAGTTGAATACGCAAAATGATGTTATTGACCAGCATCCCCAACAACCCTTCTGTTTCTTTCCAGCGCCGATTAGCAATCGCGGAACCGAGGCAAAAATCATCCTGTCCGCTACTCTGAGCCATCAAGAGACAGAAAGCCGCCAGCATCACCGTGAAGAGCGTCACCCCTTCGCGTTTCCCAACTTCGCTCAGCTCGCTATAGAGCTGTCCGGGCAGATCTAGACGCACCGCCGATCCTTTGAAACGCTGGACAGCGGGACGGGGATAATCCGCTGGCAGGGGGAGAAACGTCGGCGCTCCCTGCAATTTCTGTTTCCAATAGGTAAGCTGTTGCTCTTGCACTCCTTCCTGCATCCACTGGCGATGCCAGGCCACAAAATCGGCAAACTGGATGGTTGGCTCAGGCAAACACGAGGGTTCGCCGACCGCAAAGGCCCGATACAGGGCAAGAAACTCGTGGAGAAACACATTAAACGACCACCCATCATGGACCAGGTGATGCTCGACATGGATTAATCCATAGTCCTGTTCATCAAGTCTCACCAGTATCCAACGCACGAGCGGCAGGCAGGTCAGATCAAACAAGCGCTGGCTCTCCTGTCGCACCAGTGCCTGGAAACGCTCCTCGCGCTGATCGCGCGGAAGATCGCGAATATCCAGCAAAGGAAGAGCAAACGGGACAAAATTGTGGATATTCTGCACTGGTTGCCCGTCGATCTCCAGGACCGTGGTGCGGAAAATTTCATGGCGCCGCACAATATCATTGAGAGCCATTTCGATTGCGCTCACCTGAAGCTGACCTTTAAAGCGCAGAGTGGCTTGAAAGTGGTACGAGGTGTTGCTAGGATCGAGGTAATGCATAAACCAGACGCGCTCTTGTGAAAACGAGAGCGGGATTGGTTTCTCGCGCCCGACCGCTGTAATCATGGGAGCCTGCGCGGGCTCCGAGGTCTGGCGAGCCTGCTCAATCAATTCGGCCAGTTGAAGAACCGTCGGGGCCTGGAAAATCGCAACCAGTGGCAGCACCACCTGGAAGGTACTCCGCACGCGCGACATAATCAGGGTTGCGAGCAGAGAGGACGCGCCCAGCAAGAAGAGGTTATCTTGCACGCTGATATGCTCAAAATGGAGAACGCTCTGGCAGATCTCAATCAGCACGCGCTCGGTTTCGGTGCGCGGCGCGAGAAAATCCTCCTGCCTGGCACGCTCGGAGAAAACCGGCTCTGGTAATGCCTGGCGATCAACCTTGCCATTAGGTGTGAGTGGTAAAGCATCCAGCGTCAGAAAGTGGGTTGGAACCATGTACTCCGGCAACAGCCGCAGCAGAAATGCGCGCAGATCAGACGGAACCAGTTCCTGAGCCTTGTGTGGCACAAGATAGGCGACAAGCGTGGCATGCTCCGCACTCTGGCGATATATGGTCACAACTGCCTCTGCCACCATCGGGTGCTGGCTCAGGGCGGCCTCGATATCTCCTAATTCGATGCGGAAACCGCGAATTTTCAGTTGCTGATCGCTACGCCCAATAAATTCAATCTGCCCATCTGGAGTATAGCGACACACATCACCGGTATGATACAGGCACGCGCCCGGACGTTGCGCAAAAGGATGGGGGATGAAACGTTCCGCCGTCCAATCTGGCCGATGGAAATAGCCACGCGATAGCCCTTTACCGCCCAGGTAAAGCTCGCCCTCCTGGCCTACCGGAACAGGCTTATATTTATCATCGAGAATATATGTTTCGACATTGGCAATCGCCGTGCCGATGGTCGGCATCTGGAGCGACGAGTCCGCAGAAGCGAGCGGGACAACGCAGCAAGTACTGACAATCGTGTTCTCTGTCGGGCCATAGCCGTTAATTAAGGTAAAAGGCAGGTCCTCTGGCGCGAAGATGTGCAAGCGATCACCGCCCGTTGGCAGATAACGCAGCGCGCAGTCTTCCGGCCAGCAGAGTTTCAATAATCCTTCCGCGAGCTGCGTGGGAGCTGAACAGATAGTAATCCTGTGTTCAAGAATCCACGCCTGGAGCAACTCTGCGGATAAACGCACTTGCGCTTCTGGAAGGTAGAGGCGTCCTCCAGAGATGAGGGTTGGCCAGATTTCCCATTGTGCCGCGTCAAAAGCCACGCCAGCCAGGCACGACTCGCGGTCTTCCGGGCCTTGCGACAGGATGTGTTGTTTCCATAGCACCAGATTTTTGAGATTGTGGTGTGAGATTTGCACCCCCTTCGGCTGGCCAGTGGAACCAGATGTATAAATGATATAGGCCAGATTCTCACCTTCGGCCAGATTCTCTATATTCGCGGTCGGTTCTGTCGCGAGGCGATGCTGCTCAGTATCAAAGCAGAGCAGTTCACTATCTTCAGCCTGCAGCGAAGTGAAAAGCGGACTAAATTGTTCTTGCAGCACTAAGACTGATGGTTGTACCTCCTGGACGATTCCCACCAGACGGGAAGCAGGATAAGACGGGTCCAGCGGCACGTAAGCTCCACCAGCTTTCATCACCGCGAGTTGAGCAACGATAAGTTCGGGAGAGCGATCCATGCAGATGCAAACAGGCACCTCAGGGCGAACGCCTTTGCGGCGCAAGAAGTGCGCCAACTGGTTCGCTTGCTCGTTCAATTCACAATAAGTCAAATGTTCACACGTATGAGGGCTAATCAGGGCAAACGCTTCAGGAGTCCTGAGTGCCTGCACCTCAATCAACTGGTGAATGAGGAGTTTTTCAGCGTCTATAGCTGTTTGCTCACTCTGGAGCGGAAGATGTATGTTCTGGTCTAATCCGACCGTATGGCCTGTTTCGAGCATATCCATAATCCTTTCATTACCTATGTGGACAAGGTGAACGTCCCAAGTGACCAGGCACTGGTGCTACTCATAGCGAAGTGTCTGGGCGATCTTGACTTTGCCAGCGCCGAGAGCCGGGCCGAAACTGGCCAGGGAAGCTACGCCCAGCATAAAAGCAAGCATCCAGAGCAGGTACGCCGGGTTGAAGGTAAAAGGTAAAGGCGCAAGCAAGGCGCTGAGCGCCTGGACAAAACCGTACGCGATAAAGATCCCCACACAAAGCGCCACAATCCAGGCCAGGAGTGCAATCGTCATGCCCTCAACCCAGAAAATCTTGACGATAGCCCGGCTGGTTGCCCCCATCGAACGCAGGATACCAACCTCGCGTTGGCGTTCCAGGATACTCATGGCCAGCGAGTTGAAAAGACCCATAGCCCCGACCAGCGCCACGATTGCGGTAGCAATCGCAAGCAGCCCGGCCACCGCCCCCAACTCTCCGCGCGACGTCTGGAGAAGTTGTGCTGCAGTCTGGACGCGCACCAGCAGATTCAGGCTTTCCAGCTTATCCTCAATGCGTACAGCGGTAGCGTCGATCTCGGCAGGGTTCTGGCTAACTGTATGGACCATAAAGGTATTGCTTGCGCCAGAGGCCAGATGGGCGAACGCATCAGCCTGGGCCATCGTTGTCAGCACTCCTCCGACATTAGTGGGAGTCACGCCGTTGTTATCGAGCGTAATACCGACCACCTGAAACTGTACTTCGTGCAAATTATCGTGCAGGGTCACGGTATCTCCGACGTGTAAACCCAGTTTTTCAGCCATATGGCTGTTGATTACCGCGCTCTGCTGGTCCTGTGAAGTCAACCAGCGTCCGGCCTGCAAATCTTTCACATAAAACTGGTTAGCAGGGTTCAGCCCCATCAGTTGGGTATCGTACGTGCCGATTTTTGCCGGGATAGTCACTGTAGGCTCAACCAGAGCAACCCCTTTGAGGTTGCCAATCTCTTGCTCAACCTGCTGCGCGGGCAGAGGCTGAGAAATCACAATCTCCGCGTTAACGTGGTAGGTGCGCAATAAGGCATCCGTCGAGGCTGCCAGCGATGAAACGCCAACCAGGACCGCCAGGAACACCGAGCCGGTGATCGAAAGGCCTGTCATGGTCAGGATCAGGCGTGTGCGTTTGCGGAAAAGGCTGCGAAAGGCAAAGTGAACCTGCTGTGGGAGAAAACCCAGCGTCGCGTTGGCGAACCGCGAGAGCATACCCAGGCGGCTCGCTCTGGCCTCAATTCCGTAGCCAGACAGCGCCTGACGTACCGTAATGCGTGTACCCGTGTAGATCGGGCCAACGGCAGCCAGTAAAGGCACACCCAGACCGATCAGCAAACCTGGCAAGATCAGGCCGGGCTCAATCACGAGTCCGCCAAAGTCGAGGCCCAGCGCGGAGCCGATATAGACCGTCAGCGCGTAGCCCACAACCAGGCCAGCAAGCAGGCCGATCACGGTTCCGAAGACCGCGTAGAACGCCACCGAGAGCAGATAGCTGAGAAAAACCTGCCGACGCCCAGCGCCCAGCGCCTTCATCGTCCCGATAATCGGGATCTGTTCCGAGAGGACCGCCGTGATCGTGCTAAGCAACAAGAACACGCTGAGTACGAGCGATACCAACGAAATGATGCCTATGATCGAGAAGAGCGTATCCGTCTTCGTAGCATTACTATAGGTTGCTTGCCCGACATCCGTGTGATAGATGACGACTTTCTGCTCTTCCAGCACTGTGGCAAGCTGGCGACCCGTGTTTGCTTCGCTTGCCTGACTGACCACGCGCACCAGAAAGGTATTCACACCTGGCAATTGAAAAAACTGCTCTAGCGAATTCTCATCCATATAGGCGCGCGCGTTGCCGATCAAAGTCGCCGCATCCAGACCCTGGGTACGCACAAACCCTGTCACCGTAAATTGTTGGATTGTGCCATGCACATTGAGCGAGATCTGCCCTCCAAGAGCAACAGCAAAAACGGCCCGCGCGCTTGACTCTAAAACCACCTCATGCTTGCCCGGCTGAGGAAACCTCCCTGAGAGCAACTGAAAGGTGTTGAAAGGCAGAACATCAAAATGACGGATGCCCACCAGGCTCAAAGGAAAATGCCCGTTTGGAAAGGTCCAGCGCGTCGAAAGGTTGCTCTGGGCCAGCACAACTTTCACATTGGGCTGCTGCTGCAAGGTATTGGCCAGCTGAGCCGAAGTAGGTGCAGTCGTAAATTGAATATCCGGCAGCGAAGCGGTGTTGTCGGTATACTGGAAGCTCTCTCTCACAAGAGCCGAAGCCGTACTCAACGCCGTCAGTGCCAGTACCCCCAGAGCGATGCCGACGATGGTTAATAAGGCGCGCAACTTGCGCCGGGTCACGTCCTTATACGCTTTTTTGAACAATGCATTCATCGTACCGCCTCCTGGAGATAAGAGTGCGCTGTTTGCTTCGTGATGCGCCCATCCAGCAGTTCAATACTGTTCTCCGCGCGCTCAGCCAACGAAGCATCGTGCGTGACATAAATCACTGTTTTCCCACGCGCGACCAGGCTTTCGAGCAGATCAAACACCTGACCAGCCATCTTCGAGTCAAGATTGCCGGTTGGCTCATCCGCGATAATCAGCGGAGGATCGTTGGCCAGAGCACGCGCAATCGCCACACGCTGTTGCTGTCCCCCAGAAAGTTCCGCCGGGAGACGTTTCGCGTACGCTTCAACCTCGACCAGGCGCAAGCACTCCAGCGCTCGTGCCCGACGCTGTTTTTGTGGAACGAGGTTGGCCAGTTCCATCGCCAGCAGAATATTTTCCAGCGCGGTCAAAGTCGGCAGGAGTTGGAAAAACTGAAACACAATGCCCACATGTTTTCCGCGCCAATAAGCCATGCGGCTCTCATTCATTTGGCGGATCTCTTGCCCGGAAAAAATGACGCGCCCCCTTGTTGGTCGGTCGATCCCGGTCAGGATGTTCATCAACGTCGATTTCCCGCTTCCAGAAGGGCCCTTAATCGCAAACAGGGCACCCTGAGCGACCGCGAAATTGACGTTTTCTAGAATAGTCACTTCGCCTGTATGCTGTTTGATGGTCTTTGTCACGTGTTCAACTTTGATGAGCAAGTTGTCAAATTGATCGTTCTGAGCAGTTGTCAAGTTCATAGATCTTCCTCCCGATGCGAGGCGAATTGCCCCTGGAAAAACGGTAAAGCAGCTCCTACCCCTCAACAGTTTCTCTGGCCAGATTCACCAGCATGTACAGGCCAGCGACCAGCACCAGAATGGATATTCCAAGAAAAATGGTATCGACCGGCCCAAACGTCATACCGAAAAACACCTGATGGAAGTGAGCCAGAACGGTACTTTCAAGGTATCCGACAAGAGAGACAGAGCAGATAAGGGTGAGGCTCTGGAGCACATTGACCATCGCAGCGACGCGCCCAACCAGTTCGCGGGGCACCACCTTCAGGACCAGTGGCATCAAAGCGACATTAAACGTAGCAAGTAGAAAGCCTAAAAGGGCAATCACGATAATGGCAAGCGGAAAGCTCGTTACGCGCGAAAAGATGAAGAAAGTCACGCCCATAGCGAGCAAGGCCAGGTAGAGGGTACGGGTCAGGCCCAGACGCTGCGCTCCCAGGCCAGCTCCAACCGCTCCCACAGCGGTGCCAATGCCCAGCGCTAGCGCCAGGAAACTGTAATAGCCCGCTGGCTCGTGAAGATTCTGCTGGACAAAAAAGATGACCAGGACGTTGACCGAGCCGATACCGAACAGAGAGACAATCAACGCGACCACAACGGTCCTGAGGACTTTATTGCGCAGGCAGAAGGTCCATCCCGCGCCGAACTCTGCCCAGAACGCACGCGCTGTTTTCTGTTCCTGATTCTCTTGCCTGCCATCTTTCACCAGCCTGATCGCCAGATATGAGGCCAGAAAAGAGCAAGCATTGAAAGCCAGGGCCGCGTAAACGCCCACGGTATTGTAGAGTACAACCGCGAGTATCGGGCCGAAAAAAGTTGCCAGGCTGACGATCACCTGTAACATGCCTGTTGCTCGCGGACGGGCTGGCTCCGGGACAATATCCCCAATCAGGACCAGGCGCGCCGGGCTAAAAAATTGCGCACAGGCGCTGGCCAGAAGCACAATCGCGTAGATCGATCCCAATTGCCAGCTTACTGGCAATCGTCCGCTTAACGCAGTGAGCAGTAAAACCAGAATCAGGCCCGCCCGCAACAGGTCCATGCGCATCATGAGCAGGCGTTTCGAGAAACGGTCGACGAACACACCCGCCAGGGGTCCGACGATAAACACAGGTAGACTCACCATGATATAAATACCACTCGCGGCCAGCGGAGCCCACGACTGATGAAGCCCAATGCTGGTGACAATCCAGAGCAATAAGGTAGCATCAAAGATATAGTCACCCATGATCGAGATGGTCTGCCCAAGCCAGAGCAAGGTGAAATTGCGATTGATGAACAGCCTTTGGCGCACAGGTACGCTAGCCGTGGGGACGCTGCTTGAAGGCGGGGCCTCTGGTGAGGATACCTTCTCATCCGGGATCTCTACGGGTAAGCTGTGAGGCTGATCAGATGGACGAACATCGAGACTCATACCATAATCCTCCTGGAGCGACGCTCTCTCCTGATTACTTCAGAATTTCCCATCCCTTGCCATATTTTTTCTTCTTTATATGAAAAAAGTTTTTGCTACCTGGGAGTATCCTACATGTTCCACGTTTTTACTCCCATCTGCTTTATCTCGAATGAAGTATACGGATAATTCCTTAAAAAAATCTTGGCATTTTCTTGGCAAAATGAGAAACTCGGACGCGGCAAAATAGATAAGGTGGAGTTTGGTTGGCTAGCACCCGCGACGGCTCAAAATAGGGAGCCGAGAGACTTTTTTCGCGGAATTCCTTCTCTCAAAATCGTAAAAACCTTGTAACGGATCGCTCTCTGGTGGGACTTCTTTAGTAGAGGAGAAACAACCTGTGTATATTGCTCTCAATAGGATGTCTATCTCATGAATATGTATAGCGACTGTTATGGAACCAGGAGGTTTTTATGGCCATTGTTTTGCGTTCTCTTACCACAACACAGCAGGAAAAAGACCAGGGCGAACAGGTGGAGCTGGGGTTGCAAAATGAGTTACCCATCGATTTTAATTGGAACACGCAGACGCATCCGCTTGTGCCTTTGCCACGCATCCTGCCATCTGAACCAACGCCGAAACAGGCTGTAGGTGTGGAGTTGGTCTCAGAATGTCTCAGAGATGGGCTTCATGGGGTTGAGGTCTATCCGTCCGCTGAGGAAATGTTAGAGTACGTCTATGCTTTATCTCAATTTGGTGTCAAGCGTATAACTGTGGGTATCTACGCCGGTTCTCATAGCGTCGTTGACACGACGATTCGTCAACTGCTGGCCCTGATGCGTGATACATTTGTAGATGTGGTTCCAATTGTCCTCTGCCTGGCGACGCCCCCATCTTTGCGCTGGGCTGCCGATTGTAAGGCTATTCATCCCGGATTGGAGGCGGTAGTTTTCATGGGTACCGCTCCATCGCGCCGTCTTGTGCAAGGGTGGCAACTTGATTTTGTGCTCAAACAACTTGCGAATGCCGTAGCTGAGGCTGTACGTCTGGGGATTCCTGTGATTGGCGCGAGCGAACACTCTACACAAACCCCGCCAGATGATATGCGCGACATTATGCGCGTGCAGATCGAGCAAGGTGCCTCAGCCTTTGCGCTCGCTGATACGATTGGGATTACACGCCCACGCGGAACCTATCGCCTGGTCAATTTTGCGCGTAAGACGTTAGATGAGTTGGGCGCACCGCAGGTAAAGTTGGAATGGCATGGGCATGAGGATACCGGGAACTCCATCGCGAATGCCATGTGTGCGGCAGCAGCAGGCGCTCAGCGCATACACGTCGTCGCGCGTGGTATTGGCGAGCGCGCTGGCAATACGCCTCTGGAGGGCATTGCCTTAAATCTCTCGACCATTCTGGATGAAGCTGGCCTGGCCGTCTCCTGGGATATGCAGATGGTCTTCGATGTTTTAACGCGCTATGAAAAGCTGTCTGGCGTCGCCACTCCAGCCTTTGGGGTTCTGGGTAAACGCTATAGCCATACGACGCTGGGTATTCATGCCGATGCGTTGTTCAAAGCCCACATGCTGGCGGATAAGGCCATACAACTTGGCCGCTACGAGCTTTCCGCGCAGCTCAAAAATATGGCGCGTCGCATTTACTCGGCGGTTGATCCCCACAGCGTCGGCGGCGAGATTTCAGTCGGAGTGAGTCAGTGGAGCGGGCAAAATACGGTGCGCCTGGCTTATCTCCTCTGTGGCGGCGATCCCGCACACTTGTCGACAGACGAGATCCACCGCGTACTCAACCTGGCCAAAGACGCTGGACGTGAGCTGGATCTGGTGGAACTTAAAGAAATCTTCTGTGCAAAACAAGTCGTATGAGTTGTCTGGCCGACCGCTGCCTGCTTCTTTCTATCTTTTGAGAAGTATGAAAGCGCTCCAAAAAATACCAATCGCTGTATAAATTTTTCTTTCATGCGTCTTCTCTGCAAAATAAGCCTCTCCTGAAGCTTGCCAATCGGTTACGCTTCAGGAGAGGCTTCGTTTGAGCTTCTCCGCTCGCTGTTTAACGGCTTACAGGTAAGAGAGATGCGGAAAATTCTACGGAGAGAGAGGTGCAAACTCGGCCCCCGAGTGAGCGACTGGCGCGCGACCGTCGATAGTCCTGGACCACGAAGAGGCGTTGCAACCATCGGTCTTTCCCATCATAGCGAGGTTGGAATGCAGTACGAGCGTGGGCTGCGACACGATTATCAACAATCATCATATCGCCAGGCATGAGTGTCCATTCAATCACCACTTTTTGTAATTCTTCTTTGAGGTAATCCAGCGCTAGCGCGGCAATAGGGTTTAATGCCTCCATCGCGTAAAAATCAACGCAGAGATCCGGCTCTAGAAAGTCACCAGAGAGAACGGGCATTGGCGCACAATACACATGGCTCTCTGCACTTTTGCAAAAAGAGGATGCAAGCCGGATATGGTAGTGTGGCTCTCTGAGGATCGCCAGGATTTTGGCAGGAAGGGTGCGGATCGCTCGACGAATCGAGGCTGAGGCGGTTTTCGCTTGCAAGTCGTGATCTGAGCGCAAACAAATTAAACTCAAGAAATCTGGTTTGTGTGGGTGAAAGCCGTCTTCTGTATGAAACTCCAGAAAGGTTGATCCCGTATTCTCCTGCCGTTGTTCTTGCCCCATGATGGGGCAGATATTCTGGATCAGCAACCCCTCTTTTTCATCAGCGTAGGCAATTGGCTCTCCCAGATACGTCATGAGCAGCAACAGGCTATATTCGCTGGTCCAGGAGAGTTTATCGGGGGCTTTACGCCCATCCTGTGGTGTTAAAGGGAGGTAGGGATCAAGCGGCAGATTACGAATGAGCAGGGTGCCATAGTCATTTGAAAGCCGGCGAAAGTTGATGAGCGCTTGTGCCAGACGTTCCGGCATATCTCTGTGTGCCAACTCTATCTCAGTAATCAAATCATCCGTGACTGAGAGCAGGTCGAGAGATGGAAGCCTCTCGATAACCGCCTGGATGGTTGCCTGTTCATCCGCTGTCAACTCGATCATGTATGAGGGTGATAGCTTTACAACATCCTCTTGTAGCTGCATAACATTCTCCTTTTGCTAGAGTTTTTAATCATTTGTCATCAAAGTACCTCTCACGAGAGAAAGGTTAGTTGCCCTCTATGAGAAGTTTACCCAGGCGTAGCCGCTCTGTCATGCCCTCTAAAGAGTACTTTTCAAGGTATCTGGTGTCGTGATGCTGCTACCATCATACTTTTTTGGAAGCATTTTTGGCCTGGGAAAATGCTCTACAAAAGGGAAGCCAGAATAAAGTTGGGCGGCTATATTGTTGGTATATGTTTATATATTTGTTGAAAATGATTTTTTACCTTAAGGAGCAAAGATTATGCTGCGTACCATGTGCAAAGGAAAGATTCATCGGGCGACGATAACCCAGGCCGAACTGCATTATGTTGGGAGTATTACCATAGATCAGGATCTGCTTGACGCCGCCAACATTTACCCTTATGAAAAGGTCCAGGTTGTGAATGTCACGAATGGTTCGCGCCTGGAAACCTATACGATAGCTGGAGCACGCGGATCAGGAGTGATTTGCCTTAACGGAGCGGCTGCTCGTTTGAACGCGCCTGGGGACCTGGTCATTATTATCAGCTATGCTCAGTTTGAAGAATCCGAGCTGCGCGCGTTAACGCCACGGCTGGTCTTTGTGGATAGCGCCAATCGGCTTGTCGAAACGAGGCAGGTATCCTTGATGGAGATGTTGCCAGCACCAGAACTGACAGAGGCGGTTCTCTCTTGAGAACGCACTTGTCTGCGCGAAATCCATGACCATATCATGGATTGGGAGAGCCAGTTCACCTGCGCGTGCCACTGGTTCTCCCTCATTTTTCGCGCCGTAATGGTCCTGAGCACTTTCTGCTGCATACAGAAGCCTCATCCCGCGCGGAATTCTGTCCAGAAGGCCGGGGGTGTTTGCTACACCTGCTCCTTCTGTATCTGCGATACCTTTGCTCTCCGGCTGTTCGGTGGTTACGCCAGCCAGGGTGGCCTATTCAATGATGGAGAAGAGACCAAAATGATAGGCGGCAAGCTGGGCATCGTGCTCATTATGAACTCCCAGTTGTTCATAGATATGCTGGCGATGTTTACTCACTGTGGTTGGTGAGATACAGAGTTTATCAGCGATACTTTTCTGATCGAGCCCCAGACACATCAACTTCAAGACCTCTCGTTCGCGCCTGGTCAACGCGCCATATGGCTGTTCAGTAAAACGCTGACACTGCTTGCGCAGAAAAACGGACTGTTCAAACGTAAAAAGCAGCCAGCCACAAACCTGGGCGATCAGTTGCCCCACAAAGTACGGCATCGCCGGGCTGGTCGGCTGTACATGTGACGGTCCAATACAGAGCGTGCCATAAACGGTTGTCCCAAATTGCACAGAGAAACTGATAAGCGTATCTGGCATCGCTGCAGGTAATTGGGAGGTAGCATGCTCTGATCGTGGAATAAGCTGTGCTTTTCCCTGAGTAATGCTCTGCACTTCCAAACAGAGGTGCTCAACTACCTCTGTCGTCTCCTGCGCTAGCGCCTGCCCAATCCATAACAAATGAAGAATAGCGTGTATGTAATCAGATGAAGTATCTTCCTGCACCATGGGTACTGAAGGTATGCTCGCACGGAGCAGCATTGGGTGAGTATGTACGTATGGCTGCACAGACATAATCCTGTTTCTCCTTATCTGCGTGTATACAAAGGCATTCAACATTTTCTATGGACCATCTACTCAGAGGATCTTCTGGTCTAGGAGGATGCCTTTCCACGACAAAAATGGTTGCTATGCCCTCAAGACTATTTTCCCTGCCCGTCTTGAGGAAATTCTTCCATTAAACACTGGCAGAATTCAGAAATAGTCGTTACAGCGATCTTCCTAAACGCAACTTGCTCTTCAACGGTGAGATCAAATCCCTGGTGTTGAATAGCTGCCAGAGGGTCCTCTCGCAACGCTTGCCAGAATTCTTGATCGACACACGCTAGTGCGATAATCTGGTTAATGGATTTCCAGGACATGGCTCTTTATCCATTCATCACATGAAAACTGCTCATCATGCTAGTTGGAACAGGCCAGGGAGGTACATCCTCGCCTTTGGGCAAAATCTGGCCAGAAGTGAGAAGGACCCACGCGCCCAGAAGCATGCAAGTCAGCCAGATAAGCCGTATATACTGCCATTTAGACTTTTTCTGCTTTTTTCGATCTACAGATGATTTCAACTTTTTTTCCAACATAGCTTTAACCTTCCTTGTAAATATCTTTTGCTAGCAGAAAGAAGATAAAATATGCTTTATCTTTTACGCTTCTATCTGCTCCATCTGAAATGAGTATAAGGATTTCAACTTAAAAAAATCTTGGCATTTTCTTGGCAAAACGCAGAAAAAAAAGAGGGAGAGGTTATCTTTGTAAAGCGAGGGGTGTTCTTAAAAGAGAGAACGGCTCACTACACGTCAAGCGGATATTCTTCATTGGAGAGGATTCGCTGATATAGATGCTGAATATCTGGTCCTGGCTTGATGCCAAACTCGCGTTGTAATACTTCTTCACAGCGCTGGTACTGGCGTAACGCCAGGCCGCGTTTGCCCTGGCGCAGATAACAACGCATCAGTTCATAGTAGACTTCTTCCAGATAATCGTCCAGGGCCAGGATGTGCTGCCAATGTTGGATACACTCCTCAAGCTGATCCTGACGCCAGGCTATTTGTGCCAGGAGATGGTGAGCATCAAGGTAGGCTGAGCGTAACTTATCCCGCCGCGAGAGGCACCAACTACTATAGAAGAGCTGCACATAATCACCCCGATAAAGACCAACCATAGCCAGCAAGGCCGCCCTGGCCACGGCATCTTCCCCCTGTTTGAGTGCAAGCTGCGCCTGTTTATAGTAATCCTCAAACACACTGACATCATACCAAATAGAGCCACCATACGCAGACGCCAGATCAAGTTGATAGCTCTGCCCATGCGAAACAATGCAGGACGCTCCCAGGATTTTACGCAAATAGTGAATAATCAAGTAGAGCGTCTGGTCTATGGTATCGGGGATCTCCTCTTCCCAGAGGGCCGTGATGATCTCATCTTTACTTAAGGGACCTGCAGCGTCCAACAGAAGAAAACACAATTCGCGTGCTCGCGCCATTCGCCACCTGGTTACTGGACTCTCATCAATGAGAAGGGTTGGTTTCCCAAAAGCAAAGAAGGTCAATTTCGCGTGACCACGCATGAGCAGCACAGGCGTTGAAACAGGCTGAGGCCCGCTCTGTTCTCGCGCTGGTCGTGCCAGCGGTAAACCCAAGAGTTCTCGTAACGCTGCCATCTCTGACCGCGTTTCTACGGCCTTGAAGAGATCTGGCAATCCTTGTAATTCCAGAAAGGCCAGGCGTTTATGGCCCTGATACGTTTGCAAAGTTCTCACGAGAGAGGCTAGAGAGTCCAGAGCTGCAATGTGTTGATTTTGAGCCAGATAACACGCAGCAAGGCGTAGTTTCACCTGGATTTGCTGGCGGCTCAGATTGGTATGGTTCAGAGAGGCTTCTATACCAATAAGGTAGGCCAGGGCCTGCTCATAGCGGCCTTGCCGCAGATGGATCAACCCATAAGCCAGTTTTTGTTGAATAAAAGCGTAACTCATGGTATTACTTTGCTCAGGCGGCATATCCATTTCAGAAAGCAGTTGGATGGCAGAAATAGAGTCGCCCATCATGAGATAGATTTCGGCTAAATTGGTGAGGGTGCTATTGACCAGATACTTGTCGCCCAGACGGCGCGCGAGAGTTAGCCCTTCTTCAGTAAACGCCAGGGACTGAGGATAGGCAGCTTGCTCCAGGTAGAGGTTGCCAAGGTTTATCAACGCATATGCCTCTCCCCGCTGGAATGCGATAGGACCGCGAGCCAGATCAAGGGCTTGAAGATACGCTGCTTCCGCCTCCACAATTTTACCCTCACGAACTTTTATCGTCCCTTTGCGAATGATGTTATCAACTTTCCCTCTCTCCTGATGAAGTTGCTGACAACAATCGAGCGCGCGAGATAAATGATAATCAGCTAGAGCAAAATTCCCCATCAGGCTGTAGATATTGCTCAATGCGCCATGAATGTCAGCGATTTGAATATCAACGGCCTGAGATCCCCAGGTTTGGAGAGCTTTCTGGAGGTAGACCAGGCCATCAGCCGGGTTGCCTAAAAAATTAGCACAAACCCCCACACGCATATAGGCTTCAGCGCGTAACGTCATCGCCTGGGCAGGGATCTTTTCTAATACCTCCTGACAGAGCCTCTGAGCTAGCAGATACTCACCCATTTGAAAGAAGACCTTGCTTCGCAAAATACTTATTTCTGCCAGCACAGTCGCGCTCTCCGCTTGCGGCATTTCTGATATATGGCTACCCATCATTGCCGCGGCCTGGTCAAGTAAAGGCACAATTGGTAGAGATTCACCTAGCATCATGGAAAGCCTGACTCGGATCAGCAAGAGCCTGGGCTGCGCATACAGAACGCTCGTGGGCAACAGGTCAACCCAGGACTGGAGAGATTCAAGACGCCCTTGCTTCAGCATCTGGTTCGATGCCTCGATAATAATCCGTGTGGCCAAATCATAAACATTGGCCGCCAGGGCGTGATACATACCCTGATCATACTCTTGCAGATCAGTCCACAGCTCTCCGGCACGCTGATGTAATACGAAAAAACGCTCTGGCTCCTGCTGCCGGAACTGTTCACTCAAAATTTCACGTAAGACTGGATGAAATTCATAGGTTGTCTGCCCATCAAGTATATTACACGTCATGAAGAGACCCTGACGCACCAGATTCTCTAAACGATCAGCCGCATCAATAATATCCAGCAGCATATTGCACAGAGAGGGGAGAATCTGTTGTAAAATAGAGATCTCTTGCAAAAAGACCGAGGCTTCAGGGGTATATTTAAAAATCTCATTGACCATATAGGTAATCAAGTTCTTTCGGCTCATCTGGCGCCCCGATGCCCCAAGCCCCTGAATATCTCCCAGGTAGGTTCCTAACAAGATACCTGTAATCCAACCATCAAACGATCTGGCAAGTTGCTCAGCTTCGGCTTCTGAAAGAGCCATTGCCCCTTGAATCTGCGCCAGTGCACGAATTTCCTCGGCAGAGAAGCGTAACACATCTTTACTAAAACCATGCATTTCACGATGGACGAGCAAAGACACAAATTCAATATTGGGTATCGTCCGACTCTCTATCACCAGGTGGCAGTGCGCTGGTACCTGCTCGATAAGGTAGTTCATTAGCGCGGTGAAGGTCGGACTCTCGTTGATCTCATGATAGTCCGAGAAGATAATCACAAACTGCGTCGTAATATCTTTGTTTATAGCCATGCAGAACGCATCGACTACATCCTGATAGAATTGCCTTTGCTGCTCAGCAGGCACGCTAATAACCTGATCCAGAAGGGCGTCGAGTTCCGTGCCAAATTGAGCAAAATGTTGGCGAATACTAGCAATCAACAAGCGAAAAAAAGTAACCCGGTCAGTATCGATATGATCCAGAAAGTACCAGCAGCAGGGCATACTGGTATGCCGCGCAAAATCAGCCAGTAATGTCGTCTTGCCATAACCCGCAGGGGCGTAGAGCAATAACAGCCGACGATGCAACGTAGATTCTTGTACAAGGGTTTGCTTCAAAGTCGAGACGAGATGTTCGCGATAGAGAATCCTTGATGGCAAGGCAGGGCTCGCAATTTTTCGATGCATTGATGCCTCCTACAATAATTTTCTCTTTTGTAGGGTACAAGTCTGTAACAATTATATAACAATCCGACTCTTGATCATAGAGGCGGTGGCGCTTGGATTGGAGAAAACAGGCACGGTCATTACCAATGCCGCGCTCCTCTTTATCATCGTCAGCGGAGCATTTCTCTTCACCAACCTGATCGTCACAAAAGAACTCGGCCTGGGCATAAGCGTTGCGGTCCTGGTGGATGCGACCATTGTGCGCTGTGTCCTCGTGCCTGCGGCGATGCGTGTGTTAGGGCGCTGGAATTGGTGGC
>CAXUEY010000032.1:0-46920 GCA_964250225.1 uncultured Ktedonobacteraceae bacterium | reverse complement strand
ATCCAGTCAATAGCCAGAGAGGAATAATCCCTGCAATGCTCTGCGAGGTGACAGGTAGGCCGGTAGCATGGGCAAGGGCGTCAAAGTGAGTGAGTAGCCCGGCGACAGTGGCAAGCATCGCGGTCAGTGTAAAGTAGATCGTTGCTTTGATCTTGTCATGCTCGCGAGCTGACTGGAAGCCGTTGACAAAAACAATTCCTAAACTACTATCAATGGCTAACGCCTGCGCCCATGCCCACGCAACGGAAAGTGGGCTGTGGTCGTGCATAATCGCGCCATCGGTCAGAAAGTTGGCGGAACTGATAACGACGCCTGCGGCTAGTAAAAGCTCGCTGGTCTTCGCCACAAAGTTAAAGATAAACTTAATGGTTTCATCGTACCAGTGCAGAGAAGCAAAGGTATGGATGGGCGCTTGATTCTGGTTGCTCATTGATCGCTCCTTTCTACAGGCATAAAAACATGCCTCATCCCACCGTGTGCCTGGCGTTCGCTGCCGATGGTAAAGATTTCAGCGAAAGCAATGGTGAAGCCGGGTAATATCTGCTCAAGCTGCGCAATTTCTAGTTGTAGCGTGGCTTCATAGAGCACGAGTGGCGCGGTATAATAAAGTTCGTCAAGCTCTTCTAACTGCTGCGCGAAGGTGGTTTGATTCTGCTCGTTCATTTGGTACTCCTATCCTGTGGTAACGGGAAATGAGAACAACACAATAAGCACATCAGGACTATTTCTGCCCTGGTGCGCTCTTAGGTGGATTTTCTCCGGTAGTATCTGAGAGTATTTTGAGGTATTTGAGGCCAATAATGGCGTCTCTGATGGAAGACACCGAAACCCTGACTAGTATGTCCTGTTCCCGCCGCTATGTACGGCCTGGGCGCGCTCAGTGGCTTCTTTGCCGTCCCTTATACCATCCTCGTCTATCCCCTGATCTACATGCTGATGCCCCGCTTCTGGTCCGTGTGTAAAGAGCATGGCTATGTTACTTCCGCGGACTTTGTGAAGGGACGCTTCGGCAGCGAGTCGTTGGCTCTGGCGATGGCCTTCACCGGCATCCTGGCAACGATGCCCTATATCGCGCTGCAAATGTTCGGCATCCAGATCTCGCTGGCGGCTGTGGGTATCCCCACCACGCTTATGATCGGGAATTTCCCACTGGATATCCCGCTGATCATCGCCTTCGTGATCCTGGCCGCCTATACCTACACCAGCGGCCTGCGCGCCCCAGCCATGATTGCGCTGGTGAAGGATGCGATGATCTTCGTCGTGCTCTTCGCGGCGCTCATCTATATCCCGATCCACCTGGGCGGCTTTGGGAAGATCTTCGCCGCTGTGGATGCAAAAGCTGCGATCCACGTAGTCCCGCCAAGCGCCCAATTCTACGCGCTCCTTAAACCCAGCCAGTTCCCGGCCTACGTCACCCTGGCTGTCGGTTCCGCGCTGGCTTTATTCTTGTATCCACATGCACTGACTGGCGTGCTGAGTAGCAGTAGTCAGCGGGTGGTGAAGCGCAACGCGGCACTCCTGCCAATCTATTCGATCATGCTGGGCCTGTTGGCATTGCTGGGCTATATGGCCATCGCGGACCATATCAATCCCGTGGGAACCTTTCTGGCGTCCTATAAAGGCAATGCTTCGATCCCGCTCTTGCTCCTCAAGGAATTCCCCTCGTGGTTCGCGGGCTTTGCCTTCGCTGCCATCGCCATTGGCGCGCTGGTGCCGGCTGCTGTGATGTCTATCGGGGCATCTAACCTCTTCACGCGTAATATCTATAAGGCGTACATTGATAAGAACGCCAGTGTTGAACGTGAAGCGAGCGTTTCCAAGATCACCTCGCTGGTTGTGAAGTTTGGCGCGCTGGTCTTTATCGTCTACCTGCCCACGCAATATGTGCTGAACTTCCAGTTGCTTGGCGGCATCTGGATTCTGCAAACAATGCCCGCCGTCTTCCTGGGCCTGTATACGCGCTGGTTCAACCGTTGGGCGCTGCTGATTGGCTGGTTCTTCGGCATGGTCTCTGGCACCACGATGTTTATCCTGGCCAACCTGACCTCGGTCTACGCCATCACACTCGGACCGCTCTCGCTGCCCCCGATGTACGCGGCTTTCACAGCGGTAGTCCTGAATGTGGTGCTGGCCATTATCCTGACCCCTGTCTTCGAGGCGTTTGGCGCGAGACGTGGCGCAGACGAAACTTCCGTCTCCGATTATGAAGAAGAACTCGTGCTGGTGCCTGAGGGTGGAGTGGAGGCGCTGGGCTAGGCTGATGTAGAGAGGTCTTGCTTATGCTTACTATCGAGAATGAGCATAAATAAGCCTTTTTACGATATAACCGGCGCAAAAATTAGGAGTCGTCCACGTATCTTACGCGTGGGCGGCTCCTGCTTGCTCAGCACTTATGTGAGTGGGTCTGGCATATCTTTGCGATTTTCATGATGGAAAGGCACGCTGAACGAGAAGCGCCAGTGCCCGATCACAAACATATCGCCTGGACCTGACCCGTAATGGACGGTCTCTATATGGAAACCTGCGAGTGCCTGTGGATCATGAGGGCCGACGAGCAGGCGCGGGATATCCCAGGTGAGACGCAACGTCTGTGCGCCGCTGCCTACCAGGAAAGCTGGCAAGATCGCATAACAATGCTTCACATCATTGTTCGTTCCAGAACAAGAGGTAGCTTGCATGGTTGAGATTTTTTGTGGAGCCGAACCGCTTAGTGTATCTCTAGTGACAAAAAGCTGTACTGCTGGATTGACGGTCATATCGTAGACGATAATCGTGCGCTCTTCGTCAGCATATACTCTCCTGACCGTAATCGTAATCCCTTGATCGGTTTGTGGTTGATCAATCGTCTGGTAAAGCGCAGCATTGCCACCAAAGAGCGTGTTCCACCAGCCAGCATTCGCGCCCGCTGCCGTCAGTACCACCAGCATCAGAACTGCCGCGACCAGCGCGATCACTTTTTGCCATCTCATTTGCAGCTTGTGCGGCTTGCCTGGAGCCTGTGGCAGGAGAACTGCTTGCTCTGATGCGCTCTTTTCCTCAGTGGTGGAAGAGTGCTCTTCAACTGTTTTCATCTGGATCGGCATCCTTTCTTGTAGAGTTACTGCATCATGCATGTGCTCTGGGGGAGCGAGACGCTGTTGCTTCACCAGGGCGACGGCTTCACGCACATTCCTGCTCGCGTCGTGTTCGGCGGCCTGAAGATCTGTTATGGGGACGTGTTCCAGCTCACCCAGAGTCAAAACCGCCATTTCGCGCACCTGCCAGTTGGAGTCTTGTAGTGCGTTGAACAGCGGCATTACAGGCGTTTGCGCGCCAAACTGACTCAGCGCCTTGATAGCAGTCACACGTACCAGATAATGCTCATCGGCCAGCGCATCGTTCAGGCTGGCTAGCGCGTCGTGCTCTCGTGACACTCCCAGACGTTCCACAGCGGCGCAGCGCGCTTCCCATTGCGCGTGTTGTAGCTCATCCACCTGTCCTCCTCGTGTGCGCGCGGCGTCGTACTGCTCGATACGCTGCTCCAGGGCTGCGAGGAGCGATGCTGGCGCCTGCCTCTGCATGGCTGTGTTGCGGGCGTGTGAAGACTGATTCTCCGTGAGATCGTGCACCTTATCGCGCTCCATAACTACTCCTTCCTGCCTCGTTCTGCTGGCTCAGCGTTTTGCGCAGTATCTGTACACCACGATGCAAACGCGATTTTACAGTTCCCAGCGGCTGGTCCAGCAGATCAGCGATTTCCTGATACGAGAAATCTTCGTAATAATAACAGGTGACTGCCAACCGATAACGCTCCGGGAGCGCGAGTATCTGCGCTTCTAGCTCCTGCCTGCTCTCCCATTCTTCGTAGAGGATCTCAGGGCGTTCATTCTCTGCCGCTAGCCACTCGTGGACCTCGCCGTCTGCGGAGAAATCGAGAGACATCAGCAAGAGACGCATACCCCGTTTGCTATTGCGAAATACATTGAGCGTGACCTTGTAGAGCCAGGGACGCAGCCTGAGCGTATGGATACGCGTGGCTGGGTACTGCCCCAGCGTCACATAGGCTCCCAGCAACGCTTCCTGCACAATATCCTCAGCATCCTGCCCGCTTCCCGTCAAACGATAGGCGAAGCTATAGAGCTGGTCCTGGTAGCGCAGGACGATTTCCCGAAAATGACGGGTGAGATCTGTGGCCAGCAACTCCGATAACATCTGCTCGTCGTCCATAACATCCTTTCCGCGTGGTGATAGGTCTCTACCATATAGAGAACAACGAGCGAACAATTTGTTCCCAACAAGGTTTGTGAATTCCTCCTACTATATGGTACATTCGCACAAAAAAGCGCCTATACTTCAAATATAGGCACTTCTCTTTCTATAACGCTATCTACTCTCCATCTATCTCTTCCCCAAAATTGATATCCTCATACACCGCTGCGAAAGGGAAATGGACACCGAGGCTGGTCAACGTGACTTTATCATGCTCTTCAAATACGTCGTAGGTCCACTTGCCATTTTCTTTGCGGTGAATCTCGATCATGGGAAAGCGCGTGTTTACCAGGACATATTCTTCTATCGTTGGGCAGGCGTGGTAGAGCTTCATTTTCGAGGTGCGATCTTTCCTCTCTCCTGCCTACCATACAAAGCGTGTTTGCCTCAGATAGCGAGTTTCATTATAGCATAGCGCAGCAGATTGCCCCGGAAAAATTCCCAAAAACTGAACAGTTGACAGCATAGCCAGGCCATGTTATAGTAAGAGCAGGCAAAGAACAAAACAAGGCCACGAGGGGAACACCCCGGAGCTGGCTCAACGCCCAGAGAGCGGCGCGCATGCTGCAAGCGCCGTCGTTGAACGCCCGGATGACAACCCTGAGCCAGGCGGCGAATCCGCGTCAGTGTACGCGCTGTGTAGCCGCTTTCGGGTCGCGCCCGTTAACGCGCGGCGGTTTCATACGCGCTCACAACAGGCCGATGGAACTGCGTGAGGTTTCTCTGCGCGAGCAGGGAGACGCATGGTGGTGGTACCACGAGACATGTTATGCTCTCGTCCTCCAAAAAGTGAGGATGGGGGCTTTTTGATTGCCGAAAAATTCAGGCGAACGCTCCCCAGGCCAATGATTCAAGGAAATTCCCTGATTCCCCCTTATCCTCGAAAAACATCGTTTGTATTGAAAAAGCCTGTCTATGCCGCTTGACGGTAGAAAGCGAGGGACACAATGACCATTGACGATGGTCGTGGTGATACTTGCGCCAACGCTCATAATAGCCAGGAAGACGCTTAAGAGTTTGCTCCAGCAGCAGATCCACCAGGGCGCTCTTCCTCTTGATACGATGGTGGATCTGTTTTGAGGGAAAACATGCAAGAGCACTCATTGCCGCTGGGGCAGCAGGAACGCCGAGCAAGGCGTTCGCCCCAGCGGAACTCAGGAGAGCAGATTGTTTTACAGCGCATCCCGACCAGCGAGGTTGGGGCGCATATTGGCGAGCGTATTCTGGTGCGCGGCTGGCTACACTCCTGGCGCGAGATGGGCGGCGTGAGCTTCCTGGTGCTGCGCGACGCCTGGGGAACACTCCAGGCTGTGACCGAGACCGCGGAAGAGTTGCATCCCCTGCGCGAGCAGCAGGTGGGCCTGGAGAGCGCAATCGCGATTACAGGCCGCGTGGTGGCGATGGCGCAGGCTCCCGGCGGCGTAGAACTGCACGAGCTACAGATCGAAGTGATTACTCCCGCGCGCGACATACCCGTCGTGCCGCTGAACAAGCCGAAACTCAGCGCGCAGATCGGTACGTTGCTGGACCATGCCGTCGTGACCAACCGGCATCCCACGCGGCGGGCCATGCTGCGGCTGGGCGTGGGCGCGATGCAGGCGTTTCGGACGGTGCTGGAAGGGCAGCGTTTTACTGAGATCCAGACGCCCAAAATTGTCGCGGGTGCTACCGAGAGCGGGGCCAGCGTCTTCGAGATCAACTACTTTGGACGTCCGGCGTATCTCGCGCAGAGTCCCCAGTTCTATAAGCAGATCATGGTCGGCGTTTTTGAGCGCGTCTATGAGGTCGGGCCGGTCTTTCGCGCCGAACGCCATGACACCACCCGACATATCAACGAATACGTCAGCCTGGATGCCGAGATGGGCTTTATCGAGGACCATTTCACGGTTATGGCTGTACTGAACGACGTGATTGCGGGCATTCTAGAGACGTTCAACACGCGCTACGCCAGCGACCTGCAACTCTTGCGCGTGAAGATGCCCACGATGCCGGCGCAGGTGCCGCACATCCATTTTGTTGAAGCTCAGGAACTGATCTATCGTCTGCATGGTGTGGACGAGCGTCGCGAGCCGGACCTTTCGCCGCAGGGCGAGCGCTGGCTGGGTGAATGGGCGCTCAAAGAGCATGGCAGCGACTTTTTGTATGTCACGGGCTATCCCACCAGCAAACGCGCGTTCTACAGCCATCCTGACCCGCAGCGGCCAGAGTATTCATACACGTTCGACCTGCTCTTCCGGGGTCTGGAACTGGTCTCCGGCGGCCAGCGTTTGCATCGCTATGAGGACTACGTGACGGTTCTGGAACAGCGCGGCCTGCCGCTTGAACCGTTCCAGAGCTACCTGGACGTGTTCCGCTATGGCATGCCGCCGCACGGTGGCTTCGCGATTGGCCTGGAGCGCCTGCTCATGCAATTGACTGGCGTACCCAACATTCGCCTGGCCACAACCTTCCCACGCGACGTCATGCGGCTGACGCCCTAAGTCTGTTTGTGGAGAGAAGCCTGACAAGAGAAGTGCTGCCCCACCCTACCCCGGACCCTTGCGTCTGGAGTAGAATGGGGCAGCGTTGTTGTGCTAATGGGAGTGGACGTAGAGAAACACGACAACCCCTACCATTATTACGATGAAAAGGAGCACGAGCAGAGCCTGTCTCTGATTGCTCACGTTGAAGCCCCTTTTTAGCTGGGAGTCTCTTGCACGCTCCCTTTCTCTAATAGCCGATTTCGCCTCTGCCTCAGCACGAGCCGGATTGGGTGGGAACATCATCATTTTTCTCCTTTGTCCTCTACACGATCTCTATCTTCACGGGAGATACAGCAAAGTGTAGATTTCTGAATAATCCCGCGAAATGTGCTTATAGCAATAGAACGTTGCAGTTGGCTGGCTATCAAATTAGATAGAGAGAGGCTATTCAGGAGGTCAAAGAAGCTCCTTCCAGGTCGTAGATCACATAGCCACCTGCGAACGATTGCTGATAGGGCAGATGCTGCTGTGCGGCTTTTTGCGCAAACAGCGCGGCCTGACGCGAGCCGCGTGGGAAGACATAAAATGGGTGGGGAGCCTCGGCTACCAGTTGACGATAGGGGAAATAACGATCCAGGCCGGGTTGCAGCCCGCTATCTAGCACCGCGCAGATGATGCGCTCGTTGCTCAGAAAAGCGACGCGGTCACAATCGTCATAGGTCGTGTAGATGCGTGTGGCGCCCTTGTGCAGAAGCGCCTGGATGAGTTGCTGTTGCCCCTGGTCGATACTATGCGCCAGCGTCATCTGATCCGTGAAGGTGCTGAATGAGCCAAGCAAGCCGGCAAGGAGAATCACTGCCAGCAGGCCATATCTGGCACCAGCCTTGAGGGAGTTTCCCCAGGATGCGGAGAGTTTGAGCGCCTTTTTCTTTTGCCAGAGCGGGAAGAGCACCGCCGGGAGCGCGATGAGCAGGCCCACGAGATAGCGGGCGGAAATCCAGGGTGTGACTGCTGAGGCCTGGCCATAGAGGATAAAGCCGAAGAGCGTCAGGCCGGCTCCTATGAGGATCATCAGGCGCGCCGCCTGCCGTACCGCCTCTTCGCGCTGGCTCGCCACTTCTGCCTGGGCTTCCTCAGAAAGATTCCGGCTGCGCTTGCGTTTCCAGTAAAACCAGAGCTGGCGCGAGGCCGCGAACGCCGCGATCCCACCCAGGACGACATAGCCTGTCCCCCAGATCACATGCACGCCTGTGCAGACGAGCACACCGGCAGGCGGGTTATGCGCCAGGGGCCACGCGTCGTTCGGTGATAATGGGCAGAGCATTGTACCGCTGGTGGCGACGGGGACCGCGACCGCGAGTGTGCCCAGCACCTGTAAGCCAAAGCGCTGCGAAATCGGCTCAGGCGAGATTGTGCCAACGCCCGATGGCAACCCATTGACGGCAGGATAGGACGGCTCGCGATATCCCCCACCAAACAGCGAGTTCGCGTAGGGCGTCACCGGCACCGTCGTTTTATAGATAAGGAAAGGCGCAACGCCCAGCAAGAAACAGACCAGTAATAGCGAGAGCACTGGCCAGCGTATTTCTTTGCGACAAAAGATCCCCAGCAGGAGTGCCGCGCAAAAGACAAAGGGTAGACATAGCGGGTAACTCCAGATATCAAGGCCAGCAACCGCTCCCCAGGCAGCGTAAGCCAAAATCCTCAGCCAGGGCAGGCGCCCGACCCTCCGCGCCTGATGTGCAACCTCGTCACGCGCGCGAGATGGCGTCTGGTGACGGTTGGCACTCAAGGCCAGCCAACTGGTCAGCAGAAGTAGCAGCGTCGTGAAAAAAAAGTAGTCTGGTGCGCCCCCATGGGCCAGGAGTTGCCGGTAAACCACGTCGGGCGAACCCAGAACAAGCAGAATAAGTGTGAAAAGAGCCAGCCCTTTTGAATAGAGCAGCGAGACTAATAGATACAAAAAGAGCAAAAATCCTGCAAACAACCCCAGCAAGCTAAGCCTGAGCACAAAGGTTGAGGGGCCGAACAGGTGAAAAAGAGCCGCCCCCAGATAGGCCTCCGTCGAGGCTAAATAATCCTGCCCGTAGTAGAGCAGCGGGTGCGCGCCATGATAGGCGATATGCAGAGCCATCAAGCCCAGCGTACCTTCGTCATTATATGAGGCAGGCCAGCCCAGAGCAAGCGCGACCAGGCGCAGCAGCGTGCCTCCAATGATGATCGCGCCTGCCCACAGATCAAATTTTGTCAGACGATATGTACGCAAATAACCATTCCTTCTCAAAGAACAATAATGATACCTCAACGTTTCTGCGGTTCCCAAATGATAGACGAATGAGGATGCAAATATGGCACAGGTAGGAGGAATGGAGCGCGCGGGTTTCATAATCTCTGTGGTGAAGATAGATCTGATTGTGAATTTTTTACACTTGACGCATTGTTTGCCCTGCCTTTACAATGTGCCTATATCTCTTTCTATCATAGAGCAAGGAGGGATTCCCGCCATGTCTAACCGCGAGGGGCAGCGTTTTGATGATTACCGCCTGCTTCGCCTGCTTGGTCAGGGTACTTTTGGCGCGGTCTATGCCGCTGAACATATATATGACCACGAGTCGGTGGCGATCAAAATTATCAAGCACCAGCTCTCACCTGAAACCCTTGTTGAATTTCTGCGTGAGGCTCGCATGTTTCGCCTGAAACATCCGCATATCATGCCCTTGCTCGACTTTGGGATCGCTGAGCCAGAGCAACTGGCGTTCCTGGTGATGCCCTTTGCCCCCAATGGCACGCTGCTCCAGCGCCACAGGCGAGGCTCGCGCCTGGAGCTGCCGCTGGTGGTGACTTACGTGGAGCAACTGGCCTCGGCCCTGCACTACGCCCACGAGCGGCGCCTGATCCATCGCGATGTCAAGGCCGCCAACGTCTTAATTGGCGCGCAAGATGAACTGCTGCTCAGCGATTTCGGCATCGTGGCCATCGCCCATTCAGAGCATTCTATGCGCACGCAGGATATCGTCGGGACCGCCGTCTGTATGGCTCCTGAACAAATTCTGGGCAAGCCTCAACCGGCCAGCGACCAGTATGCCCTGGCGATTATGGCTTACGAATGGCTCTGTGGCACCCCACCCTTCCGGGGTAGCCAGATCGAACTCTACGCGCGTCATCTTCATGCTATCCCTGACGCGCCGCGCCTGCACAATCCCCAGCTTCCCGCCGAGGTCGAAAGCGCGCTGCTCAGAGCGCTAGCCAAAGAACCCGCCGCGCGCTTCCCCACGATTCAAGATTTTGCCGACGCACTCGCCCTGGCTACTTTCGCGGGCGCCCCGACTATTCCCCCCATGCGTGCTACATCTCAGGCTGTCCCGACGGATGCGAGCCCCAAAGAAGACTGGCTCAATAAAGGCAATGAGCTGTACGACCTCAAACGTTACGAGGAAGCGCTTGAGGCCTACAATCGGGCCATCCAGCTTGCTCCTAATGACGCCCTGGCTTACCATAATAAAGGGTACGCCCTCGACGATCTCAAACGCTACGAGGAGGCACTTGAGGCCTATACACGGGCTATTGAGCTGGACCCTAATGATGCTGTGACTTACTATAACAAAGGCTATACGTTGCGCAACCTCAAGCGCTATGAGGAGGCACTTGAGGCCTATACGCGCGCGCTTGAACTCGACCCCAATGATGCTGTGACCTATTATCACAAAGGTACTGCGCTGCGCAACCTCAAGCGTTCCAAAGAGGCACTCGACGCTTACGCCCGCGCGATAGAGTTGGACCCCACCTATGCGCGGGCCTACACTGGCAAAGGCATCGCGCTCGACGATCTCAAGCGCTCCGAGGAAGCACTCGTCGCCTATACGCGCGCGCTTGAACTGAATCCTCATGATGCTGTAGCTTACCAGGGGAAAGGTATGACGCTACGTAATCTCAAACACTATGAGGAGGCACTTGAGGCCTATAATCGCGCTATTCAGCTCGACTCTACCTATGTTGCGGCCTACAATGGCAAAAGTATTGCGTTGTATCTCCTCAAGCGACATGAGGAGGCCCTTGAGGTGCATAATCGCGCAATTGAGATGAAACCCAACGATGCTGATATCTACATTAATAAAGGCAATATGCTGAAAAATCTCAAGCGTTATGAGGAAGCACTTAAGGCCTACAAGCGTGCTATTGAGTTGAATCCCAGCGATGCTGTGGCCTACTATCAGCGCGGCATTGCGCTGAGAAGACTCAAACGGTATGATGAAGCACTTAAGGCCTATAATCGTGCTATTGAGCTGAATCCTAGTGATGGAGTCTACTATAATAAAGGCATTACGCTGTACCTTCTCAAGCGGTACGATGAGGCGCTGGACGCCTACAATCGGGCGCTTGAGTTGAATCCCAACAATGGCGCGGCCCACAATGACAAAGGCAAAGTGTTGGAACTCCTGAAACGCCCTGGAGAGGCTCGCGCAGCTTTTGTGAAGGCCCGTCAGTTTGGCTATGTAGGGTAGCGCAACGTTCAGGTAGTAAGGAAGGATTTCTACGATGCCCAATCGAGAGGGACAGCATGTTGACGATTACCGCCTGCTTCGCCTGCTTGGTCAGGGTACTTTTGGCGCGGTCTATGCCGCTGAACATATATATGACCACGAGCAGGTAGCCGTCAAAATTATCAAACACAAACTCTCGGCTGAAACTGGCACCCTGAACGAATTTCTGCGTGAGGCGCGTATGTTCCGTCTGAGACATCCGCATATCATGCCCCTGCTCGACTTTGGGATCGCTGAACTGGAACGAGATCCAGTGCCTGGCTTTGGGAGCGCTGAGCCGGAGCAACTGGCGTTTCTGGTGATGCCTTTTGCCCCCAATGGCACGCTGCTCCACCGTCACAAACGGGGCATGCATCTGGAGCTGTCCCTGGCTGTGACCTACGTGGAGCAGCTTGCTTCGGCCCTGCACTATGCCCACCAGCGGCGTCTGATCCATCGCGACGTCAAGCCCGCCAACGTCCTGCTCGGCGCCCAGGGTGAACTGCTGCTCAGCGATTTCGGCATCGCGGCCATCGCCCATTCCGAATATTCCATACGCACGTCAGAAGTCGCCGGAACCGCCACGTATATGGCTCCCGAACAGATTCAGGGCAAGCCTCACCCGGCCAGCGATCAGTACGCCCTGGCGATTATGGCCTATGAATGGCTCTGTGGTATCCCACCCTTCCGAGGCAGCCAGGAGCAGCTCTTCGCCTGCCACCTTCGCGCCATCCCTGGCGCTCCGCGCCTGCACAATCCACAAGTCCCCGCCGAAGTCGAAACCGTGCTACTCAAAGCGCTGGCCAAAGACCCCGATGCACGCTTCTCTACGATTCAAGACTTTGCTCAGGCCTTCGCCCGCGCCAATACGCCGAGCACACCTGCTATCTACCCATCCCTCTCTGCTCAACCTGCACCTCAACTTGTCCCGCTGGACACGAGCGCCAGAGAAGACTGGCTCAATAAAGGCAATGAGCTATATAAACTCAAGCGGTACGAGGAAGCACTTGACGCCTATAATCAAGCCATTGAGCTGGACGCCGCCTCTGCCGCCGCTTATACTGGCAAAGGTATTACCCTGCGTAACCTCAAGCGCTATGAGGAAGCGCTTGCGGCCTACAATCAAGCCATTGAGTTGGACCCCAACGATGCGCAGGTTTACTTTAACAAAGGCTATGCGCTCAACGAGCTTAAACAGTATGAGGAAGCGCTTGCAGCCTACAACCAAGCCATTGAGCTGGACCCCAACGATGTATGGGCCTACTATAACAAAGGCATTGCTCTACGTAACCTCAAGCGCTTCCTTGTAGCGCTTGATGCCTACAATCAAGCCATTGAACTCAACCCCAACTTTGCGGCGGCCTATCTTAACAAAGGCAATACGCTGTACAGCCTTAATCGCCACAAGGAAGCGCTTGATGCCTACAATCAAGCCATTGAACTCAACCCTAACTTTGCGGCGGCCTACACTGGTAGAGGCTATGCGTTGGAAGACCTCAAGCGGTATGAAGAAGCGCTCAACGCTTTCAATCAGGCCGTTGAACTGGACCCCACCTCTGCTACGGCCTACACTGGTAGAGGCACCGCGCTACGTAACCTCAAACGGCACGAGGAGGCGCTTGAGGCCTACAATCGCGCCATTGAACTGGACTCCGCTTTAGCCGTCGCTTACACTGGCAAAGGTGCCGTCTTGAATAACCTCAAGCGCTATGAGGAGGCGCTCGATGCCCACAACCGCGCCATTCGTCTCGATCCTGGATATACTGAAGCATTCCGCAATAAAGGCCATGCCCTTTACCATCTCAAGCGTTACAAGGAGGCGCTCGATGCCTATATGCGGGTGATGAAGCTGGAGCCTGAAGATGCTGAAATCTGCAATCACAAAGGCAATGCCCTGGTCGCCCTCGCGCGCTACCAGCAGGCTTTCGATGCCTACAATCAGGCCATTCAGCTCGCTCCCAAATTTGCTGAGGCCTATCGCAATAAGAGCCATGCCCTTTACTATCTCAAGCGCTACCAGGAGGCGCTCGACGTTTGCAATCGCTCGATTGAGCTGGATCACAATGATGCTGTGGCCTACAATTACCGGGGCCATGCTCTGGATGCCCTCACGCGCTACAAGAGATCCCTCAATGCCTACGCACGCGCCATTGAGCTTGATCCTACCTTCGCTGAGGCCTATCATAATAAAGGTCATGCCCTTTACCATCTCAAGCGGTACGAGGAGGCGCTTGCGGCCTACACGCGCGCCATTGAACTGGACTCCACCTCTGCTATGTATTACAATCACAAAGGCAATGTGCTACGCACCCTCAAACGTCCTGAGGAGGCGCTTGCGGCCTGCACACGCGCCATTGAACTGGACTCCACCTTTGCTGAAGCCTACAATCATAAAGGCAATGTGCTCGACGATCTTGAGCGCTACGAAGAAGCGCTTGACGCTTTCAATCAAGCTATTCAACTCGATCCCAACTCTGCTATATACTACCGCAATAAGGGTTTGATATTGAACACGCTTAAACGGCACGAGGAAGCACTCGAGGCCTACACACACGCTATTAAGCTGAACCCCAATTCTGCTACGGCCTATACCGGCAAGGGTTATGCGCTGGAAGACCTCAAACGGTACGAGGAGGCACTCAAGGCCTATACGCGCGCCATTGAATTGAACCCTGATTCTGCTACAGCCTACAATAACCAGGGCCTGATGCTTGAGCTACTCAATCGTCCCGAAGAGGCTCAAGTGGCCTTTCGGAAGGCCGATCAGCTGGGTTATGAGGGGTAGCGCGATATATTCATTTTAGCAGGTCAATCGGGTACTGTGAAATTTTCCCTTGCTTAAAAACGCGTAGAGATGTTATACTTGCCATTGAACTCAGAGTCTTTTCAACGTATATCATGATAGTACACATTGGACTATAGTGGTTGCACAAACACACAATTTGACCAATGGCAGATCAACTTCGTCTGTACTCTATAAGAGCTTGTAAGCTATTCACTGTGACAGCATAGATACGAGAGAGCACGTGGCCTGACTATGGAAGAGAATGCGGGAACGCGTTTTGGGAATTACCAGCTGGTCAAGCGCATCGATGTTGGGGGGATGGGAGAGGTCTACCTGGCCCATCAACTGACTGCCTTTGGGCGCCTGGTTGCCATTAAAATTATTCGTTCCGATCTGACGCACGATATTACGGCCCGCGCGCGTTTTTTGCGCGAGGCCGAGGTGAGTGCGCGTCTCAAGCACGAGCATATTCTTCCCTTGTTTGACTTTGGCGAGGTCGATGGGCGCTTATTTCTGGTCACGCCGTATATTGAGGGTGGCACGCTGGCGAAGCATTTGCGCGATAGCGGGCCAATTCCGCTGCAAGAAGTGCGCGCGTTTTTTGTGCCACTGGCGCAGGCGGTGGCCTATATTCATCGCCGTGGAGTAGTTCACCGAGATCTCAAACCAACCAATGTGATGCTGGATAGCGAGGATGGCGAGATCTATGTGCGCCTGATCGATTTTGGGATTGCCTCGCTCCAGGGGCAGAGCGCCAGCCCGCCGCTGACGATGGCGGGGCACGAGATGGGGACTGTGGCGTATATGGCGCCGGAACGTCTTTCGGGGATTGCCGCGCCGAGCAACGATATTTTTTCGCTGGGGGTGATGCTGACCGCGCGTATGCCGGTAGCCACGCCTTCACCCACATCCGCCGCGCCACGTCTGCCAGATCCGCTGGCAAAGGTTGTGCGCCGCAGTATTGCCGCCAATCCCGCCGAGCGGTATGCCACCGCCGATGAGCTGCTCAAAGCCTTTGAGCAGGCCTACGAGCAAATGATGCAATCTCCCCCCGCGCCCAGTCCCACCCCTGCGCCGCTTCCCAGCAGCGTTACGCGTGACCACGCTCGGCCAGCATCACGCCCGGAACGCGTCGTGCTGGCGCATTCGGGAGAACTGCCCGCGCTCACGTATTCGGGGGAACGACCCGCGCTTACGCATTCGGGGGAACAGCCTGTGCTCACACTTTCGGGAGAGCATCTCGCGTTCGGACCATCTCCGGCGCCTACGCGCTCTCCCCTGCCAACGCGCTTTGCCCCGGAAGATTATAGCGCGCCAACTACGGCTTTTCGTCCGTCCGCAAGCAATCCGGGCCAGCCGACGTCGACTAAACCGCCGCGCTCAACCCCTCCAGGCACGCGCAAAAAAAACCCGACGGTGCTGCTGGTGTCCTCGATCAGTATCTTGATCTTGATTATCGGAGTCGTGCTCTACGGCGCCTACCAGACGGTGGCCGGGGCAACGGTCTCGGTGAACTTCACGCCACGTGCGAGTTCGATCAGCCAGGTGTTCACCATCAAAGCCGATCCCCACGCGCAGAGTGTGAACGCTGCTCAGGCGAGCATTCCCGCGCATGTCGTGACGGACTCGAAGAGCAATCAGCAATCGGGAGACACTACCGGGCAGGCAAATTGCATCTTTCCGGGCTTTGGCTGTCAGCAGGCCGTCAGCCTGGATGATGTGCAGGCTTTGCAGACAAATATAGAGTCGGGGTTGCAGCAGAGCCTCAAGCAGGATTTGCAGGGAAAAATCGGCGCGGCACATGGCACGCCAATCGGTCCCGTGCAGTTTTCTACCTCCTCGGTCACCGCGAATCCGCAGGTGGGTTCGATCAGCCAGACCGTGACGGTCAGCGTGACTGTGCAGGGGAACGCCGGCTATGTGACCACGACGGATGTCGCGAGCCTGGCAAACCAGATGCTCGCCGCTGCCGCTACCACTCAGATTGGCCAGGGCTACCAGCTCGTGCCCGCGACAGTGAATGTCGGAGCGGCGGTATGGCAAGCGGTTGATCGCACCACCGGTGTGAGTACGCTTAAAGTGCCAGCAGGTGCGGTGGCGCGCTACCAATTCACGCAGACACAATTGCAGGCGCTCAGCAGGAGCGTGGCTGGCAAAACCGTGGCCCAGGCCGAGGCCATTTTAAAGAGTCAGCCGGGTATCGATCCCGCAAGTGTCAGGATTCACTTTCATTCGGGCAGCAGTGGCCAGAGTATGCCGGGCGATCCGCAGCATATCACGTTCATCCCGCTCAATCCCACGAGCCAGCCGTCTATTTCTCTGACGCCGGTGGCAGCTATTATCCCTGCTGATACCGCGACACTCACAACCAGTCCAACGGCAACAGATAATGGCAATTGAGGAGCAAAAAAAACTACTCCTCACTATCCTCTTCTTTGTGTTCCTCCCAGAGCGCGCGCACCGTGCGGGCAACGACCTCGTAGGAGAAGCCGCGCCGTTGCAGGAAACCACCCAGGCGGTTGCGGAAGGTATTGTAATCCATAGCGGGTGTGTTCAGGAGCAGGGCTGCTTTTTTCTGGGCCGCGCGCAGAGCCAGATCCGCGTCGTTCTCGTCGCTGACCAGCTCTTCGACGATCTCACGCTCGACCCCTTTCATGCGCAGTTCGCTGCGCAAACCTTGCGAGCCACGCGGGCTGTGCTGGTCGCGGCTCTCGACCCAGAACGAGGCAAACGCGCGATCATTGACGTAATCCAGATTTTTGAGACGCTCCAGAACCGCCTCGATAATCTCTGGCGGCGTCTCTTTTTTGCGCAGATAGCGGCGCACCTCGGCCTGGCTGCGTGGACGAAATGAGAGATAGTTGATGGCGCGCTCGACCGCCTGCTGACGAGTCTCTTCGCTTTTGATCTGTTCAAGTTCGTCAGCAGAGATCTCCTGATCGATGTGCAACCCAAGTTTGAGCATCAATTCAGCGCTGATGCCGAGCAGAAACTTGCCATCGATAGAGAGGTTGACGCGTTCCGGGTTGTGTACCTGTGATTCAAGAGCAGTGATACGCATAGACATACTATAGCACGCTCTCCAGGCGCATACAAGTTTAGTCCACGCGAATCTCGTTGCGCAGACGGCGGATGCGCTCGCGATAGGCATCCTCCGGTTGGCGATAGCCCAGCTTGGGCTTATCACCCATGCTCACATGCCATTTGCGGAAGGCCAGTCCGATCTCGGTCTGGTAGAGCGCCTTCACATGCAACCATTGGCGCGTACCCCGCTGACGCCATACCAGGCGTTCGCGCTTGGTGCGCTGAAACGAGTTTTGTAGCAGCGCATACTCATCAATGGTCACGATGCCATTGCTGACCTCGGCGGCGAGAAATTCGCGGACCACTGCCGCCTCATGCGCCAGACTCTTGATGAGCAGATAGAGCAGTCCCATCTGAGCCAGGAAAGGCGGGATATAGTTGCAAATAATGGCGAGAAGCGCAATGTTGGCGCTGCTGCTGTTGGCCGAGGCGGTACGCAGCACGGCGCTGGCCTGGAAATCGACAAAATCGAAGAAGCTGTGCAGCCCGACGGCCAGCACGTAGCCAAGCAAAGGGACCACGAGCTGCTTCCAACGGATACGTGTATGTCGGATATAGCCCAGCGCGGCCCCAAAGCAGGCGACGAAGGTGGAGTGGCCCAGCCAGCCCAGGACAATGCGCCCCACGACCAGGAAGGCCAGCGAATTATGGCCATTGATGGCAAAATAGTTGAAGTTCTCGACCATCGCAAAGCCCGCGCCAATCAAGGCGCCATAGACAATGCCGTCGGTGACGTTATCGAACTCGTCGCGCAGGATAATAAAGAGCAAGATCAGGCCCAGCCCCTTGATCGTCTCTTCGGTAATGCCCGCGTTCAATGCCTGATAGAGGGCGTGGACAACCACGTTGTTCGCGTTACCAGCCAGCCAATTGCTCAGCAGCGTATCGATCTGCGTTTCAATGAAGAGCGCCGGCGGAATGGCGATGATTGCCCCCCAGAGAAAGGCAGCCAGGCGTAGAAACCACGGCTCACGCTCAAAACGATCCATGAAGTTGACCAGCAGAAAAATCCCTGCCGCCGGCAGCAGCGGGATCGTCAAAGCGGTCAGGAAGACCGAGACGCCATTCTGTGTCAGGGTGGAAAGGCCGATCAGACCGTTGAGGATGATCGTAAGCAGCGCGCTCATCAGCAAGAGCACTATGCCACTGCCCACGATGAACCAGCGGGTGCGTTTGCCCATGCGTTGTGGCAGAGCAAATTGCATGGTGATGCCCGCGCCCAGCACGTTCTCCGGCTCCTCATTGCTCCAGTGTTCTTCTTCCTGGCGCGGTGTCGGCAAAAAAGGCAACGGCGCCTCGTAGCGCGCGGACTCGGCACCTATTGATGAGAACTGTGTGTTCAGATTCTCCGGTGTCCTGGCTATGGCCGTCGGCGGCGTGTTTTGCTTCGTCAGGGGTAGTGCATGTTGACCGATGATGTGCTTCTGAGCAGCCTGCACACCATTGTTTGCGATGATCTCCAAATGGCGGGTCTCCTGTTCAGCAAGCAGTTCGCGATGATCGCTTGGTGCAATCAACTGGAGCATGGTATTACCCAGCACCAGGATATCCTGTGGACAAACTGGCAGGCTGCCTCCCCCCGGTACCGGGCGGCCATTGACGCGCACCACGTTTTGCCGGGTCAGGTTGGTAATACGCCAGCCATCCTCGTTCAGCAAGAGACGGGCGTGTTCGCGTGAAACGCTGAGGTCCAGCAAAATAACATCGTTATTCAGCGCGCGTCCCAGCGCTGTTTCCCGGCGCGTGAGCACATGTACCAGCCCATCCTCCGGGAGCCAGCCGCTGGAGGGATGACCTTGCTCGTCAGATGGTGCGTGGTTGCTCGCGAGCACGCGCACCACTCTGAGCGCTCCATAGTTCTGATTCATGCAAAACTTCCCTGGTATGACCTTACGTTTTTTTTGCTTCTATTACCACATCTGGTGACATTTCAATAGCTGGTGATAAATGGATATGCTACTATTCTATCAAAAAAAAAGCTGCCTGGCACGCCTGGCCGCCATTCATCCCAGCCATCCAGGGAAGTGAGCGCCACACCAATCCTGTTGCGTGGACAGAGTGGCGCTTGCGTGCCTATTGCCCGCTTTTTTTCACTACTCTAACCAGTTGCTCGTCCACTGTCATCGCCTGTGCCTCCTCATCTTTAGTGACAACTACCTGATAGCCTTCGAGCAGGAAGGGCTGCACAAAGAAATCCTGTGGGGTCAGGTGGTGAATCCCATGCAGTGGGTGACGATGGTGGATGTCGCAGAGGACCATCAGGTTGTGCTCGGAATCCACAAAGGCCTCCAGCGTCGCCCGGTCCTTGACCTGGGGGAAGACCACGCTGATCTTTTTGGGATCGCAGGCATCCATCAGGCTGCGCTCAATGGGGTAATGGTGGGTCTCGATGGCGGTAGCGCCGAAAGGATTCTCCTGGGGGTTTTTGAGGGTGGAATTTTTAACTCCACACATGGCGCAGGGTGCATCTAGTACCTTCGTCAAATGGTGGTGCGCCTGCACATATTCGGGCGTCTCTTCGCGCGGTGGATGCGGCGGTGTCATCTCAACCGTCGCCACCCCCTCCACTGTGGCATGGACATGGGAGAGTATTTCGGTGGCCTGCATCGTTTCAGCGTCGCCGTTGTGCGCATGGGCACGGGCGGGTGCGACAGTTTTTGTCACCTCTGTGGCATCGATCTCGGTGGTCTGGACCATCTCACCGTTGTGTGTATGACCGCGTGTGACAGTTTTTGTCACATCGGCTGTGGTCTGGACCGTCTCACCATTCTGAGTATGGGCGGGCGCGACGGTTTTTGTCACGTCAGCCGTGGCCTCGACCTCAGTGGTCTTCAGCACTTTGCCATGACCCAATGGTGTCTCTTTGGTTATCACCTCAGTCTCAAGAACCTCTCTGGTAGTCTGAGCCTGCCCGTGCTCGGTTGTGGTGGTCTGGGTGACCTCTACTTCCTTCTGTAATTCTTCGTGAGTCTGGCCATGCACCAGCTTGCTGGCGACTTGCTGCTCGTGATCGCGATTAGGTTGAGCCTTTAATAACGGGTTGAAACGATGTGGCTTGAACATGCTGCATCTCCATCAAAATATACGACTATATCTATCAATAGAAGCTGCTGCTTTGGATGCGATCCCCCAGGAACAACGAGGCCCGCGCGTTGCCCGCGACCTCTGCCAGAAAGCGCGTGATAATCGAGGCGATACAGCCCTCCTTGGCAAGCACCCACATTGTATGCATGATCTCTTGTGCTGTCAATCTTTGGCCCTATAATCATATATTTGAATAAAAAATGCTTCAAAGTGACTATTTATGTATCTCTACGTTGTTTTCTGCTGCCTCGCCATACGTTCCAGGGTCGAAGTGAGCGCGATGGGCGCGCTACGTTCGCATGTTCAGCTTTTTCTTGTGGAACATGTGAGATTTTCTATGAAACCATCGTAGTACAGAATGATCGTTTCATTTTAGTAGCGAGGCAGGCTGCTTCATAGTGAAGAGAAAAAGGAAAAACCAGCATCATGAGATATATGTTACGCACGCTGAGCCTGGTAGCGCTTGTTTTAACACTCGTTGGCTGTTCGTCAGGTGGTGCGCAAACGCGCGCGGCCCCGGCGGCGACACCCACGCCCACGCATCCGAGCATTCCCAGCGGGACTGTGCTCTACCAGGCCGATTGGTCGCATGGCGTGGCCGCCTTTGGGAATCCACCCGGTTGGAAAGTAGTCAATGGCATGCTCCAATCTGATCTGAGCGACAGTAATACGCTTACGCTACCCTACATCTCGGCGGACCCTAATTACGTGATTGAAGTGCGTTTCCAGATTGTGAGCGTGCCGAAAGATGGGGGATATTTTGTCGTCAACGCCGACCGAAAAAAAGGCAAAGATGGCTATAACGCGGGCATTCTCAATCTGCTCGGCCCGGCTGCGCACAACGAGTTTGCCAATCCGCAGGTGCAGGTCTTTCTTATTCCCGCAGATGACATGGATTCGCGCATGGTCACGTCCGATTATGAGCCTGGTGCCACCTGGCATACCTATCGTATCGAGGTTCAGGGGTCAGAAGTGAGCTTCAAAATCAATGGCGTGGGAAAAAGTTCTGCGGACAGCACCGTGACCAATGAGCTCTCCAACGGCCCTTTCGAGGTGGTCAGTTCGCAAGCAGTCGTGAATGTGTCCAGCATCAGTATCACGGCACTCTAGATCAGGACTGCCCTGGTTCCACCTTTCCGAGCAATAAAAAAGGGTTGAGCGTGGGCGTGACAAAAGTGATGAAACCACATTCGCCATGCCCAACCCTTTGAGAGGCGTATATGTCTAACAGAGCGTGATACTAAGTATTGTGAGTTACCAGGACAAAAGCGCTGATAGAAGCTGGCGCAATAGTATAACTTTTCACCAGTTCTCCCGTATCCGCGTGGAACACACTCACCGTATGGTCACTCATGATCGCATAAATCAGGCCCTTATCCGTGTCTAAAGCGAAGGTAGTCGGGGTTATTGGCCCACTCCCGCCGCCACTAAGGGGCTGCTCTGGGGCATTGGACGCCAGAGGGTGAGTGAAGCTTGATGCGCCACCAGTCTCAAAGTCCAGCGGCTGCGTTGTAGTGCTTGTGAGGGCTGCACCTTCGTTCTGAAACGTCTGATCTTTTGACCATTTGAGCGTTCTGGTAGTGGCATCGAGCGCCAGCAACCGCTCGTTCTGCTGTGTTGATGAAATCACGTCGATATAAATGATTCCATTGCTAATCAGCACTGGCTCAAACGTTGAGCCGTTCATCTGGTACGTCCAGATGGTCGAGCCGTTTTTGGCGTTCACTGCGATGAGCGTACCGTCACTTGTTGTAATGTACACCACCCCATTAGCCTCTGCGGGTGTAGTTACTCCGATAGCAGGATTTATAGACTTATGCCACAGCTCTCCCCCGTTCGTGGCATTAAAGGCAGAGAAGCTGCAATCTGTAAAACCACTGAGGGGCTGCATAGGAGAGCCACTAAGCGGCTTTGTGGGAGAACTGCTGTTCGGTTGAGCCGTATTGCCGCTGCAGACGAGGAAGTACAAGGCTCCATTATTTACCAGTGGAGTCATAAACGCCTGAGCGTTGTTAGGCAGCGTTTTTTGCCAGAGGGGCGCTCCAGTCGTACCATTCAGCGCGAAGAACTGAGAATAAGAAACTCCATAGACGATGCCATTCTGCGCATTGATCCACGAGCTTCCCTGGGTGGTGGCATACGACCAGAGTTGCGCGCCATTATTGGGGTTGATTCCAGTAATAGAGCAGTTCGTAGAGGTGATGCTACTACATGAGCCATCATAAAGGATGCCATTGGATGCTAACAGTGTTCCCCATCCATACTCTTTACGCCAGAGCTGCTTGCCGGTGATGACGTTAACTGCATTGAGGTGAAAAACGCTGCTGTTAGTAATCGTACCGGTGGCGGGAGTAACGTCGTTAAAGTAGATGACCCCATTGGCAATCACCGGTACGAATGAGAAGCCACTCTTGAAATGACCAGTTGTTTTACCGGACTGAAGATCAACCTGTTCGATCTCTTGCTGCGTAACGGCATAGAGTCCGACCTGGCTGCTGGCCACAGGGCCGGGCGTTGGCGTGGCGGTTTTTGTAGCAGTTGGCGTTGCAGTGGACTTACTGGCTGTCAGCGACGGCTGCCTGACCTTGAGTGCCAGTACCATGCCCCCGACGAGCGCGGCCACGATCAGGACGGCAGCAAACATTTCAAAGAAGCGCAAACGTCGGTTGTGTTTTTGTTTTTTTGGGATACTTGTTTCCATCAGTTGAGGCCCTTTCGATTGTTCTGTGCGCAGCACACGATATGATGTGCTCTGCATATTCCCTTGCCCGGCGCTGCTCTTGCGTTGCTGGGTCGCCTGGCTGCTTAGACGCTCCCAGACCTGTGCAACGATCTCACTCTCTTCGTCATAGACCTGGTGCAACTGGGAGATCAGACAAGCATTAGATAGGGCCGACCGTTCTTCAACGTAAACAAGCGCTTCGATCTGCTCATCTACTTGTTCAGGGCGAAAGGGTTCATCGTGCTTACTCATCTTTTTTCCCTCCTTGTCCATACATGCTGCGTAAACGGTTAAGCGCGCGTGAGAGTAGCATACGCACGGAACTTTCGCTTTTGTGCAAATCTCTGGCAATCTCCGTGCAGCGCAGGCCGTGTCCGAAGCGCAGGCGCAAAATGTGTTGCTGTTGCTCAGGCAGTTTTGTCAGGTGGGTATACAACAGAGCGTGTTCTTCGGAGCGCAAGGCAACGTGTTCAGGAGCCAGTTTCTCATCGTCGAACAGTTCCATGCCTGTTTCCAGCGAGAAAGCCGGACGGCGGCGCGTGAGTCGATAGAGATCCACACACTTGTTGTGCGCGACTCGTCGCAACCATGCCAACTGCTCGCCCTCGCTCAAGCCCGCCAGCGCGTTGCGCTCAAGCGCTACCGTGAATACCTCCAGCAGCACATCCTCCGCGTCCTCACGCGTTGGCACCGAGCGCCGGATCAGGCTCAGCAACGCATAAACGTGGCGCTGGTAGAGTTCCGCGAGATCCGTGTCCTCGTTGATGGGTAGACTTCTTTGTGGTTGCATCCTGCTCCCCTGTAATCCAATGTTTTGAGGCCTCAATTTGTTATCGCTTACTTGCTGAAAAACGTCACATTCTGGATGGCATCGCACGCAAGCACGGGAAAGCGTTGGCCTTTCATCCGCGCTCACCATGTCGAGTCAAATAAAAATGTTCCTGAAAGAAATGCGCTCACTTGCCGCTACTCGTTGGCCTGTTCTATAATGAGGTTTGACAAGTATGGAAAGGTTCCTCATGGCACAACACTATACCCTGAAAAATAATCTCTTGCTCTCTTTGTGTGAAGCAACGTCAGATGATGCCGAACGTATCCTCGCTTTCATGGAACAGACATCGGGCGAAAGCGACAATATTACGCGTGGACCAGGCGATCTGGATATCAGCGTTGAGTGGGAACGCACTTTTCTCCAGCAGTGCGCGGATGCGCCAAATAGCCTCTATATACTGGCTGAGATTTCCGGCGAACTGGTTGGTATGTTGAGCTTTGGGGCAGGCAAACGTCCGCGGATACGTCATGTTGGCGACTTTGGCACGACGGTGTTGCGGAAATACTGGGGCCTGGGCGTTGGCGGCCATCTGCTGGCCTATCTGATCAACTGGGCCAGAGTTGGTGGCATTGTGCGCAAGATCAATCTGCACGTGCGCACCGATAATCTCTCCGCGATCCACCTCTACGAGAAATATGGCTTTATGCGCGAAGGTCGCACGACGCGCGACATGTATATCCGTGGCAAGTTTGTGGATTGCTATCTGATGGGTCTGGAGATTGACCCGCCTGTGCTTGAGATATAAACAGGAGCATAGCTGATGGACAGCGTTATTCTCGATTTCCGTGGTCGCGACCTCGCTTTGATCCCGCCAGCTAACCTCCATACGTTGCCCACGCCGGAACTGTTGGAGTCGCTCTGCGGGCCGCATCTGCCTGCGGGAATGCGCGGAGCATTTGCGCGTGATAAACGCGCGCACTTTTTGCGCGCGAAGCCGATCTATTTCAGCGCGCTCAAACAGGCTTTGCAGATGCAGCATACCCCCTTTGAGCTGGCGTTTGCAGAGCGGCCCGCGCTGCCCTTTGCGACCAGCCTGAGCGTAGATCCCCGTCCCTATCAGGCGGAGGCGCTGGCACGCTGGCAGGAGGCGCATAACGCCGGCGTGGTGGTGTTGCCAACGGGCGCGGGCAAGACGTTGGTTGCAGCCCTGGCCATCCACGCGCTGGGCCTGTGGACGCTGGTGGTGGTACCAACGCTCGACCTGCTGGCCCAATGGCGCGTGGCTCTGGCGGCGACTCTCAGCCTCGATCCCACCCAGATCGGCGTCTTTGGCGGGGGCGCGAAAGAGGTGCAGCCCATCACGATCATCACTTACGACTCTGCCGCCCTCTACCCACGCGAGTTGCGTCGCTTTGGTCTGGTGATCTTCGACGAATGCCATCACCTGCCAGCTCCGACCTACCGCCTGATCGCTGAAAGCGCCTTCACGCCCCTGCGCCTCGGCCTGAGCGCCACTCCCGAACGCTCGGACATGGCCCACGAAGACCTGGATTTTCTGATTGGCCCGGAGGTGTATCGTCGCTCGCCCGCCGACCTGACCGGGGGCCGCTATCTGGCGCAGTATCGCGAGGAGCGCATCGATATCGCCCTCTCGCCAGAGGACGAGGCCCACTACAGCGAACTGCGCAAGGTCTACCGCACATTCTTGCAGCGACGGCGCATCATCATCAACTCGCCCGAAGAATTTCAGCGCAAGGTCGTCTATCTCAGCGCGCGCGACCCCGAAGCCCGCGCCGCGCTGCTGGCCTGGCGCGAGTCGCGTCACATCGCTATGAACGCGCCGCGCAAATACGCCGAGATCGAGCGCCTCTTGCAGCAACACGCCTCCGACCAGGTGATCCTCTTCTCCGAATATAACCTGGTCGTGGACGAGATCAGCCGGCGTTTCTGTTTGCCCAGCATCACCTACAAAACCCCCACCGAAGAGCGTCGGGCCATCCTCGCCCGCTTCCGCAGCGGCCAGTACACCAAGCTCGTCAGTGGACGCGTGCTCAACGAGGGCGTGGACATGCCCGATTGTCGCGTAGCGATTATTGTTAGCGGCAACAGCACCAAACGCGAATATATCCAGCGTCTGGGCCGTGTCCTGCGTCCTAAAGAGGGCGAAGCGCTACTCTACGAGCTGATTACCGGCGGTACCACCGAGGAGCAGATAGCGAAACGACGCCGCTCGTGATTTGTTTCTCTGACCAGTTTTCCCAACCCACCGCCTCATCGCAAGGCTTGCGTTCGTTCTTCTTGCAATAAGAAAGAGTGCACTAAGCATGCAAGGGAAATACCACCTGTTTGTTGGATGTGTCAGTATACGGATGCGGGCAGTAATTAGCTTCTCAGCGCATTTTCCGCTATACTACATTCTGCAAAATCAATCAGAAGGAGTCAGACCGTGCGTTTTAGCTTGCAGGATGTGAAACGACAGGTGCGCCGCCGCGACGGGGAGTTGACGGTAACGCTGCATTTTTTGCGCCCCGGCGAGTTGCGCGCGGAGATTGCGCGCCTGGTCACTTATCATGAACAAATCTGTGGGCAGTCACGTCAGAATTTTGTTCAGGATGAGGCCAGCGCGTGTGTGGGCGACTATCGGCTGACCAATTGCCTGCTCGCGACCCTCAGCGCGTGGTACGCCTGGCGCCAGCCCGCCTGGTCCACGCTTCTGCAAACATTGAGCGAAGAGGCGCGTACAGCCCTGGCCGAGTCCGCCATTACTTCACCTGTCCATCTGCGTCTGGCGCTCTTCGATTACGTCAATGCCCACTACGCAGGTTTTCTGGATGAGCAGGCGCGCCCCGAAGCCCTGGGCGTCTTTGCTACGCTCTACGATCTGAACACGGAACAACTGACCTATCTGCTGGCGCTTGATACCGAGGATGAGGCTCTGCTGACACGCATCTCCGCTGAGCCGCCGCATGCCGACGCGGTGGCGGCGCTCTATAACCAGTGGGTCTTTGAGGGGGCGCTTTTCAACTCATCGGAGGTGCGTTTTGTGATCGATTGCGAGGCGTTTCTGGCTGCCCAACGCTCGGAAAGTGCGAGCCTGACGGGGCTTGGCGCGGTGATCAAGCGTCTATGCTATCTCGCGCGCAAGCTGGGTGTCTACTATGACCTCTCCTATGAGGAGACGTTGCCGGGCCTGCGCTCCACACTGTTACACCTGACGCTCTACGGCCCCCAGGATATGACAGGCACGCCCCAGCAATACGGCCTGCGCCTGGCTCGCCTCTGCCGCGTGTTATTGGGCTATGGCGTCGCATCTTCCAAACGCCAGTCCGCCGCAGCCTTGAGCAAAGCCATCCGCGAGGCCGAGGCCACAGTGCATATTTTCCAGCAGGGCTACCGCTTCTTGATGAATGCTGAATTGCTGGCCCTGCTGCCCGCGCCTGAGCAGGAGAACGCGAGCGAACCCGCCCGCGTGGCTGAGTCCACCGCTATTTACGATAGCGGCATCGAGCAGTCCTTCGCCGAGGCTTTTGCCTCGTTGGAACGCGGGCAGGGGACGGATGGCTGGCAGCTTGAACGCGAGCCGGAGCCGTTGCTCTTCACCGCCGATGGGACGGGTACGAGCGGCATTTTTATCCCCGATTTTGCCCTGACGCGTGAGACACGTCGTATCTATGTGGAGATCCTGGGCTTCTGGACTCCCGCCTATCGCGAGCGCAAGATTCAGAAGCTGCAACATCTGCGCGGGCGTACTGATCTGATCCTGGCGATCCCGGTAGAAGCGCGCCAGGTCTTCTCCGGGTTGGCGGCGGATTTCCCGCTGGTGGAGTATCGCGGCCAGCTCTCGGCCACCGATCTGCTGCGTGTGCTGCAGACGCGCTACGACGACTTTGAGGAGCGCCTGGCCAGCCTGGATTGCGCGCAGGTGCGGGCCAGTGTGCGTACAACTCGCTTTGTGCCGGAACGGGACTGCTACGCGTTATTGCACTGTTATCGCCGTTCGGAACTGCCACGAGCCGCGGCCCGCGTGCTGGAGCCGGACATGGCCTATACGTCCGGTCTTGGCCTCTATATGCTCGATTGGTTGGAACATCTACGCCGCTCGTTCGTAGAATGGGTAGAGGCACAAATACGCGCAGAACTACCCCTGGCGGTGGTCATCGAGCAGTGTCGCACAGCGTGGCCAGAACTGGCGACCTGCGACGAGAGCGCTATTGAGGCGCTGCTCGCCCTCTGGCCAGAAGTGCGCGTTCAGCGCGCGTCGATTTTCGAGGCAAAGCTGCTTGTGGAATCGTTGCAGGGTGTGGAAGCTGCGCCTGAAGAAGACGCGGCACCAGCTGTCACGCCGCTTCCAGCCGGGCGCAGCAAGAGATCGACACGCGAGCGGCGGGTGGCCAGTAAAAAGCAAGTTCAGCGCGAGGCCGATCAGCAGAATTTATGGGAATAAACAGCAGCATGCGATAGAGCTTGCCTCTATCGCATGTCAGGCGTAGCAGGCCAGCTTGCCTGGCCTGTGGTGGAAATGGCGGAAATGGCGAAAAGATGAAAAGGGATGGAAAGGGGCGAAAAGATGGAAAGGGATGGAAAGGGGCGAAAAGGGGCGAGCAGTTATTAGAATCTATTGGAAATGAGCAGTTATGAATGAACATGAACTGCTGGGCGTGACGCTCGGCAATTGCACGATTGAGCGTCTAATCGGCAGGGGCGGCATGGCGCTCGTCTTTCTGGCTCAGCAAGCCCGCCCCGTGCGCACTGTGGCAGTCAAAGTGCTGCTCTCCAACGCCGATGCGAGCGACCCGGATGAGGAGCGCGTCTTTTTAGAGCGTTTTCGACGCGAAGCCGATACCGTGGCGCAGCTGGAGCATAGTAATATTCTGCCCATTTATGAGTATGATGAGGCCACGATCAACGGCCAGCGCCTGCCCTACCTGGTCATGCCCTATATTCGTGGCGGCACATTGCGCCAGCGCATGGACGAGATGCGTCGCGCTGGGCGCCAGTTCGACCTGCAAACGGTGGCCAGCCTGATCGGTCAGGTGGCCGACGCGCTGGGTTACGCGCACAGTATGGGGGTGGTGCATCGCGATATCAAGCCCGGCAATCTGCTGTTCCACAGCGATGGTCGCCTCTTGCTCACCGATTTTGGCATCGCGCGTTTGAGCGCCATGCCCTCGCTGACCATCGCGGGCAGCTTTATCGGCACGGCTGAATACGCCTCGCCCGAACAGGTCAGTGCCGGTACGCTGGATGCGCGTTCGGACATCTATTCGCTTGGCATCATCCTCTACGAACTGCTCACCGGCGGCGTGCCTTTTACCGGTCCAACCCCTTTCGCAGTCATGGCACGCCAGTTGCATGACCCCGTACCCTCCCTGCGCGTGCAACGGCCCGACCTCTCGCCCGCGCTCGACTTTGTAGTCAAGAAAGCTCTGGCCAAAGATCCCAGGGATCGCTATCAACGCGCCACCGAACTGGCCGACGACCTGGACGCCGCTATCAAACCGGCACTGGCTCACATAGCCGGTTTGCATCTAAGCGGCGATGCTGGCAATAGCGACCTGACCGTGGCTGATAACTCCTGGCAGCCGCCTGCCCGCGCACTTGGCGCGACCAGGCCCATGCAACAGCCACTCAATGTACCAGCTACGCCCATCCCTGCCTACTCGCCTCTGCCCATGACGCAGGCCGCGCTCCAGCCACAGCACGCGCCCGCTCCACAGGGCAGTGGCATGGTTCAGCAAGGCGCGCAGATCCAGACCTTCCAGAGTGCGCTTGAGAGCGAGGAGAGCGACCAGGTGCGGACCTATCGCCCCAGCCGTCGCCTCTACTTCTACATCATTGGCCTGGTCACGCTGGTGCTCCAGTTCGTCGCTCTGGCCCTGACCCTGAACCACAACCCCTCAGCTGGACCCGACACGACGGCCATTGTCGCGGGCGTCCTGTTGGGCAACGCGCTCAACTTGCTGGCACTGGCCGCGATTGGCTTTACTGGCATCACGCGTCAGCGCGATATGCGTGTGATCTTCAACCGTGTGCTCTGGGTCATGTTCGCCGCTCTGATCCTCAGCAGCGTGTTTATCAATTTTGGCAACCTGGGTCCGTCCACGAAGGCCACGCCGTTCGCCGCATTTATCATCCTGCTGCTCACCAATATCTACTCTCTTCAAGCCTTGAGTCGGGCCGACGCCGGGCATGAGCAGATCGAATCCGCGCCTATCTCCTGGCAGTCGGCCATCGTCGGCGCGCTGACCGGGCTGGTCCCGCTAATCATCATTCTGGCCTTCGCCCTGATGGTTCCCTTTCTCGCTGACAACACACTCTTCACGCGCTTGCTGGGCGTGCTGGTCATCGGCTTTATCGGCGCGCCCACACCCGGCTCAATGATGGCCGTCTGGCTCTCGCACAAGATGTCGTTCCCGGTTCTTGTGCGCACCAGTGGGATCGCTGGCCTGCTGATGTTCCTGGCCGCCTACCTGCTAGTAGTGCTCATCGGCGTACTCAGCAGCGGTCAGGCGCTCTTCTCCAACAGTTTCAGCCCGCAGACGCTGCCCGTGGCTCTAGTTATTCTCGGCGCGCTGCTCGGCCTGATCGGTCTGTTGCGCGGCATGCTCGACGCGTGGATCTATCACCGCTTCATGATGCGCCGCCCATAAATGTTCTGCCACATCTGAATGGAGCATCTGCGTTTAAGAGGCGCCGCCGGGACTATCTGTACACGCGACTTTTGCGCGAATTGGAAGCATGGTCATAATGCGCTCGCCCTTTTGCAAGCTCCAGCCTGCCTGTTTTTTTCTGGCGCTTGCTAAACATTGTCAGGAGGTATGTCGCAGGAAGGCCTGGCGGACCTGCTCGCGCCGCTCACCGGTTATTCATCCGTCGCGCTCCAGTTGTCCTTTAAAGCGGGTGAAGTTCTTTTCTGATCTGCCCCTTTTTCATGCTGAAAGAAGCAACCTATCTATGCCGCTTCTTAACAATAAGAAACTCCCGACTAATCGGCCCCACATTTTTGCATTGTCACCCCCTCTTCGCATGTGCGATACTACCTCTAAGGAGACGAGATTCGGCTGTGACGAGCGTCTATCTGGTGGACACGTGCCTGAATTGTGCTCTGACCAGCGCATCGGGCATATTTTCTCAACGCCTGATCGAGCGCATAGCCCACAGTTTTGCGCTCCTCGATCCAAACGGAACACCGTTTGAGATAGACACAAGTAAGTACGCCCTTGAGGGGATTTATGGATAAACAACTGCCTGCCGCTACCTCCGCCATTGTAGCGGACGAACACTGGGAAAGCGCGCTTGAACAAGCCCTTGACCAGACGGCGGGCTTGCCAACGGTTGATGTTGCTATTCTCTTCGCCAGTTCGTTCTACGCTGAAGATTTCCCGGCCCTGCTGGAACGACTTCAGCAGGCAACTGGCGCTCCTATTCTCCTGGGCTGTTCGGGCGAGACTATTATCGGGCAGGATCTTGAACTGGAAAACGTTCCAGCGCTCTCGCTGCTCCTACTCTCATTGCCGGATGCCATTCTGCATCCAGTGCGTTTCACACAACCCATGATCAATCTCTGCACAACGCCGCTCTCCTGGCGCGCCCGTCTGGATGTGCAGTTGGACGACATCAACGCCTGGCTGATCTTCGCCGATCCCTTTCGCATGGAGATCGAGCACCTGATCGATGGGCTGGCCAGCGCTTATGGGGAATGTCCTGTGCTGGGCGGCATGGCTTCCTCTTCCAACGCCAAAGCGCGCCGTACCCATGTCTTTTTCAATACCGAGGTGCTCACCGAAGGCGGCGTTGGCCTGGCTATCGGTGGCCCCTATACGCTGCACCCGCTAGTCTCGCAGGGCTGTGAACCCATTGGCGAGACCTGGACCATCACCGGGGTACGCGACAATCTCATCACCACTATCTCAAATCGGCCCGCGTATGATATGCTAGTAGAAACATTTCAGAGCCTACCGCAGGAGGTTCAGCAGCGGGCAAAGCGCAATCTCCTCGTTGGTCTGGCCGCCGATGAATATCAGGAGACATTCCATCGGGGCAATTTTCTGATTCGCCCGCTTATTGGCTTTGAACGCGGCACCGGTGCTCTGTCCATTGGCGCGCTGCCCCGGATCGGGCAGACGATCCAATTTCAGATGCGCGACGCTCAGGCCGCTGATCTCGATCTCATTGAGTTACTGGACCAGGTGAGTGCCACCCTGGACCATCAGTTGCCCATTGCTGGCCTGCTCTGCTCCTGCAATGGTCGAGGCACCGATCTTTTCGGGACGCCCAACCATGATGCCCACGCCATTGCCCGGCAACTAGGCGCTTTTCCCCTGGCAGGACTCTTCTGCAACGGGGAAATCGGTCCCATCGGCCCGCGCCCGTTTTTGCACGGGTTTACCGCCAGTCTGGCTCTGCTGATCCAGCGGTAGTTCGTTTTGCTGATTGAGAAGTAGTCAAAAGGAAAGTTTGTGTTTCATGAGTACTGCCAAAACGCTTCCCCATTGGGACATGACCGTCGTCTATCCGGGCCTGAACTCGCCCGAATTTGACCAGGGCTTCGCTCACTTTACCGAGCAGGTGGCCAACCTGATCCAGTTGTTCGATACCCACAAGATCCAGGCCCAGCCAGCCAGTGCGTTGAACGACGCGACCATCTCAACTTTCGAGACCGTCACCGCGCGTATGAATGCCCTGCTAGAGGAGGCTACTACCCTGGGCGCATACCTGGGCTGTTTTGTGACCACCAATACCCAGGATACGCTCGCCCAGGCCCGCTATAGCGAGTTTCAGCAGCAGGCGGTCAAGCTCTCGCTGCTCGGCACGCGCTACGCCGCCTGGATCGGCTCGCTCAACGTGGATGAGCTGATTGCGCGCTCAGCAGTGGCTCGCGAGCATACTTATATGCTCCACAAAGCCAGCATCCAGGCCAAACACCTGCTCTCCTCCGCCGAAGAGGATCTGGCTGCGGAACTGGAACTGAGCAGCGGCTCCGGTTGGGAGAAGCTCCACAGCGATATCACCTCGCAAATCATCGTCCCGCTTGAAATCAAGGGCGAGCATCAAGAACTACCCATGAGCATGGTGCGCAACTTCGCCTACGACCCTGACCGCGAGGTGCGCCGCGTCGCCTACGAAGCCGAAATGGAGGGCTGGAAGAAGGCCGCAGTTCCCCTGGCAGCCGCAATGAACGGCATCAAGGGCCAGGTCAACACCCTCTCGCGTCGCCGCGGCTGGGAATCCCCGCTCGCTACTTCGCTCTTCGACGCCAACATCGACCGCGAGACGCTCGAAGCCATGCTGACCGCAGCCCGCGAGTCGTTCCCGGATTTCCGCCGTTACCTGCGCGCCAAAGCTCGCATGCTCGGCCTGGAGAAGCTCGCCTGGTACGATATGTTCGCGCCGGTGGGCAAAGAGCAACGGCTCTGGGAGTACGATGAGGCTCAGGCTTTTATCGTTGAGAAGTTCGGCAGGTATTCGCAGAAGCTCTCCAATTTCGCCGCTCGCGCCTTCCGCGAAAACTGGATCGACGCAGAGCCGCGCTCCGGCAAGGTCGATGGCGCCTACTGCACTCCCCTGCGTAAGGACGAATCGCGCGTCTTCGCGAACTTCAAGCCCTCTTTCAACGGTGTCAGTACCCTGGCTCACGAGCTGGGTCACGGCTACCATAACCTGACCCTGGACGGGCGCACCGAGATGCAGAAAAACACGCCCATGACCCTGGCCGAGACCGCCAGCATCTTCTGCGAAACCATCATTCTGCATGCCGCGCTTGAAAAAGCCGACAAACAGGAGCAGATCGCCATCCTGGAGGCCTCCATCCAGAATTCCTGCCAGGTCGTCGTGGATATCGTCAGCCGCTTCCTCTTCGAGAGCCATGCCTTCGAGCACCGCAAACAGCGCGACCTCTCGATAGACGAGTTCAATACCCTGATGTTGGACGCGCAGAAAGAGACCTACGGCGACGGCCTGGACGAGAATCTGCTGCACCCCTACATGTGGGCTATGAAGCCGCATTATTACAGCTCACACCTCTCGTTCTACAATTATCCCTACATGTTCGGCCTGCTCTTTGGCCTCGGCCTCTACGCCCGTTACCAGCAAGACCCCGAAGCCTTCAAGTCCGGCTACGACGAACTGCTCTCATCCACCGGTCTGGGAGACGCCGCCACGCTGGCCGCGCGCTTCGGCATCGATATCCGCTCCACCGATTTCTGGCGCGCCAGCCTGCGCATCGTCCGCCAGGATATCGACCAGTTCGAGGAACTGGTACAGGAGTAGTTTTTGCAGTGAGCATGATGGTGCCCTGAAAAATGTGCATATTTTTCAGGGCACCACTTCACTCATTCAGTGTTGTTGGTCACCTCACGATTAACGTCGCGTGTGCTGTATGCTGCAAACTGCCGCTGGTCGCGGTAATAGTCAGCGTAAAGGTACCTGTGATAAATGTGTGTTTCTTGACCTCAAGGCCGAATGTTGAGGTGCCTGAGCCTGTAACAGGTGGTGGCTGGTCAAATTGGTTCATCGTGCAATTTGGACACAGACCTGAGATGGTAAAAGTCACAGTCCCATCGAAGCCATTGAGTGCTTGAACATCAATGTCATAGAGGGTGCCACTGCCCCTTTTTACCGTGCGCGAGGTCGGATTTATCGAGATGGAGAAATCGGGCGCAGATGAAGCAGCTACCTTGCTTGCAGCAACCGCCGAAGTTGTGGGTGCGAGAAAAAGAGGAGACGCTAAGATCAGCACTAAGAAGAGTAGCATGAAGGTTGTCCTGAGTTTGGTGGAAAACATGATCGAGTTCCTTTCAATCGTTTGCAACGGTGAACACAAGAGTAAGCTAACATTCTTAGAGTCTGATACTCGTGTTCACTCCCGGATCATGCAAGGAGATGACCTGGCAATTGTTGCAAGTAAACATCAGATGTTGGCACATCGCCAACTTAAATATACCATATCACATTATAATTTGGTATAAGGATAAATTTATCGGCATTAGAAAATTTAGTGAATAGGAATAAGGATATTGCAAGCATTTGAAACACTCAGCCAACCAGAGCAACTGCTGCGTTTGCAGCATATAGTGGAACAAATCCTGCCTCTGTATGGCTTGCAAGCAGCTAGTTGCGAACTGTTGCAGTACGAAGACAACGCTGTCTATCGTCTTGTCGCTCCCACCGGAGCCGAATTGGTGCTGCGCATCAGCGCTACCGAAGGGCATAGCGCGGCTACCCAACTCTCGGAGGCGCAATGGTTGCTGGCCCTGCGCCACGAAACTGATCTGCTCGTGCCTGGACCAATGCTCAATCTGGAGGGAGCACCGGTCACAACCATTGAGATGCCAGAAGTGGCAGGACCGCGCCATTGCGTGCTCTTCTCCTGGGTACCGGGTGAGCCGCCCACACAGGAGATGTCGCCCAAAGCTGTCGCACACATTGGCGCGTTTACTGCTCGTTTGCATAGACATGCCGAACATTTTATCCCGTCCGCCGATTTTGTACGTCCCCGCTGGAACTGGCAACATGTCTGCGGACCGGCCTCAACCGTTGGCTCCTCAAACAACGATGCAGCTCTCACCCCAAAACAACAAGCATTATTGGCGGCTGCACGTACCAGCTTGCAGACCGAGTTACACGCCCTGGGTACGTCGCCGGAGCATTGGGGACTCATCCACGCCGACCTGCATCGCGATAACATCCTTCTGCAAGATGAGCAGGTCGGCGTCATCGACTTCGACGATTGCGGCTGGGGCTATTATCTCCTCGACGTAGCCTCGGTGCTGGACTCATTTCGGCGGCGCGTCGTGACCGACCCGCGAGCCTATCCAGCGGTTCGCGAGGCCTATCTCGCGGGCTACGACCAGATACGCCGTCTACCCGACCAGCTTGATGCCCAACTGGCAACCTTCAAAGCCCTGCGCGATCTGGTGACGCTCAACTTCATCCTTGACTCCCACAACTCCACTGTGCAAGAATGGGGAGCTGCGCGTGCAGTGCAGATTGTAAAGCATTTGCGCGGGTATGTGGAGGGCAAAATTTTGTTATAAACACTTTTACGCTACGAATAAACGCAAGGAGGCATCATAATGCAATTCAAAGTCATGGTTGGTTCTCTCAATCCCGTCAAAATCGCCGCCGTGCAAGCAGCATTTGCGGCAGTCTGGCCGGAGCACACGTGGGAGATCGCGGGTATAGCCGTTCCCTCCGGGGTTTCTAATCAGCCTATGAGCGACCTGGAGAGTATCACCGGCGCCAGAAATAGAGCCAATAACGCGCTCGCGGCAGGCGAGGCCGGCTATGGGGTTGGTCTGGAGGGAGGCTTGCAGCAGATTGGGGAGCAGTGGTTTGATTGTGGCTGGGTAGTAGTGCGTGACCGCGCTGGCCGCGAGGGGTGTGGCTCTACGGCCAGGTTGGTGATCCCTCTGCGCATGCTACGCCTGATCCAGCAGGGCATGGAGGTGGGCGAGGCTGTTGATGAGATCTTCCAGCAGCACAATAGCAAACAATCCGCTGGCCATTTCGGGTTGATGACCAATAATGCCATCACACGCACACGGGCTTATACCGATGGCGTGATTGTCGCGCTCGCCCGCTTTACGCATGCTCAATTATTTTGACGATCTGGCGAGTAACACGTCGAAGAAACGTTTAGAGAGACATCCGCTCATCAAGTTGCGCGAGGACAAGTGGCCATGCCTGTTCATGCTGGTCTCTCGATTCCTGGTCCAGAAAACCTGCATGAGTGAGTCGGAGTCGCGTTCCGGTCCCCTCTGGGGTAAGCTCGACTGTCACCACAGTCTCGGCTCCCTTCGTTCCCCCTGGTCCGGTGAGCCATGTCAGTTCGATCAGTTGATCGCGCTCAAGCCTGAGGAAGCGTCCGTAGTGAGGATGGCGTTGGCCCTCGAATTGTGTTTCCCAAAAGAAGACAGTATTGATTTCACCTTTCATCAGCACCGTCCCTGGCGCCGCAAACCAGTGATCGATCCGTTCGGTCCATGCCTGAAACAGGACGAAGGGAGCAGTACGCATCGTCCGTTCAACGACCAGAGAAAACTGCCTCGCTGACAGGTCGGGTGGCCAAAATGGTTGCAGGTTTTTCATATATTTCCTTTACTACGTGAGTAACAGATCCAGAATGCGTCTGCGCATTGGCTCAGCCAGCGCATCAAAGGTTGTCATCGTATGTATAATATACCCTTCAAAGGTGTATAAGTGCCAGGGCTGGATAGGGATATATAGAAAAAACGACCTTGACACCACGCCCAAAAACTCGCTATAGTGGTGGGGCACTACTATCTGATAAACACTACAGTAAAGATTACTATTTATGCCAGAGACAACTACAATCACAGCGCACATCGAGAAGGCGCGTAAGGTTCTGCAATATGAGCAGCGCAACAATCACCAGGATAAGCTGGTCAAGGGCGGGCTGGAGTTATTTGCGTCGCGTTGGGCTGAGGAGTTTCAGGCCGCGCGCCAGCATGCCGGGCTGGATATTCGTCCTATCTATCGCTTCATGGAGCACCTGGAGGGCTATCATCAGCAAGACCCTCTGCAACGCGCTACGAACTTGCGCGCAGCCCTGGCGATCCTGGATACGCTGGAGCAGGATGGCGAGAACGGTCACGCTACCACGCTATCAGGGTTGACGCCGCTCAACGCTGCTAACGATGGCGCATCAACCTCCAACCGCGCTCACGACCCGCAAATGAGTAATGGGAGCATTGCCACAGGCCAGGAGCATAGCTCTAATAAGCGTGTGAAAACTGCATTGGGAGTTGCAAGCGGGGACGGTGCAACATCACGTGCTTCCAGGAAGAGCGCGCAAACGTCGTCGGAACTGGCGCAGGATACGCCGACGCCACCCGATTTGCGCAAGGCCACGCAAAAGATAGGCGAGGAGCAGGCGCGGGCGGAGAATCCCATTCGCCTCGACCGTGCTATGTCGGCTGGCCACACCTCGCTGACCCTGCTCACGGCTGACGTGACGGCGGTGCCGGGCGTCGGACCCTCGGTGGCGGCGAGATTACGCACCCTGGGTATTCGCACTATTCGCGATCTGCTTTTCTATTTTCCCCGCCAGCACCGCGATTACAGCAAGCTCACCAAAATCTCACAGATCCCGTTTCAAGAGGTCACGACGACGATTGGCCTGATCTGGGATGTCGAGACCAAACGCATGAATAGCGGGCGCACGCGTACTATTGCGCGCATTGGCGACGAGACCGGTCAATTGTATGTGAGCTGGTTTAACCAACCCTATCTGCAAAAACAATTGACTGCGGCCAAAGGTGAATACCTGGTGGTCACCGGCGTAAAACAGCGTTTTGGCAACAAAGTCGAGTTCAGCGTGCGCAGTTATGAACTACCGGAACGCGGCGACCTGCTCAACACCGGGCGCCTGGTCCCCGTTTACCCGCTGACCGAGGGCCTGCATGCCAAAGCCCTGCTGCGTTATACCAAGTGGACCGTCGATCACTACGCCCACGCCGTCCCAGAGCACCTGCCGATATGGTTGCGCAGTGCGGGCCGCCTGCTGCCCCTGCCCGAAGCGATCTCACAAATTCACTATCCCGAACACGAGCAGGTTCTGGAGCACGCGCGCCGCCGCCTGGCCTTCGATGAGCTTTTTCTGATCCAGCTTGGCATGCAGGAGCGGCGCAGTCGCTGGCAGCGCGAGGCCCCGGAGGGCAATGCCTTCCAGATCGACCTGGCGAAAGTCTTTCTCGACGCCGACCTGTTGCCGCCCATTGTCACCGAGCAAAGCAGCAGGCCAATTGAGAATGAGAGTGCTCTTAGCTCGACCCTCTGGTCCACTATCGCTACCGATAGACCTTTCGAGGAGACGCTGCCCTTCCGCTTCACAGATGCGCAGAGCCGTGTCATGCAGGAGATTTTCGGCGATCTGGCCCGCACGCGACCTATGTGCCGACTATTGCAGGGCGACGTGGGCGCCGGTAAAACTGCTGTGGCTGCCGCGGCCCTGCTGATCGCGGCCCTCAACGGCTATCAGGGCGCGATCATGGCCCCGACTGAGTTGCTGGCCGAGCAGCACGCGCGTAGCATCAGCGTCATGCTCGAACCATTCGGCATTAAAACCGTACTGCTGACCGGCAGTCTCAAGGCGCGTGAACGCAACATGGGCCGGGCCGCGCTGGAGAATGGAGAGGCGCTGGTGGCCATTGGCACGCACGCGCTGATTCAGGAGGATGTGAATTTTCGGCGTCTGGGCCTGGTGATTGTGGACGAGCAGCATCGTTTTGGCGTGGAACAGCGCGACGCCCTGCGTCAGAAAGGGTATCATCCGCATATGCTGGTCATGACCGCCACGCCGATTCCACGCACCCTGGCCCTGACGCTATATGGCGACCTGGATGTCTCGGTGATCGACCAGTTGCCCCCTGGCCGCCAGACCATCATCACTCGCTGGCGTTCCGGTCAGAAGCGTAACGAGGCCAATGCGCTGATCGCCCAGCAGGTCGCGGAGGGTCGTCAGGCATTTATTATCTGCCCGCTGATCGAAGAATCCGAAACTCTGGCGTTCAAGGCCGCGACGGTTGAGTACGAGCGCCTGAGCCGCGAGGTCTTCCCCAAACAGCGTCTGGGCCTGTTACATGGCGGTATGAAGGGCAGTGACAAAGACCAGACCATGCGCGATTTCCGCGATCACAAGCTCGACATCCTGGTCGCCACCTCGGTGATCGAGGTGGGCATCGACGTCCCCAACGCTACGGTAATGGTGATTGAGGATGCCGACCGCTTTGGCCTCTCGCAACTGCACCAGTTCCGTGGACGCGTCGGGCGCGGTCAGGACCAATCCTACTGCTTTGTGCTGAGTGCCGACGCCAGTTTGCAGGCCCAGGAGCGTTTGCAGGTCTTCGAGGAGAACCACGATGGTTTCAAACTCTCCGAGCACGATCTGCGCCTGCGCGGTCCCGGCGACTTCATCGGCGTGCGTCAGAGCGGCATGCCCGAACTGAAAGTCGCCGATCTCAACGATGTCGGTCTGATCGAGACCGCGCGCAAACTGGCCGCGCAGCTCTGGGAGGCCGATCCCTACCTGCGCAAAGCTGAGCACGCATTGCTCCGCGAGCGTATGCATCTCTTCTGGCAGGATTTTATGGCACATTGAGTGGTGAGTACGATCACAGGGCAGGCGCATCTTACGCATGAACGGAGATCCCAGCGTCAACGGTGTGAGGGGTCAGGTCGAGGAACGACCAGGAATCGCATAAAACACGATCTCTGGTCGTTCCTTTTGCTTGTGGTGTGTCATATCAAATCCGTTGAAGTCGTGTTGATCTCTTAACAGATTTGATAGAAGCAACCGTGCGGATTGCCAAAAGCCGATCTATAGCAAAGCGAGTGTCTTAGAGCACGAAGCTATCAGCGAGGGGATTGCGGTTGCCGTTGTCGCGCTTCTCGCTGTTCAGGTTGGCTGATGACTGGTTACCAGGCGACGACGGGCGCTGCTGCTGGCCATAGTTGCCATTCACCATTGTTTGCGCGGCTGGCGCACCTTGCAGGCTCTGCAAGCTTTGCAGGGCGGCGGCCTGGCCCATCTGGTCGCTGGAGAGCTGGATGGTCTTGCCATCGATCACTACAGCGATGCCAATGCCACGACGCAGGTCAGCGATCTGACGGCGCAATTCGCGGTTCTCTGCCTCCAGGGCATCCATCAATTTTTTCTGCTCAAGGAGCATTTGAGCTATGCCTTCAAAACCAGCACTAGCGGCCCGATCCATCATGGATTCCTCCTGAGAATTACGTGTACCCAACATTAGAACAATATCTCCCGACAGAGGTCACAAACCCCTGGATGAAAGCCGTACTTATGTTGCGGACAACATAGGCACGATACGATCCCAAATAGCCGCTGCGACCTCCGTTTTGGAGAGCAGTGGCAGGTCCTCCATCTGCCCATTCGCGTGGAAGAGGAGCACCTTATTGGTCTCGGAACCAAAGCCGCTATCAGTGCGGCTCACATCATTTGCCACGAGCAGATCCAGGTGTTTTGCCACCAGTTTCGCGCGTGCGTATGTGACCAGGTCGCTGGTTTCGGCGGCGAAGCCCACGCGTACCAGTTGCCGTGCTGGCCCTGGTGTACCAGGCTGTTGCTCATCGAACAGCGTGGCAAGTTCGCCCAGGATATCGGGGGTGCGCGTGAGAGGAAGTGAAAATTCATCTCCCATCTGATAGAGCTGCGCGCCACCGCTGCCTGTTTTTTTGAGCTTCTGCGCCGCGATCTGTGCCGGGCGGTAATCAGCAACCGCCGCGCTCATAACCAACACATCGGCCTCCGCGACTGCCGCGACTACTGCGTCGCGCATGTGCAGCGCGGTTTCGACTCGTGTCACATGGACGCCATATGGAGCGTCGAGAGCAACCGGGCCAGAGATTAACGTGACGCGCGCGCCACGGTCTCGTGCTTCAATTGCCAGGGCATAGCCCATTTTGCCTGATGAACGATTGCCCACAAAACGCACCGGATCGATTGGCTCCTGCGTTCCTCCGGCGGTAACCACCACGCGCCGCCCCACGAGATCGCCCACGCGCCCCAGGGTGACGTTGATGGCCCCCAGCAAGACGGACGTTTCCGGGAGCCTGCCGATGCCGACTTCCCCCGAAGCCAGACGCCCAACCTCCGGCTCGACAATCGCGACACCCCGCGCCCGGAGCGTCTCCAGGTTGGCCTGGGTCGCCGGATGGGTGTACATATGATGGTGCATGGCTGGCGCGAGCAACACCGGCGCTTTTGTGGCCAGCGCAACCGCGGTCAGCATGTTATCGGCGATGCCGTGGGCCAGTTTCGCAATCGTATTGGCCGTGGTCGGCACAATCGCCAGCGCATCCGCCTCTTCACCTAGCTCGATGTGAGTCTCGGCGGCCTTGCCCGAAGGCTCCCACAAATCGCTGTAGACCGGGCGATGGCTCATGGTCGAAAATGTCAGTGGGCGGACGAATTCTTCCGCGTGCTCCGACATGATCACATCCACCAGCGCACCCGCCTGTTGCAGGCGACTGACGAGATCGACCGCTTTATACGATGCAATTCCGCCACAAATACCAATGATAATTCGCCTGTTCCGTAACACGTTTTCAATCTCCAGCGAGATGCCTTTGCCTTCGGCTATCGTCGCATCAGGTTACTGCAACCATAGCATAGAACGGTACCCGCCAACAAGCCCAATGCCAAGAAGTACCATTCTTCCCTTTTTCTCAATACAGGAAAAGATGCGACAGATACCGAATAATGTTATTCGGTATCTGTCGCATCTTTTCCCGAACATGCCCTATCTGCGCACGTCTTTGCGCTTCAAGAAGTACGCGGTGGCCAGGGCGAGCAGGAAGCTCATCAAGATCAACGCGAACCAGCAAAGCAGGAGGTGAGCTCCTGCCGCGGTGTGCGAATTGGTGGAGAAGAGCGTGCCCTGGTACGAGAAGCTCTCACCAGTTTTATCGCCGCCGGGTAGAACGAACTGGCTGTGCATGCCAACCGTCGAACCCATCGCCGCCATTGCCCAGCGAGCTGCGAAGAACGAGCCTAAGATCTGCATCAGCGGGCTATCCAGCGAGAAGATGATCCCGGAGAAGATGACCTGCGGAATCAGGATAATGGGAATAAAGCTGGTGGCCCGGTCGTTGTTGGGTGCCAGGGCCGAGACCGTCAAACCCATCATCAGGCCCGCAATGGACGTCAGGATCAGGGAGATGTAGATCTCGATGAAGGCTGGCATCAACAAGCCCTGTTGCTGGAATGGCGCCCTCGCGTTGACAAAGAGCACCAGGATAAGGCTCTGGGCGAAACATAGTACGCCGAGCACGATGATCTTCGAGAAGAGATAGGGCGCAATACCCAGATTGACTGCGCGTTCACGCCGGTAAATCGGCTCTTCTTTGACGATCTCGCGTGCGCCGTTGATACAGCCAAACATGACTGCCGCGAACGCCATGATGAAGAGGATCTTCTGCGCATCCCCACCCGAAGCGGGCTGGATAAACTGCTGCAAGGTCGCCTCTGGATCATTATTATGCTGGCTCAGTAGAGACTGTGCCAGAGCCTGTGCTCTAGGATTATTTGGAGGGTTCTGCAGGAAATTCAGCACATTCTGGCAGTCATCCGCTCCCTGCGTACCTGGACTTCTGGGAATGCCCGCGGCCTGGTACGTGGAGTGTGGACAGGTCACCACGCTTGTGGTGGCGAAGGTTCCACCGGCTGTCAGGAAGAAGAGAATAGCAGCGATAATCGGCGCCTGCAAGATCAGGATCGCAAAGTTGCCCCGGTCATTCAACAAGAGCCTGATATAGCGGCGGCAGAGGATGCCAAACTGCTTGAGCGGTTTGCCACGCTTAGGCGGCACAACCTCGTGGGCCTGCTGAGCCAGCGCGGTGCGACCAGAGGGTCCAGCCGGACCCTGGTTGAGCGGCGCGACAACGTAGCGCTGGTATTCGGGTGAGGCTTTGAAGCGGGCCTCGGCCTCCGCCGGAATATTGGGGTTCGCCTCGGTTGGTTCCAGCGCGCTATAAATTTCAGCAAAGTCGGTCTTGCCGAAGTAGCTCTTGGCCTCGTTGGGTGGACCAAAATACGCCAGGTGACCGCCTGCAGCCAGGAAACAGATGTAGTCGCAGGAGTTGATATTGTTGGTGGCGTGCGTGACCAGCACGATAGTGTGGCCCTTATCCGCGAGGTTACGCAGCAGAGTCATCATCTTGCGGTCCAGACCTGGATCGAGGCCCGAAGTCGGCTCATCCAGGAAGAAGACGCTGGGGTTAGCGAGCAGTTCAAGGGCGATAGAGACGCGTTTGCGCTGGCCGCCAGAGAGCTTGCTCACCAGCAAATGGCGGCGTCCCTTCAACTCCACGTCTTCCAGCACCTCATCGATGCGCCCTTTGATCTGGTCATGCGTCATATCGCTGGGCAGACGCAGTTTCGCGGCGTAGAAGAGCGCGCTTTCGACAGTCAGGTCGCGGTGAATAATATCATCCTGCGGCACATAGCCCATCTGGGTACTGAAGGCCGCGAGATGATGGTAGTAATCCTGACCATTAAAGAGCACCGTGCCCTTTTGGGCCGGGCGCAGACCGTTCAAGGCGTCCATCAGGGTCGATTTTCCCGCGCCAGAGCCGCCGACCAGGGCCACGAACTTGCGCGACGGGATGGCGAGCGAGATGTCATTGATCAGCACGGTCTGGTGCGTGCCGGTCTTGCGCAGGCCGAGAGCATCGATGCGGATACCATTGCTCTCATCGTGCTGGGTCAGTTCGGTGCCAGTAAATGTCAGTTTAAATGGACCGATGCGAATCTCATCGCCATTTCTGAGATGGTGAGAGTGTACCTGACGCGCGTTGACGTAGACATGGTTGGTACTGTGGAGATCAACGATGCGATAGCCATTGCCCACGCGTTCCATGCGGGCGTGCTCGCCGGAAACCTGGGGATGGTCGAGCACAACGGTATTGTTGGGCAGGCGACCCAGCGTGATGACCGGTGCGCCCAGTGGGATGGGATGAATCTCAGGCAGCACTTCCTGGGTCGCGCCGCTGCCGTCGTTGAATGAAAGCGTGACCAGCGTGCCATGTTCGTCGCCGATACGAAAGACATCGCCGCGCTCCAGTGGCTTGCGGAACGGCTGGTTGCCTGCAATATGTTCCCCCTGATAGAGCAGGCCATTCAGCGTGTGCTGACGCGAGGGGGGCGGATGGATCAGGACAAGCTGATTGCCTTCCCGCACAATCTGCGCGTGCTGGCCAGAGACTACCAGTTCATTGATCACGATATCGTTCTTGCTGGGGTCGCGGCCAATGTTGATGATCGGCTTGTTGAGCGGGAAAACCTGTTTTTCCGAGTGGACGTTGCTGGTGACCTCAAGCGAGGGCATGCCCGTGGGAGCTCCACTGGAGAGCGGTCCGACCGAACCGGGTGGCACGCGCTGTGTGCCGCTCTCAGGGGCTGTGGCCACGTAGGGAAGCGGCTGTGGAGCAGGCTGAAACGGTGCTACAGGCGGAGTGTAGGGTATAGATGGTTGATTCACTCGCGATGGCGACTGCACGCCCGCTGGCGGCGCATAGGACGGAGCCGGCTGGTTGATGTATGATGGTGACTGCACATTGGCTGGCGGCGCGTAGGGCGCAGCCTGAACCGCTGTCTGGAAGAGGAACGTCGTGCCCGCGCCCAGGCCAATAGTGTCGCGATCCGTCAACGGAGCCTGTTGGGCGTCGCGTCCATTGATCGTCACCGTATTTTGGGGCGCCAGCTTCTCGATATGCCACTGTGCACCATTCTGAACGATACGCGCGTGATGGCGTGAAACCCCCGGATCGGAGATTACGATATCGTTACTCATCTCGTCGCGCCCAAGCGTTGTGATCGGCTTGCTGATGGGCAGCGTGCTACCCGCCAGAGGACCGCTCAGGAACTTGAGCGAGCCAGTCGCCAGTGCTTTGTTTACCACATCCATATGCATCTCCTAAAAACTGCTAAATTAATCAACAGATACGTTTCGATATATTCTTGTCAGACCCTATGATTGGATCATCGCCGCGCCTCTCTGGGCATGCGGCAATCTCCGGGCCTTCTGCTATGACTATTGATTAAAACGACGGCATATTCTCTTTTGTTCAGAACGATTATACAGTAGTGTCCGGCAAGTAGGCAAGCGATTGGATCGATTTCAGAAGATGGATTAGCGGCGAATGTTTCGTCGAGTCGCTCGCAAGATGCGAACAACTGAAAATTCATGGCAGTAACAGGTCATCTGGCAAGAGAAGATAGTTGTTTTGAAGCGGTCTCTCTTATTCTGGACTCGATTTTAGCTGAAAGAAGGAAGGAGAGAGCCAGGCCCGTTCACAGCGCTGGCCTGGCTCTCTCTTCATTTCATTGATAGGGGAATGCATCACAGTGCTTCCAGCAGCTTCATCGCGCTCTCGAAGCTGATTTCCCCGGCTGAGAGCATAGTGAGGATTTTCAGGCGATCCGGGCGCGGCTTTGGTCCTGGTGCGGACCCCTCCAGAGCGGCTACGATATCATCAAGGTGATTGCGGGCCGTGTTGTAAGCAACGTTGAGGTCACCAGAGAGTTTCTGAATATTGCCCCGCTGCCTCACCAGTTGGCCGACAAAGGCGAGTTGTTCGGGCGTCAGGCGCGCCATCCAACCCAGGCTGAACCTGCCCTCGATAACGATGCCGCTCTCCGGGCATTCGAGCCTGGTCACAATCAACTCCCTGCCTGAAAGCGGATCTTGCGTGATAAGTGGATGGATCATAGATGGCGCTCCTGTTCAGTGATGGAGTGAGGGATCAATTGGTGGCCTCACGCGACGCTTTGAGGAGAGAAGGATTCACCCCACGATCTTTCAGATCAATGACCTCATCAACCGTCAAATTGGGAAAGCCAGCCTCGCGCAAGTTTTGGATATAGTCGGGGCGAACGCCATGATCTCTCAACTCGATGACCTCATCAATGATCAGGTGAGTAAAACCTGTCTCCCGCAAGCTTTGGATATAGTCAGCTCGCACCCCGTGATCTTTCAACTCAATGATTTCATCAATGGCCAGATTAGGAAAGCCTATCTCCTGTAAATCGTGGATATAGTCAGGCCGAACGCCATGATCTCTCAGTTCGACGACTTCGTCAATGGTCGGGTTGGGAAAGCCTATCTCCCGTAAATCGTGGATATAGTCGGGGCGAACGCCATGATCTCTCAACTCAATGAGCATGTCAAGGGTCAGGTTGGGAAAGCCAGCCTCCCGCAAGTCGTGGATATAGTCAGGCTGAATGCCATGATCTCTCAGCTCGATGAGCTTATCAACCGTCAGGTTGGGAAAGCCAGCCGCCTGCACGTTTTGGACATAATCGGGCTGAACCCCATGATCTTTCAACTCGATGAGATTGTCGATGCTCAGATCTCTCAGCCCTGTTTCGCGCATGCGCATCATGTAGGAAGGCTTGATGTCATGATCTCTCAGTTCGATGATCTCATCGTGAGTAAGCTCATTGAAGCCGGCCTGACGCCATTTCATGAGATGCGCTGGCTTCACATCATGCTCACTCAATTCGATGATCTGCTCAATATCTAGATCGTAGATGCCCGCTGCCTGGAGTTTGCTGATATAGGTTGGATCAACCCCATGTTCGCTCAACTTGATGAGCGCATCCGAGGTGAGATGCCAGGGTCTGGCGCCTTCTTCTCGATATGGCTGCACTGGCTCCAGTCTCACAGCGCTCGGCCTCTGCATGGGGTGCTCCTCTTCAGTGG
>CAXUEY010000031.1:29438-47000 GCA_964250225.1 uncultured Ktedonobacteraceae bacterium | reverse complement strand
AGTTGACACCTGTGAAGATTGAATCGTCGTTCTTTACCAATGAGATGCAAAGCGGGCCTGAGCAGGAGCCTTTGCAGGACTTAGCGTAACTCCCAGCGTTCGAGGATACCTTACCGCCGCCTGAGAATCCTGTCAATACGCCTGCGGGGGAAGACCCACAGACTTCCACGCTGGGGCTGACCTCTGAGCAGGAGCAGATGGCAGAGGATCTTGCCAACAAGACGGGACAAGATCTGGGAACTGTGAGGCAGATCGTCAAGGACAATCCTGGCCTCTCGGAAGAGGAATATCGCGAACTGCTAGAGTATGAGATAAAGTATGAGCAATACTATCAAGAGAATCAAGGGAAACCGAACGTCCATGAGCCTACCAATGTCAAAAGTGTTTCCCAAAGTGACGGGAATACGTATTGGTCTGACCAGAGTACGCTTGACCATATCAGAGCTAGCAGTCATGGAGAAGACTTTAAGGAACTCAGCGATGACAGCTTAGCGAAACTCATTAGGGACATGTTGAATGGGGAATGGAGTAGAATCCAGTCAGCCCATTAAGCAAAGCGCGACGTCATCTGTGTATGAGTTTACTGATGTTGAAGTCACTGATGACAAAGGCAATACATTCTATGAAACCATCGATGTTGTGATAAGTAAGACCAGTCCAGGAAGAGTGATCACGGTCTATATCCCTGATCCCTAATGCAAATATGAGGAGAAGACATGACCATCTTTGTGCAAGGCACACTTCTAGAAAAAGATTGCGAAATCGAGTGGTATTGCGATCTGCTCTTTCGTCTTGCCGACGAAACCACTATTCTCGTTTTTGACAATGGAGATCATCGGGCAGAATCCATGCTGCCGATGAGCACAGAAAGCATAGTAGGGGTACCCTATCATCTTCTACTCAAGGTGAGACCACGCCACACCCGCTACTTTCCAGCAGTTGCTCCTGAGACTTCCTTACACGTGGTGAGAGAGGAGTCTCTGGCAAAGGATGGGGGAGTCAGATCGCTTGATCATGTGACACAAGGGCAAGTGCTTGACCCTTGCTGGGATACGACCACACAGACCTATCTCGCGGCCTATGCTTCCCGCTTCGGCGAAGGAGATCTTATTCTGCTGGAAACTGCAATTGGCAAGGTGGTCGTGAGCCGAGCGCACATCGAACCCGATTTGCAGAAGCAGGGTGAACAGCTAGCGCAGATTGCAGTTGGCGGCTATCTGGAATGGACATCCTCGCGTCTGGATTTGCTCGCTCTTCTTCCCCACGAGGGAGCTGGTTTATGACACAGATAGCGGATCAAAGAAATTCTCCCATGAGCCTGCTGGCAATCATTGCTAAACGCGATCTTCTCTAGAGGAAATAAAAAAACATGTTTTAACGGTAGACATCCGAATAAGCACGACCAATCCGGGAAGAATCATATCCGTCTTTGACAGACAGACCAACTGAGTAAAGCAAGGGAGAGTTTATCATGGGTCATTTTGTACAAGGTGTATTGACAGTCTCAGACGAAACGTATATTGGCGAACCGGATCTTCGCCTGGCGAGTGGAAAAACCATTCGTCTCCTCTATCAGGACTTTCGGTCACAGAAACCGGGCAAGGAAGCCCCGCGCTTTTAAGCCGGGGGTGAATTGCCCGCGCCCGCAGGCGCAAACTATTGACAATTTTCTCAATACCTATTAGAATAGACCTATGAAACAAACACTGCTTTTGAAACTCAAACCGACGCCCGAACAGCACCAAGCCTTGCTGGATACTATGCACGCATTTAATGCGGCATGTAATTATGTGGCAGGTGTGGCATTTGCCGAAAAGACGGCCAATAAATTTGAGTTGCAAAAAATCGTGTATGGCGAGTTGCGTACCACCTATAAGCTGGCAGCACAATTGGCTATCCGGGCTATTAGCAAGGTGAGTGAAGTCTACAAGCGGGACAAGCGTATTCTCCCCGCCTTCAAGCCAGAGGGAGCGATTGTCTACGATGAACGAGTCATGAGCTTTAAAGGGCTGCTGACCGTTTCTCTGTTGACGCTGAACAAGCGCGTGCTCGTTCCTTTCCAGGTGGGTCCGTCGCAAGAAGCTCGCCTGAATACAATTAAAGGACAAGCTGATCTGATCTATCGCAAAGGCGTCTTTTATTTGGCAGTGACCATCGACACTCCCACGCCTGAACCGTTTGAAACGAGCGAGACATTGGGTGTCGATCTGGGCATCATCAACGTGGCAACCGACAGCACTGGCGAAACCTTTAGCGGTGAGCAGGTTGAGAAAAACCGCGCCCGATACCACGCACTGCGTCAACGACTGCAAAAATGTGGGACCAAGTCGGCCAAACGCCATCTCAAAAAGCTCTCCGGGCGGCAAGCCCGTTTTCAAAAGAACTCCAATCATGTGATCTCCAAACGACTGGTTCAGAAAGCCAAAGCAACCGGAAAAGCTATCGCTCTCGAAGAGTTAAGACACATCCGTTCTCGGACGGAAGCACGGTTACGACACTCGCAGCGGTCGAAGCAGAGCAATTGGTCATTCTGGCAACTGCGTTTTTTCCTTTCCTATAAGGCTGCTCTCGCAGGTGTTCCCTTGCATCTGGTAGACCCACGCAACACGTCTCGCACGTGTTCAGCGTGCGGCCATTGTGCAAAAGAGAACCGCAAGAGTCAAGCCGTCTTCTGTTGTGTTGCGTGCGGTATGACGATGAACGCTGACATCAATGCCGCTCTGAATATTTCTTGGGCATCGGTCATGGTGCCTATTGTGGGCCTGGAGAGACGCCGGAAGAATCGTCGTCCCGATGAAGGGCATCTGCAAGCCCTGTGCCTTTAGACCAGGGTTCATGACTTTTCGAGTTCACTGTGCGTGACGCGCAGCGAATCGCTTCAAGCTGGCCTGTATGCCCCCATCTCTCTGAAAGGACACACTGTCCCTCGCTGCCTGAATTTTTGTGATAACAGGTATGATACCTATTAACAGGCCTCTCTATGCTATAGCACAGTGTACCGTTTTACCAGTTTTTACAATCAGCAATACCTTGCTGAACAAGGATGGAAAGGATTTTTCTATGTACCCACATCTTCCCACCAGTTATACCGTGCGTCCTCCCGTGGACGAAGATATTGCCGCCATTATCGAGCTGCTCTATCTCATGGATATGGACGAGGTTGGCGAAGCTGATCGCTATACGCCAGACGATATTCGCGGCGATTGGGAGAACCTCAATCCCGCGACCGATGCCTGGTGTATTCACTCCCCACAGGGCGAACTGGTCGCGTATGGTACTTTTGGGTCTCACGACGCTGCTGACTATGGGCGCGTCTGGGCGGACGGCTATGTACACCCTGCCTACAAGGGGCGTGGCCTGGGCGCGACGTTACTCGATCTGATCGATGCACGCGCGGAAGCAGTGGCCGCGAGCCAGCCAGAGGGGACGCGTTTTGTGTTGGTAAATAACATTGTGGCCAGCAGCAGCGCCGCGCGTGGCCTCTTTGAAGCATATAACTACACCCTGACGCGAGTTTTCTTCACGATGCAGATCGCGCTCGACGCACAGCCAGCACCGGCCATCTGGCCAGATGGCATCACTGTGCGCGTCTGCGATGGCAGCGTGGAGGATATTCAACGGGCCTACGAAGTCGTTGAAGAGGGCTTCCAGGACCATTTCGCGCACACGCCGCGCGCGTTCGAGGAGTGGCAACAGGGTATGGTCCGCGAGCAATTTGATCCCACGCTCTGGTTTCTGGCGGTGGATGGCGAGCGCGTTGTGGGCGCGGCACTTTGTCGGGTGCGTGATCCAGAGAGCGGCCTGGGCTGGATCGGCCAGGTGGCCGTGCTCGCGTCCTGGCGCAAACGCGGCCTGGGGAGCGCGCTTTTGCGGCATGCCTTTGGCGTCTTCCACCAGTGCGGCCTCAAGCGCGCTGGTCTGGGCGTTGATGGCGAAAGTCTGACCGGTGCCCAGCGCCTCTACGAGCACGTCGGTATGCACGTGACGATGCGGATTGGGCGCTACGAGAAGGAGTTGCGCGCTGGACGGGAGCTGCATCCAGGGCGTGTTCATTAGCAGCGCAAACGCGTGAAAAGTAGGCAAAAGATCAGTTGCTATGATCTTTTGCCGCTTATTCATTCGTCTTTGTGGATTGAGGGGGTCTACGCAAAAAGATTCCTCTCTCAGGTGCATCATCCCTTCCAAAGTTGTGATATAATAAGCGTCGTGAATTGTAGCATTCTTTTCCGCGTGTTTGAGAAAAGAAACAAGAGTAGCTCGTCACAAAATTGCATTAGCCGGGAAGCTACTTTGAAACGAGACAAAAGGTGAGTCACAGGTATTCACAACCGAGCTGGAGTTTCAAGCGCCTATGGATGGGCAAATGTGCGAGACTGACGACTCCATATTATCCATCCCGTGCTGACGGGCAAGCAATAACACAGGTACAACCTTTGCCAGGTGTGCCTGCCAAAGTGAGGCCGCGCCATATTCTTACGAGATGGCGCGGTTAACAATTTTTTAAGGGGCATTCGAATTCAATGGAGAATGAAGTAACGATTCGTATTGGCGGCGAGTCGGGCGAAGGAACCATCTCTGGTGGCGATATTCTCGCCCTGGCTGCTGCCCGCTGGGGGTATCATGTGTATACCTTCCGCACTTTTCCCGCCGAAATTCTCGGTGGACCCTGTTTGTTCCAGGTACGTATTAGCGATAAGCCGGTGAAGTCGATGGGCGACTACGCCGATGTGCTGATCTGCCTCAACCAGGAAGCATATGACCGCAGCATTAAAGACTTGCGGCCCGGTGGCGTTATCATCTATGATCCATCCGATTTTACACCGGAGAGCAGCGATTATATTACCTACGCCATCCCGTTTAACGATATTGCGCGTAAAGAGGTTCAGTTATTCCAGACCAAGAATATGGTCATGCTGGGCGCGATTGCTGCCCTGTTTGGCCTCCCCCTGGAAGCCATTTCACAGGTGGTTGAGTCCAAACTCTCCAAATCGCGTAAGGCCAACCCGTTGTTGATGGAGAAGAACCAGCTGGCCCTGGATGTCTCAGAGACGTATGTGCAGAAGCATATCACCAAGCTCGACGCCTATCAGCTCGGCGCGGTGGCGAAGGCTGACCGGTTGGTGCTCAATGGCAACCAGGCTGTTGTCGCGGGCTCGCTGGCTGCACAGTGCGGCTTTTTCGCCGGTTACCCCATCACGCCTGCCAGCGATATTATGGAAGGGCTGGCCAAAGAACTGCCGGCGGTCGGCGGAACGTTCCTGCAAGCTGAAGACGAGATCGCGGCCCTGGCTGCGGTGATCGGCGCGTCCTTTGGCGGTATTCGCGCGATGACCGCGACCTCTGGTCCTGGCCTTTCGCTGATGACCGAACTGATCGGTTTCGCTTCGATGACCGAACTGCCCGTGGTCATTGTGGACGCCCAGCGCGGAGGTCCGAGCACGGGCCTGCCCACCAAAATGGAGCAATCAGACCTGAGCTTTGTGCTCTCCGCCGGTCATGGCGACGCGCCGCGTATCGTCATCGCCCCCGCTGATGTGGCCGACTGCTACCGCTTGATTATTCAGGCCTTTAATATGGCAGATCGCTACCAGATCCCCGTGCTCTTCCTGACCGACCAGTCGCTGACCGCGCGCGTGGAGGATGTGGACCGCGAGGTTTTCCAGCCGATGGCCCTGCAAGGGCGCCTGGAGGCCCATCCCGCGGGTAGCGAGGTAGCCAATGGCCACTATGGGCACGTCGCTGAAGCAGTCGCGACCACTGCCAGCGCGCACGACTACGCGCGTTATGCCTACACCGATAGCGGCATCTCACCCATCTCAACTCCAGGCGCCGGCTCGCTGGTTTACACCGCCACCGGCCTGGAACACAACCAGCACGGCCATCCCGACTACGAACCCGAAGATCATACCGCAATGGTCCAGAAACGCTACCGCAAGCTGGCAACCGCTATGAAAGAGTTGCCGCAGCCAGAGCGCTACGGGGACGCCGATGCCACCGTTGGCCTGATCGGGTGGGGTTCCACCGAGGGCGCGATTCAGGAGGCCGTTGATCGCGCGCGAGCTAAGGGCTACAAGGTCGCCTCGCTGCATCCACGTGTTCTTTCGCCGTTGCCAGACGAGGCCATGCTCACCTTCATCAACTCGGTGAAGACGCTGATCGTGCCGGAGTGTAACTATTCTGGCCAGATGGCTAATCTGCTGGGCGCAAAATACGGTGTGCAACCGATCCGGGTCAATAAGTTTGGCGGCATTCCCTTTACCGCCGGCGAAATTCTACGGGCTATCGAGGAGGTTTGTTAACCCATGACACAATCAACTATTACCCTGACCCCCAAAGATTTGAAAAGCGAGGTCAAACCAACCTGGTGCCCCGGCTGTGGCGACTTTGGCGTACTGAACGCCACCTATAACGCCCTGGCCAACCTGAAACATCCCGTTGACGAAACCGTGGTGGTCTCCGGGATTGGCTGCTCCAGCCGCTTCCCGCATTTCGTGAGCACCTATGGCTTCCATAGTGTGCATGGCCGCGCGCTGCCCGTGGCTCAGGGCATGAAGATGGCGCGCCCCGACCTGACCATCGTGGCTGTGGGTGGCGACGGCGATATGTTCAGCATTGGCGCGGGCCATTTGTTGCACGCCGCGTTGCGTAATATCGACATTACCGTAGTGGTGATGGATAACGAGATCTACGGCCTGACCAAAGGCCAGACCTCACCCACCTCGCCCACCGGCCATACCACAAAATCGACGCCCTATGGGCTGCTGGCCTCGCAGTTCAACCCGGTGGCCACCGTGCTCAGCCTGAACGTCAGTTTTGTCGCGCGCGGCTTCTCGTCGAAGCCCAAAGATCTGGCCTCGCTGATCGAGCAGGGGGTGCAGCATAAGGGCTTCGCGTTTATCCACGCGCTCAGCCCCTGCCCGACCTTCTACAACACGATGGATGTCTGGAAAGCCAACGTGCAGCCGCTGCCAGAGGGACACGATCCCAGCAATCGCGCACAGGCGGTAGCGCTGGCGATGGAGACCGAGAAGCCCTATGTCGGTCTGTTCTACCGCCAGGAACGTCCCACGATGGACCAGGCCGCGCACCAGCTCGTTCAGCAAGCCAAAACGTTCGACGTGAGCAAATATATGGAGCGCTACGCGTAAGAGAAAAACAACAGATGAGTGCTAGAGCTGTTTAGGGCTGCTCTCGCACTCTTCTGACTAAGCTTCTATCTACTGGGCGTTATAAGTGGTTGTGCTGGCGGATGCTGCAGCTTGTGCCACTGTATATGCGAATTTTTCACCACATTCACGGCAAAAGAGGCCGCTATCATTGTGAGAAGAGCCCCCAATCGCGGTCAATTGATACACAGCGGGCTTGCGGCACCATTCACATTGGCTCCCACGAGGGGCGCTATCAGTTGAAATGGAGCGTCGAAATTCATTCTCGGCCATAGAGGTATCCTCCTAATTTTACGCGAAATTCACTTATTCTGCGCAAATGCAACATAGGGTAACCCTCATCGCGTGGTCAGCAAAATTGGATAGTCCACAGACGAACGGCACCTACAGGACGCGCTTCAATGCCCGGAAGCCACACTGCTCCAAGAAGCTCGACAGCCAGGGGAGGAAAAAGTGCTATCGATTTCCTTTAGAATATAGCATATTTGAGGGGAAAAAGCTAGCTTGCTGGCAAATTTGAATCTACGTCGATGGGTTTCTCATCTAAGGCGGGGAAGCGCGAGGTCAGGGCCGTCCCGATACCCCAGCCGATGGCACCCAGCACGACGGTTAGACCGAGCCAGATCAGCAGATCGGTATTTAGAGGGACATTGAACGTTGCCAGGACGCCGCCCAGAACGATGCCCAGGATCAGGCCGGTGGTGGTCCCAATTAAACATCCAGGGTGCGCCAGGCTGCGACCCCGCAATTTATTCATCATCGAGAAAATTCTACCTTTTGTGAGTACGTGTTGTTATCAGAATCATAGCGTGTGTTCGCCTGGGCCGTCAAGAGAGGTAGGACAGAGGACAGATTGGTGCATGCAACCAGATCATTAACAGATACTCAATATACTAGCAACAGATCTCGCTCTATGAGAGGACGAGAGCAAATAGGTGTGTGTGGTTCAAGATCTTTGGCGATGTGGATCGCCGTATTTTGAAAGGAAAGAGTGTTCATGACCAAAACGGCAACAGAGGTTGAGGTAAGAAGGACCGCAACCAGCAATGATACGCGCAGGACGGCTGCTCCCGTGCTTGATGAGCAGCAGCCCCGGCTCAGTCGAAAAATCCTGGTGCTGGCTCCTCTCGCGCTCCTCGCTACGAGCGCCGCTGCTTATCTGGTAGTGCGCCGCTGGTTGCGCGATGATCGCGACGAGCGCTGGCATTAATTTCCCCCCATTTCCCCATATTCGCGCTTTTCCCCTCTTTGTGTCGAATATGGGGAATATTTCGTCTCCTCAACCTCGTAGCGCAACACCACCATATCGCGCAACTGAATGCCATTTTCCCACAGCGGCGGTTGGATATAGGCGAAGTAGTCGCGCCTGATCTCGAACACGCGGAATCCGCATTTTTGGTAGAAGGCGAGATTCTCCAACGAGGCACTGGCCGTTCCCACCAGTAGAGCAGCGCCACCACGCGCGTGTAACTCGTCCTGCAAGCTGGCGAGCATACGTTTTCCATAACCCTGACCACGCCGTTCGTGAAGCACCGCAATATAGATAATTTCGCTGGCTTCTCCAGGCTCCCAGCGCACAACCGCAGCTCCTACCAACTCACCATCAGCTCGCGCGGCATAGGCTGTGCAGGTGGGATCGAGCAGCACAGATCGCACGCGCTCCTCGCCTTCCTCAGCAGCTAACAGGATGGGCAGTAGCTCTTCTGCCTTATCGGTGGGAACGGGCTTACATTCAAACGGCATAGATCACCCTTTCTGACCTACCGAAGCCCCCCTTTTCTGTGCTACGATCTCAAGCAGCCTGAGTTCTTGACGGTGGAGCATCGGGTTGATAATTAGAATAAGAATTGCCCGCTTCTCATCATATACAAAATATAAATTCAACTATACTGTAGCAGAAAGCATGGGCTATCTGCAATATCGAAAAAACATGCTCCTGCGTCTGCCACTTCTGTTGGCAACTGCCTGATGAGCGGCTGATCCAGGATCACCTGCCCTGACGCATCCACAATGATAAGGTGCATTCTACCAAATCTTGCAAGGTCTTTGCCCATCGGACACATATGTGTTTGGTGACAGCACGATTTTTGGCTATGTATTTGTAAGGATACCTTATTCAGCCTGTTTTATGATTATTGTTGGTGATAGAGTGGTTATTGAGGTTGGGTTGCGCGGATTCCACAAACCTGGGCATCTTAAATCGGGTTCTGAAACGTTATACAGAAGAGGGAGAGCGACGGACTCTTTTTTTCAAGGAATACTGGAAGCAGGAGAAAGAATCATATGGCCGAATTAGAAGGCAGGGCGCTTGACCGCTATGAGTTGCGTCGCATCATTGGCAGGGGAGGTATGGCCAGCGTATATGAGGCCTACGATCCCAATTTTCAGCGCGTGGTTGCGGTGAAGGTGTTCAGGCGCGAAGAGGGCGATATGTTGCAGCGCTTTCTCCGTGAGGCGCGGGTAATGGCCAGTCTGAACCATCCTCACCTGATTCATATTTACGATTCCGGTGAGGCCCAGATCGACGGGATCAGCCGCTCGTATATCGTCATGCCTCTGCTGACCGGGGGCACCCTGCGCCTGCGTATTCGGCGCGAGCCGCTGAGCCTGGGTGAGGTCTGTGGTTGCCTGAACGATATCGCGGGCGCGCTCGATTATCTCCACGCCAGAGGCATCATCCACCGCGACATCAAGGCCTCTAACGTCCTGCTCGACGACGAGGGTCGCTGCTACCTGGCCGATCTGGGCATTGCGCGTATCGTCGAGGACGCGACCCAACTGACCACCACCGGCACTGTCCTGGGAACCGTCGAGTATATTGCACCAGAACTCTTCGAGGTGCATCGCCGGGCCGATGCGCGCAGCGACCTCTACTCGCTGGGTGTGCTGCTCTACGAGATGGTCACGGGCCGTCTGCCCTTTAGTGCCGACAACCAGTTAGCCCTGCTCGCTATGCATGTGAGCAAGCAGCCGCCCTCGCCGCGCCAGTACGTGCCACTGCTTTCACCACAGGTAGAGCGCGTGATGTATAAGGCGCTGGAGAAGCAGCCAGAGCAGCGTTACGGCAGCGCAGCCGAGCTAGCCGAGGCCTTTTGCCGGGCAGTTAACACGAACGCCGCCGACGCCGCGCTTGAGCAGGTCGAGCCGGATGCGACAACCGTGAATGTGAAGCAACTGGCGGCGGTGCCCGCTCTACGAGGCGCGCGCCCCTCGCCATTGGCTGATGGAAGCGTGAGCCGTATCAATACGCCGCCCGCCTCGCTGGACCTGCCCGATTCCGATCTTGTAACGCCGCCGCCGCGAGCGTTACGCGCGCCTCAGCCTCCGCGCCGCCGCCTTTCTCAGCGTGCTCTCGTCCTGGCGATGATCGCCATCGCCGCACTGCTGGTCGTGGCCGTGCCTGTAACCTACACGCTGCTGAATATGTCCACGAAAGCCGGCCCCGGCGGTGGGCAGGTCACAGCCACGGCCACAACCGGTCTGAGCGCCGCCGATGTTCAGGCCACCGCGACTGCCGGTCCGTTCGCCACCGCAACCTCTGGCCAGCCAGCTTACCAGGATACGCTGACCGACGCGAATAATGCCACCACTCAGGCCGCCAACTGGGACCAGGACGGCCAGTGCTCTTTTGCCAGCGACGGCTACCACATTCAACAGGCCGCCAGTTTCCCGTTCTTCAAGGGCTGTCGTGAGCAGAGCAATACCTATCTGAACCTGGCGCTTTCTGTGAATGTGAACCTGCTCAGTGGCAACTCTGGCGGCGTTTTCTTTCGCCTGCACACCAACTTTCTCGGCAACTACGACGGCTATCTCTTCGAGGTCGATGGTCAGGGGCGCTATAAAATTTCTCAGGAACAGGGCGCGACCATTACCCCCCTGCAAGACTGGACCGCCACACCCGCACTCCATGCCGGGTATCATACGCAGAACCTGCTACAGCTCGTCGCGCGCGGCAGCACATTCCTCTTTTACGCCAACGGCCATTTTCTGACTCAGGTGCAGAACAGTTACTACAGTCAAGCTGGTACTATTGGCTTCCTGGCAACTTCCACGCAAGGGGGCAACGATGCTGAGGCGGTCTATAGCGATCTGAAAGTGTACTCGCTAGTATGACGGTCTATACCGGTCGCTCCATCTTGCGCAAACCTGGATTCACGAACAGGCTCGCGGTTGTCACCAGGTAGCACGCGCCGACGATCCAATGCGTAGCACTTCATGGGAAAAAAAGTGTTGCTAGAAACATGTCGCTGAAACGGCCAAATTTAACGCGAAAATATGTGCTTCAGAGAATACATAAACCAGAACGAACGCATATCCACCCTACAACGAAAGCTGTGTACCCGGCACTCTGCGTCGCGCGAACGGCAAGCGTGTGCTCTGAGCCTGCTCATATGGCATCCACGCGCGCGCGGACAGTGTGTGTCTTCCCCTGGGCAGACCCATCAGCCGGCGCCTCTGCTGTGGCTCTTCGCTCAACTCGCGCCGACGTTCCTCGCGTAGCATATATTCCATATCCCTCTGCATAGCCTTCGCTTCCTTTCCAGAGCAGGCCTTCCCGCCCGCAGGTCTTTTCTTTGTCATTTTTGATTAACTTGATGGTGATATTTGCTATTGATAGAGAAATATTATCATAGGAACAAAAAATTGTCAAGTATTTTGACGATTAAAATCAAAATGTTGGCAATATTTGATTTTTCCTTCGCCCGGCAGATGAGCCTCTTTGACGGATGCCCTCGGCAGGCGGTTCAGCTTTGTCTACCAGAGTGGTGTATTTGCGTGTACCCCACTGGCTATGATATGCTCCAAACGGGCATGCCGGGTCTATTCATGAAAGGGGCAACGCGCGATGCAAGCCGAGTTTGATCGGGACGAAATCGGTATCCTGATCGCAATCTTAAACCTCAAGGGTGTGTGCTATCTGATGGGAGATGGGGTAACATTGAGCGCCGAGGACGAGCAGATCAAGCCTGTCTCGCTGATCCGGCGGCTGGCGGCCTGCAATTATCCACTGGTAGAGAGCGCGGCCATCGGGCTATTCATTTTGCATCCAGAGCTTGCCGCAGCGGTAGTTGTGGCCTTGCAAAGCAGTGAGGGGGAAGTTGCTGAGAGTATTGCGGTACACACGCTGGCCACGCTCTATCTTCAGCAGTGGTGGCTATTTCGCCTGGCGTTTGCGCTTGGTCATCTGCCATCCTTTCCCGAAGCACCATTTGTGGCGCTCTGGGAGGAGCGCCATTTGCCGCCGCCCGCGCAGGGCTATGGGCTGGATGGGCTGCTGGCTTTGCAGGAGTATGAGCAACGACGTTATGGGCTGCCTCTCAATTTTCGCGATGGCTGGCAGAATCAGATCAACCATCTTCTGACCCAGGAAGAAGCACATCAGCACGTACTTTCGTATGATCTGATCCAGACGTTGAAACAGATAAGCATGACGTATGTGGCTCAAGTTATGGAGAAAGAACGTATCGCATGAGTATGAGGCAGAACGTAGGACAGCCGGAAATCGAGCGATTTCTGGTCGAGGTTGGACGTACCAGACAGCCAGGGCGATTGTATCTCGTTGGTGGCGCCGCGCTGGTGCATGCGGGTATCCGTTCTGGGCAAACCCTTGATATTCAGATTACATCTGACCCAACGAATCTAACCGCACAGATTGCGCAATTAAAGCAGCGCTTGAATATGAATATCGAATTTGCCTCTCCTGGCGATTTTATGCCTTTGCCAGCTCAATGGGAGGCACGCTCACAATTTATCAAGCGCTACGATCAGGTGGACGCATTCTATTTTGATTGGTACGGCACTGCCTTGTCCAAAGCACAGCGAGCAAATCCGCAGGATATTGTAGACATGCAGTTGCTTATTCGAAAGGGATTTATTGATGTGGTAGAACTAGATGGGGCATATCAGGATGTGCTCAGCAAAATTGGCAACCCCCCATATGACAAGCTTTTTCCCAATCTGTCGCAGCAGAAATTCGCGCAACACTATCAGGCTATTCGGCAAATTCTTTAGAAGAGGGTATGTATCATGAGCGAATCCAACACCGGAGAATCCACCAGTCGCTATCCATTCGAGCCATTGCGCTACCAGCGCCCGGACCCGGAAGAGGCGCTGCAACATTCGCGTGACTTTCTGGCCAGCATGCGGAGACGGCGTTCGGTGCGCGCGTTCTCGACCGATCCCGTGCCCTTTGAACTGATCGAGAACGCCATCGCCACCGCCATGACAGCGCCTTCGGGGGCCAATCAGCAGCCCTGGAAATTCGTCGTGGTGCGCGACCAGGCGATGAAGCAGCGTATGCGCGAACTGGTCGAGGTTGAGGAGCGCGCGAGCTACGAGCATCGTTTTCCGCCCGCGTGGTTGGCCGCGTTAGCCCCGTTGGGGACCGACTGGCATAAAGAATTTATCGAGATCGCGCCCTATCTGATCGTCGTTTTCAAAGAGGACTACGGCCTGAAAGAGTCTCCCACGCTGGAGAACGGCGACCCAAACCAGGAAGACGAGCGTATCAAACATTACTACACCAACGAATCCGTAGGCATCGCCGTTGGACTTCTTATAGCCAGCCTCCAACAGGCGGGGTTGGCTGTGCTGACGCATACGCCCAACCCGATGGGTTTTCTGCGCGATTTATTGGGGCGGCCTCGCAACGAGAAGCCGTATGTGGTGCTGCCTGTGGGCTATCCCGCGTCCGATTGTCGTGTGCCGATCATATCCAAAAAGACCTTAGATGAGGCGATGATTGTTCTCTAAACGCTTGCACTCGCTGCTCAAATGGACCGGCGGCAAAGAGCAGGAGCTGAAATATATCCTGCCCATGCTGCCAGCTTTTCAGCGCTACTACGAGCCATTTGTCGGCGGGGGCGCCGTCTTCTTCTCGGTTGAGGCGCCCGAAAAGCTGATTAATGACCGTTCTGGCGAACTGGTCCAGTTCTATCGCATGGTCGCGCAGCAAGATCCCGCTTTTCTGCACACCCTGATGCTGCTGCTCCAGAGCTGGCAGGCGCTTAGCGACCTGGCCGAACGCCACGCTGACGAACTGGTGATGCTCTATACTGCGTTTTCGACGGGGAAGTGTGAGCGTGTAGAGCTGGAAACACGGCTCCAGGTCTTTCTGCGTGACCAGCAGCGCGAACTTTGCGCCATGTGTGCGCTGATCTGCGAGAAAAACGTCGAAAATTTCCTCCGCGAACTGCAACGCAATCTTCTGAGCAAGATCCAACGTATGCAGCATTTGGAGCGACAGAAATGGCGCTTACCGGAGCATGATATTCTCGCTAATCTGGAAAGCGCGTTGAAAAGCGCTTTTTATATGCACCTGCGCCACCTCTATAATCATCTGGAGACATACGCTATCACGCCGGACGTGGCCTCGGCCATCTTCTATTTTGTGCGCGAGAACGCGTATGCCTCGATGTTTCGCTACAATCGGCAGGGTCAGTTTAACGTGCCATATGGCGGTATCACATATAACCGCAAAGGCCTGGCGCGCAAAATCGCCGCGCTGAGTACACCTGCTTTACAGGAGCATTTGCGCGGCGTGGTGATCGAAAACCTGGATTTCGAGACGTTTTTGGAGAAGCATCCACCCCAGGCAGGGGACTTTCTCTTTCTCGACCCGCCTTACGACAGCGATTTCAGCACGTATATGCGTAACGAATTTCAGCCCCACGACCAGGAGCGGCTGGCTAACTACCTGCTCACGCGCTGCCCGGCGAAATTCCTGCTCATCATCAAGAACACGCCCCTGATCCAATCCCTCTATGGGCAGAGCGGGCTGTACGTGCAAGCGTTTGAGAAGAAGTACCTGGTCAACTTTCAGGCTCGCAATAAACGCGAGGCTGAGCATTTGATGATTATGAATTACACAACATTTGCAGAGAGTCCAGCATAATTCGATGGAACTCTTGTGGGTGTTCCATATCGGGTTCAACCATCCATGTGCAAATAGCGTAGATTAAACATAGCATAGATACCGCTAGAGAGGAGTAAGAGACCTTCGACAGTGATAAGTGTATCATATGTACCAAATGGAATTCCGAGAATACTTGTGTGAAAGTCTCGGAGGAAGGTACTGGCCAATATACCCGCCATGATAGTCGCGATCATATTGAAGAAGCTCTGACAGAGACTGAGAATGCTTGTCACACGTCCGAGCAGGGGACGGGGCGTGATATGCATGATGATGGGCCCAACTACTGTATAGAGTGTTGTGAGGGGGATGCCCAGCATAAAATCAATAACCAGAGCAGGGGGGAAGCTATTCAGACGTGAATAGACAAGGAAGAGTATGCCAGCGCTGATCATGCCGAGCCAGAAGAGGCGGACAGAACCCAGGCGGCCAGCCAGAAATGTCGCGAGAAGCGCTCCACAAATGGAACCCACGCCGAGGGCACTTGTGATTGTTCCATAAAGAGCTGTTGGAATGTGCAGGTTCTGGATGGCGAAGAAGACAAAAATCGCATTTCCCAGGCCACCTCCTAGCGCGTAGAGCATCGCTGAAATGCCAATCGTCAGCGCGATCCGATTTTGCCTGTAGAAGCTCAGTCCCTCGCCAAATTCGCGCCAGAAGCCGGTTTTCTCCAATAAAGACGTGCCGCTGTTTGCTGCTGGTTCTTGTATTCGCACGGCCAGAACGCACAGGTATGAGGCAGCGAATGAGAGCGCATTCAGGAGCAAGGCCCAGTAGATGCCGAGCGTAAAAAACAGAGAGGCCGCGAGCGCAGGACCAATGATGATTGCCAGATTCATACTGACCTGTGACATGCCACTGGCCCGCGCTTGCTGCGGCTCATCCACAATCTCACTGATGAGTGAAACACGCGATGGTTGAAAGAATTGGGCGCAGAGAGTGGCGCAGAAAACAATCGTGTAGATCATGAAGAGTTGGAACGTCACAGAGAGCTGATTTTTGAGGAATGGGAGCACAATCAGCGCGGCAATCAGGAAAGCGCGCAGGGCATCCATGCGCAACATCGTCCGGCGCTTATCCCAGCGATCCGCGAAGACCCCGGCGAGTGGACCGAAGATCAACATGGGGATCGCTGCCGCTAACAGGACGCCGCTGACGGCCAGGGGCGCCCAGCTCTGCCCTCTGGCGATGAGCGTGGCGATCCAGAGGGTCAGAGTCGTGTCGAAGACATAATCGCCAAGCACGGAGATGCTTTGTCCCATCCAGAGCAGGACAAAGTTGCGGTTGATGAAGAACGCCGATTTGGATGGGGAGGGCGCGGGCCTGGTTATTGTATCCATATATCTCCTTTATGTATGGAAAACAGCATTTGCTGACAATTGATTATTTACTAGCTGGTGAGAAGTGGCAGGTGATCACAATGGCGCTCATATCGTCTGTCTTCGCGCGGATATGGACAGTTTCACCTTGCTGAGAACGTGTGAGAGCCTGCTGCACGAGCGCCTTTGCCACAGTTGTGCGCGCGCCTGTGCGTAACACTACTTCGATCTCAGCGTCGGTAAGATTATCATGAATGCCATCGGTGCTGAGCAGAATGCGGTCACCGGGACAGAGCACAAGCTGGCCCACGTGCAAGGTGATAGGCTCATCTCCTAGAGACTGCGAGATCTTATTACGCTTCTCAAAATGCTCGCGGTCCGCCTCAGAGAGCTGGTCCGCAGAACTGGCCTGGTCAATGCGCCAGGCGTCCTGCTCACTCAGTTCGCCTTTGTTTACGATCCAGGGGAAGTAGCCATCATCGACGGTCAGGCGTTGGATTGCCGCGTCTTTGCGCAGAAGGTAGATGCGACTATCCCCAATATGCGCATAGACCATGAGATAGCCAGTGTGGTGTGGATAGAACAGAGCCAGCGCAATGGTCGTCGCTGCCCCGTTTTTTTTCTCTGCGGACTGCTCCTCCTGATGTTTTTGCGCCAGGCGCTTTTCCAGGGCAAGTACGGCTTGATTGGCCTCTTCAAGCAACTGCTGCACTGCGTTTTCAAGATCGCGTGCAGGGACGGTAGAATGAGAAGGTGTCGCGGCACATTGAGTGAGCATGCCTTTCCAGCTCGTGCTCACGGCCCTGGCCGCTATACGCGCGGCCTGACCAGCACCACTTACGCAACCGACGCCATCACAGATCACGGCCAGGCCGCTTCCTCGATCAGTCAGAACATAGTCTTCGTTACGTTCGGGGTGTTTCTGGTCCGGGCTGGTCGCTTTTGCGAAGGTAAAAGGTGAACGTTCCGGGGAAGTTTTTGCGCTTTTGTGCTTTTTCAATGATGCAATCCTTTTATCCATGCTTTCTGCATGTGTGTAAAACTCTTTCTGGTAAAGAGTGTAGATGGGAAAGGCCTGTTTGCGCATCGTTTGAATGGAGAATTATTGTGGCTCTCTGGCGATCTCAGCTAGCAGATGGGATATCGTTCATTTGAACGAGAAGGT
>CAXUEY010000031.1:0-29338 GCA_964250225.1 uncultured Ktedonobacteraceae bacterium | reverse complement strand
GCAGATGGGATATCGTTCATTTGAACGAGAAGGTAGGGAAACTGGCTGTTATCCCTTTGAACGAGATGGGGATAGTCAGACCAGCTGATGGAGCAGGGCATAGCGGGTCGCGGCGCTACGTGATGTCACCTCAAGTTTATTGTAGATTGAGCGCACGTGCGCATTGACGGTCACCGGGCTGATCACCAGGCGCTCAGCAATTTGTGGATTGGTCAATCCGGTTGTGAGCAGACGCAAGACTTCGCGTTCGCGAACCGTCAGCCGAGCCGGGGAAGAGAGGGATGCGTGCTCCTGACAGTCAGGATGCGTGCTGGATACAGCTGGCACGCCCAGTGCAAAGGCCTGTTGCGGGGTCATGGCTCGCCCTTCTGCCCAGATCCTGGCAAAGCTCTTTTCATCGGGTGGTGTGGCAACAAGCGTAGCAATGCGTCTGTAGGCATCTTTCAAGGGACGTGGCGGTCGCCCAATGGCCTCACGCAGGGCATCACTGGCTGCCATCAGGTGGATAGTCCAATCTGGCCGCCCCTCTGCTGCAGCCAGGTGTGCTAAGGCCGCGAGGTTCTCGATGAGCGCGGGCTTATTCTCTTGCTGAGCAAGGATCTGGAAGCAGCGTTCCAGGAGGGTGCGCGCTGTCTGGTAACGTTTGTGTTGCAAAGCTTCCTGGGCCATATTGAGCAGTACGAGAGCGATCCCTTCCTGGTTATCAAGCTCTTCGTACAGCGCCAGGCTTTGTTCTAACAGGGGTCTGCTGACTGTATTGCCTTGTCTTCTCCACTGGATCTGGGCGAGTAGATGATGTGCTCTGGCCATCGCTTCCCGGTTTCCTACGCGTTGCGAGATGCACAAACTTTCCTCAGCGCAGGCCAGTGCGCGCTCGCCGTTGTTCTGGCGCAGAGCCAGTTCAGCGACATAGTGGAGTTGTGCGGCCACTTCCCATGCCTGTCCCTCTGCTTTGAGGATATGCAAGCTCTCTTCAGCAAGGGCTATGGCTTTGGGATGTTCCTGGTAATAGCCAGCGATAAAAGCCAATAGACTCAGCACCTGAGCGATGCCCCGGCGATTGTTCAGGTCCTTAAAAAGCTGCAAGCTCTCCTGGCCCAGCGTATAGGCCTCGTGGTGCGTGCTTTGAGCGTGAAGTGCCTGCGCGAGCGCAAGTTTGGCGTTGGCGACTCCCTGCTGATCGCGGATTTCTTGCCAGAGAGCCAGGCTTTCGGCATGTAGTTGCTGCGCTTCAGCGTACTTCCCCTGCCCACTGGCCGCGTGGCCGAGTTCATGGAGAGTTTCAGCTATGCCGCGCCGATCCTGCAGTTCCTGAAATAGGTGCAGACTTTCCCGACAGAACGTTGTGCGTTGAGCGGATTGACCAGCGTAAGGAGCGAGTATGCTGATGGTCAGCAGTGCCTTCGCGCGCAATTGCACCATGTTGGCTGGTAGGGTGGGCAATGCCTCTTTCATCCAATGGTAGCCCTCGCGTCCATACCCGTTGCGTAACCAGAAATGTTTGAGCGCGCTTCCCACGCGTAAAATCTTTTCATCTTCCCCGCGCGCTTTCCACCAGTTCAACGCCTGGCGTATGTTATCGATCTCAGCTCCCAGGCGTTGTAACCAGATCGATCCTTCTGGCTCTGCCAGATATGCTTCTGCTTGCTCAGCCAGGCGTAGATAGCAGGCGGCGTGGAGATGCTGTATTTCTCGATAGTCAGCACTGGCCTGGAGACATTCCTGCCCATATTCGCGAATCGTCTCCAGCATGCGCAGGCGTGTTTCTCCTGAGGAAGAAGCGTCGCGTTGCAGAAGATTTTTTTCCAGCAACGAGGTCAGTACATCCAGAAAGTCTGCTCGCCCACCACACACGCATTCCGCCGCTTCCAGTGTGCAGCCGCCGGAAAAAATGGCGAGGCACCTGAAGAGGCGCTGCTCCTCATCGGACAATAAGTCATAGCTCCAGGCGAGCGTATTGCGCAGGGTCTGTTGACGTAGTGGCAGGTCGCGCATGTTGTGGGTGAGAATGTGTAGACGGTGTTCTAGACGCTGTAAAAGGGCCTGGGGTGAGAAGAGCTGGCAGCGGACGGCAGCCAGTTCTATTGCCAGCGGAATCCCATCCAGCCGCACACATATTTCAGCCATAGCCCGCAGTGTATCCTCTGTGAGGGGCAACGCAGGTTGCATGAACTGAACACGCTGCACAAACAGTTGGAGCGCGGGATTGTCAGGCAATTTCGCCGGGCCTGCTGGCGAGGCGAGATCAGGCAGTGGCAACGGGCGAACCTGGCAGACATATTCATCGCGCACGCGCAACGTTTCTCTGCTGGTGACGAGCATTTTCAAGCTGGGGCAGTGTTCCAGGAGATCGATAAGTAGGGGCGCTCCTGCAACGATTTGCTCAAAATTATCGAGAAAGAGCAAAAGATGTTTTGCGAGTAAAAATGCACAAAGGGTGGCGTGTGGTGATTGTTCAAGCTCCTCTTGTGCGCCCAGTTCCTGCAGCAGCGTGGCAATGAGAAGGTCGGGATGCTTGAGAGATGCCAGTGAAATACTGAGGGCGCCATCAGCAAAAGAGGAGCGAGCTTTTTCCACAAGCGCCTGAGCCAGACGCGTTTTGCCCACGCCTCCAATGCCCGTTAGGGTCAACAGACGCACATCAGGACACTGTAAAAGCAGCAATCCATCCTGAATCTCCCGCTCGCGTCCGACAAGCACTGAGGATGAAAGAGCATGGTGCGCGCTTTTTTGCTGTTTCGGCTGACTCACGCGATCTTCTCGCTTTCCGTTATGATCAACCCGGTGGTAATAGCCTGGTTTGTGTATACCATCGAATGCTTGATTATGCAAATAGAGTGTAGCTCTGTTGCGGTCTACAGGCCTCTCTATCTAACCTCCACAAATTATAAGATATGGAGTGCGTTTTTGACCAGCAGTTTGCGATGCGTTTTGGGCCAGATTGGTGCTCTATAAACGCAATGAGATCGTTTCCCGCACAGGGGGCTGTGGCAGGGGAGTGAGCCATTCTATTGAAAATTCATCGAGGATTTTCATCATAGATACATTGGTTTTTTGCAAAAGATGGGGTAAAATTATGAGTAAGGGAGGTATTTATTCCATGAATCAGCCATCCATCGCGCCGGAAGAGCGTTTTGCTGACCTTGTTGGGGAGTTTCTCAACTATCCAGGCGTCACGCCCCCGCAGGAGGGCAAGAAGTTCGGCTCATCGGGGCTGAAGATCCGCGGAAAGATCTTTGCTATGCTGGTGAGAGGCCACCTCGTCGTCAAGCTGCCCAGAGCACGTGTGGACGCACTTGTCGCCTCTGGTGATGGAGAGCGCTTCGATCCCCGTCACGATGGTCGGCCTATGAAGGAGTGGCTCACCCTGGCACCCACCTCTGAGGTAGCATGGGCGCTGCTGGCGCGGGAGGCAATGGAGTTTGTGGCGCGTTAACCTGATCTGGTTATTTTACCAATCCTCGTCGCGTTCACCGTTCCTCGTCACCACCCGGTGTCTTCGGTGGTACCAGTCTGTGCTCGACGGCGTATGCTGCTGCCTCGCTGCGTCGGGCCAGGCCGAGCTTTTCCAGGATATGGCTGACGTGGTTGCGCGCAGTCTTTTCGCTGACGAAGAGCGTCTCGGCGATCTGCTTGTTCGTATAGCCGCGCGCGACGAGGGCCAGTACTTCGCGTTCGCGCTCGGTCAGCTCGCTGCCGGGAGTGTGCGTGAGCCGCTGCATAGCTTGTTGCGCGGAGGCACGGTCGATGAGCTGCTGACCCGACGCGACCAGACGCACGGAGCGCAGTAGCTCGGCCCGGCTGAGGTGCTTGAGCAAATAGCCGCTGGCCCCGGCGAGTACTGAGGCCATCACAGCGTCATCGTCGGTATAGGAAGTGAGCATCAGAATGTGCACCTGGGAATGCTGGCTCTTGATCTCGCGGCACGCCTCGATGCCGCCCATTTTTTCCATGCGCACATCCATCAGGATCACCTGCGGGTCCAGCACTGTAACCTTCGCCAGGGCCTCGGCTCCGTTGCTGGCTTCACCTACTACCGTGAAATCGTCCTCGGTCTCGAAAAGCAGGCGCATGCCCATGCGTACAACTTCGTGGTCATCGACAATCATAATCCGCGTTTTCGCCATTGCTCGTGTCCCTTCTTGAATGCTGAATTTGTTATCTTATATCTATTAAGTCTGTTGTATTGTAAAAAACATATATTTGTCTCTAAAGAGGGATACTGGCTACTACACGGGTGCCACCAGGGATATTCGCCTCGATCTCGATAGTACCACCGAGTTCGCTTGCGCGCTCACGCATACCTTGCAGGCCGCGCCCGGAATAGATCTTCTCCGTGCCAGGGGCGTAACCTGAAAGCGCCACGCCCTTCCCATTGTCGCGGATCTCCACGGTAATGCGTTCAGGTCGGTGGCGCAGATGCACGTCCAACTGACTGGCCTCCGCGTGCTTGTAGGCATTGGTCAGCGCTTCCTGGGTGATGCGGAAGATGGCCATACCCACCTGCATACGGTGCTGGTTGTGCTGTTGATTGCCATTGGGCGCATCCTCGCTACCCTCGATCTCCAGACGCGTCGCCAGGCCACTGATAGCCTCGAACTCGTGGAGCTGGCTGGTGAGCATCTGCGTCAGGGTCGTTGTGCCGCTGAGCAGGGGTTGGAGCGTAAACATATAGTGGCGCGTCTCCCAGAGCGCCTGCTTGGAGATCGTCACCTGCTTCTCCAGGTACTGGCTAACGGGAGCCAGGGCGCGCTGCTCGTTCTCGGAGACACTGGCCACGCGCTGGACCAGCGCCAGGCAGGTCTCGCTGTTCAGACTGAGCATATAGAGCAACTGCGCGATGCCGTCGTGAATCTCGCGCGCAATCCGCCCGCGCTCGGCGAGAGCGGCCATTTCAGCGGTCTGTTCGGTCAAACGAATATTCTCCAGCGCCACCACCAGCTGCGGCCCAATCAGTGCTAGAAACTCCTCCTGCCGCTGCTCGAAAGGTGTGTAGCGTGTGCTCTCCGCGCCGATCACCAGGTAGACCTGCTGATCCTTGAAAAAGGGCTGGTAGAGCCGTGCCGCGCCATATTTAGAGCCATCCAGGGTTTCAGAGAAAGGGTCAAAGGACAGATGCCGCCGTCCAGTTTTGGCCACCAGACTGACCAGCTCTTCGCTCACATCGGGATGCGTCTCGTCGTTGGTGATATCAGCCTCGACATATGTATCAAAATCGGGACGTGCCTCCTGGCCGGCGTCATTGCGCACCAGCGCGATGACCAGTTTCTCAAAGTGTCCCCCCTGGCGCAATGCTTTGACGCTCTGGCGTAATAACTGCATCTGATCGCCAATGCCAGCGACCACCATCTCGCTCATCGCGCGCAAAACGCGCTCGCGCCGCGCGTCCTCCCGCTCGCGCCGCTCGGCCTTGATCGCTTTATTGAGCTGCGAAGCGACAAAGGCGGCCAGCAGCGCGAGCAGCGGCGCGTCAATCAGCGAGCCAACCAGATCGACGCCCAGGTTCGCGGTATTATAAATGAAATGCTGGCCAGGAGGATAGACAAAGGCCCCATAGATTACAAAAAGATCGTAGCCTACCGCCGCCAGCAGCCCGCCTCCATAACTATAGGTGAAGCCAGCGGCTAACACCGCAGAGAGACCATAGCGGTAAAACGGCGACCCATCACCGAAAGGAGCACCTCCATTCGCTGCACTAAAATAGGTGAATAGGCCACAAATAATGACATCCAGGCAGTAGACAAGGACGTTCAGAAAACGATTGCGCGTATCAAATAACGTGCGAAAAATGCGCGACTCTTCCTGGAGCCCAGGCAGTTGTGGTAGGTCGCGCCTGGAGCGTTGTTTGCCCCGACCCAGGCTTACGGCAGGGTTAGCGGTCACTTTCCCGCGCCAGTGTGTTAAGCGGGTGAGTAATACGCGCGAGACAGGGGTATAGAGGGTGACGAGCAGAGAATAGACAAAAGCCAGCGCGACGCAGAGGGGTACCGCCGGGATATAATAGGGGCGCAGGAAGGTGGGTTCGTTGAGGAACCAGACGAGGGCCAGCAGCCAGGTCCCCCAACGCCAGATCAGAAAGAAATAGGTCGGTGTGCTACGCCAGTGGCGCAGCGTCGATTGAGAGATATCCTTCAAGAAGTGGTTTTTCCGGCTCATTGTATCCTTCCTCTGGCTTGTTCATCTGCCCGATTACCTGCTGCATTGCCAGTATGCCCTGTTTTTTTCAGGCTGTCAAACATTCAAGTGTATGTATGTGAATACGTGACTGGTACTTCTCTCACGCTGAGTTTCGCCGTTCCCTCGCTCGATTATAGCCAGAAGGCTGCTATAGAGGCCGCTTGTCTCCATATGGGTGATTTAGTGCCTGAAGAGTGCGCGGAAAGGGCGAAAAATTGGTGGCTCGCGTCTGGTTGAACTGGCAAACAGAGGAGATTTTGTGGTATGTTCTATGTAGCATTCCATTCGATGTGGTGCTACAGTAACAGTAGGTACATTGTACCAGAGAGAGAGTTCCTTTTAGGGCGGCCAACGAAGAAGAATGCAGTAGAGCAATTGGTTTGAAGGCTCCCTTGCAGAAGGGTAGTTACTCAATCTTAGAAGGGACGGTTCTTATGCCAATGAAAAAAGCCGAACGAAAGCGCGACGCGTTAAAGGCTAGTCTGGGCGATCTTAACCGGCCTTTGCGAGTTCGACCAGTGAATGTGATGGGACGTGACTGGTGGGCAATCGATGCGGACGATCTCTGGCCGGGGATGGTTATGGATCTGCGCCGCCTGGGCTTTGAGTCGATGGCGTGGGAAAATGAGGTGTTGGTGCGCGAAGGAGCGCCCGCTTACGAACCGCAGATGGAGGGTCCGGCAGGCACAGAAGGGTTGAGACCCTTTCCTCTTGTGCATCCGACGATCCAGATTCAAAAAGACCCGTATGCCGACGCTGGCTACCTGGGGGAATATGAAGAGGAAGAAGATAGCGAGGATGATGAATTAGAGCCTGACGAGGATCTACTCCACGAGTAGATCTTGTGCTATATAACACACTCGTGAGAGGCACGCCAACATACATGTGTGTTGGCGTGCCTCTCACGAGTTTTTATTTCTCTCGTATCCAATCACCGCCGGGTATACGTTCGTGAAAGGGTAGCGAGATCACATGGCCGGGTGTTCGCTGTTGGGCAATAGTGAAGCAGGTGGCGCAACCAGTTGTTTGCTGTGCAGACTTGCCGCCAGGGGGTCGAGCAGTGTCCCACTGGGACGCAGTGAGATCGGTTTTTGCGCGCTTTCAGCCTGGCGAATGCTCAACAGCATAGAGTGGATGCTATTCTTCAAGCGCTGAAGTTCGTACTCTGTTTGCTGGAGACGTTGCACGCTCGGTAGCATTTTTTGCTCTGTCTGCTGCAAGCGTTGCAGGCGGGCAATCAGGTTATTCAATGAGCTTGCGATAACCCAGAGCGGTTCCCCTTCCCCAATGGACATGCGCGCGTTGAAGTCGCCGTTAGAGACACGCATATGGGTGTTGAGGATTTGCTGAATGCTAACATCCAATTTGTTTTTTTCTTCCGCCACGCTATGTTCCTGCATGGCGATTTCGTGTTCGAGGGTCGCAATAACCTCAGCGCGATCAGCGCGTTCCAATGCCTGCGTGGCATTGCGCACCCAGAGCCAGAGCACGATTGTCACCACGGCATGCACCGCAATCGGGCGGAACAGGACTGCACCGAAGTTGGCATGCATCGTCAGAGCCATAGCCGCGTCCCAGGGCTGATGCGGAATATCATAGAGGATAAAGGCAATATTGAGCGCCGCAAACAGAAACACCCAGTTGACCGGCAGAAGCGAGGCTGCAAATAACTCCACAAAGACCAGAATATCAAAGAGCGCGAGCGCGCTGGGGTCCAGACCACCGGGTGCTATGCGGATCACTGTTATCAGAGAAGTATTCAGCCCTAGCACAATAATGATCCCGGAGATATTGGGGTGTCCAGCACGGTTGAAAGCGAGTGCAACGGTGAGTACCAGGAGTAGCATAGTAACTGCAAGGATAACAATTTGAAGATGCAGGACTATGCTAAGACCATCAATAGTAATCAGGACGATGGAGAGCAGGAGGGCTAACGTGCTGGCCAGTTTGCCACGACGCACAGCATCGCGTATCCTGAAGCTGGCACTTGCAGACGGCTCTGGTGGAGCAGTCAGTCGATACCACCAGGCCAGGGGACTCTTCCGGGTGCTGGTTGATTCATCTTTCAAATAGGTCTTTGACCAACTATTTTCTGGTTGCTGCGGATTGACAGGCGCGAGGGGGGGCTGTGCATTCATATGCAAAAATATTCCTCCTTAATAAAGAACATGAGTATTCCTCGCTTTAACAAATTATAAAGCGATTACTCCAATAGATCGTAAATCCTGCAAAACTCCTTCGACGATATAGACAGGCTGCAAGAGGATCGCAGCAATTTGCTCGACGTTCCGGTTCCCATCCACCAGGACAAAGGTTTGACGATGCAAGGGTGGCCAGTTACTGGCACCTGCCACGCTCACGGACCGCAAACGCCATGGTATGGGTGAGTGTGGATACGCAGAGGTTGGTGGGGATGTAGCTCGAGACGCCTGTGGTGATGAAACAGATACCTGGCTAGCAGAAGCTGCTGGTGTAGTGGGCGATTGATTGAACTCCCAATTGAGTTTGCCTAAGGTAGAAACCGTTTGTAAGGCCTCGTGATCGACAAGAAGGGTCTGGCCTTTGGTGCCTTTGACAAAACAAGATACCACTTCGCCTTGAGAAAGCTCAATGACAACCTGGCATGGGTGCTTAAAACGAGGCAGCCCTGAAGGAAGCTCTGCCTGCAAGATACCGCTACGGCGGAACTCACGCAGGAGCTGCAAGATCGTCGCGAGGTCAATCGTGTACACGATCCGTCCTTTCACATATCAGAGTTTGCGGGTTGGCAATCTGGGTGAAGAATGCTTAACCCTCAGAAATTTATGAACTGGTATCTATCTATTTTTCCGTTCGCAACGGTGGGGCGTTTGTTGCTTCTGCCTGCTCTGCTACGGATTTCAAACGCAAGGGCTAGCAGCGCTTTGTTTCAAGGAAAAGCCCAATATTTATCAGGTAGAAGCAACGTGAGAGAGAAATTGTTCTCTAATGGCTTTGCCTGATCCTCTGCATTCTAACTATATAATGATACATAGGCGCTTGCAAGTACACCCTGTAGTACTATAGGGTGTGGAAATAGTCAGGCCAGTGCTATGGCTTCTCTGTGGATAAACAGATCCCCTGGGCACTCCGAAATCCAGATAGAGCATTACATGATCTTTGGCTTTGATCTTTATCTCTACTGTGCGTTAGTTATATTGAACGATGTGATATATAAGCTTCTGGAGTGAAAGAATGTCGAGTTGTCCTAACTGTCAGCAGGCGGTGGCGCCGGGCGAGGATATCTGCGAGGGCTGTGGCGCGGTCCTTTCGACGATAGTGGTGAGTCCGGTGAGCTTTGTAACTGCTCCGTCCATATCTCCGGCTCGTGCGGGGAGCACCACGCCTGTTCCCGGCGTGTGCCCGACCTGCCAGGCGCCAGTAAAAGCGGGTGAGGATGTGTGCGAGAATTGCGGAATGGTGCTCTCGTCCGCAACGATCAGCGCGAAGCTTGTACGCACTACTGCCCCCCCGTTATCCCAGGCCACGAGTACTTCTGTGCCGGTGTTGACACAGTGTCCGCGTTGTCACAAGCAGCGCAAACGGAACGCGAAGTTTTGCAATGGCTGCGGCCTGCGCTACGACGATGAGAAGGCTGTGACGGCGGCGATGAACGCGCAAATAGCGCCGGTCCAGGCCACGAGCAGTCTGAAAGTAGGTGATCTACTCAACAACAAATACAAAGTTATTCGCGCGATTGGCGAAGGCGGCATGGGCGCGGTCTTCCTGGCTGAGGACCAGATGCTGAAACGCCAGGTAGTCATCAAGGCCCTGCTGAGCGAGGATGACGCGGATATGATTGCGCAGAGTATCAAAGAACGTGAGTTTCTGGCGGCAATTAAACACGCGAATATCGTTTCGATCTATGATTTCATTACAACAGGCCAACAGGGCTATATTGTCATGGAGTATGTGCATGGGAAGACACTGGACCAGATCATGGAGGATCAGGGCCACCCCTTCACAGTACCGGAGGCGATCAAGTATATGCTGGGCATCCTGCCGGTCTTTACTTACCTGGCGAAACTCGGCCTGGTCTACTGCGACTTTAAGCCGCAGAATGTGATGCTGGAGGTGCTCAAGGACGGGACAAAGATTGTGAAGCTGATCGACCTGGGCACGGTCATCAAGCACGAGCCACATCCGAAGGATGTCTACGGTACGCACGGTTTCTACGCTCCGGAGGCGGTGAAGGCGCCCTCGCCGGAGACCGATCTCTATACAGTCTGCCGTACCCTGGCCTATCTGGTCACGGAGATGGACCTGGCGACGCCTGTCTTTGGCATGCCCTCTATCGAGTCGTACCAGGCCTTGCGCGACAATCCTGCTCTGTACCGCCTGCTCACCAGGGGCACGCATACCAATGTGAAACGCCGCTTCCACAGCGCCGAGCAGCTTGGCGACCAGTTGGCCGGGGTGCTGCGCCAGGTCGAGGGCGGTAAGATGGGCGTTCCGCTGAGTTCCAAACTCTTTATCTCAGGCATGCTGACCACAACGGGTAAGCTGGGTCTGCGCGGTGAGGCTGCTCTGGATGAGAGTGACAAGTCCATCGATCTGTTGCGCGCCGGTGACCGGGCGCTGCGCGCTGGTAACCATACCAGCGCGCTCAACTTCTATCAGCAGGCGGCCAAAGCGAACCGCAAGAGCATCGACGCTCACCTGCGCATGGCTGAAACTCTCATCGAACTCAACGAACTGAATAAGGCCAGAACCGAAATCGATCAAGCGCGTATGCTAGATCCGACCCACTGGAAGGTGACGTGGTACGCGGCGCGTCATGCTGAGGCCAAAGGTCAGGTGCGCGACGCCGCCGATATGTACAGCGAACTGGTAGCCGAACTGCCCGGCGAACTGGCCCCCCAGCAGGCTCTGGCCCGCGTCTACACCAATATGGGCCAGTTTGGGCGCGCTCTCGAGTTGCATAAGAGCGTGCTTAAGGCTGATCCAGGCAATACCGAAGCTGTCATGGGAGCTGCCGAAGCCCTGGTGAAGCAGAACAAGTGGCAGGAAGCTATTGCCATATTGAGGGAGGTTAACGAGGCCACGGCGCGTTACGTCGAGGCACAGTTGCTCCTGTGCGACATCTACCTGAGCCACGCGACGGCTGCGCAAGCGCAAAATATCGACCAGGCTCTCGAAGCAGTGCAGGCGCTCTCCGGCAAGACCGAAGATCCCCGTTACTATCTGTTGCGCGGCGACATCTACCGCCTGCTCTGGCAGATGGCGCGCAAGAAGGTGCTGCCCAAAGGGCTGATCGTGCCGGAAGTGCCATCCCTCACGAGCCGCTCTCTGGGGCACGTGGCCCGGACGAGTTATGAGCACTACCTGAGCATAGTGGCGCATGCTCCCAATCGCGAGGTGATTGTACGTAAAAAATTGGAAGTGGCACCCTGGCGGTTTATATAAGTATAATCGCGTAAAAGGAGTAAAACACATGTTCAGCATACAAGCCTATCACAATCCCTATCTACAGGTTGGCCAGACGAATCTCCAGGCCGTGCTCACGGTGAGCGTCAAACAGGGAATGAACCTGGCCCCGGCCCCGCTGTCCCTGGCTATCGCGCTGGACCGTTCTGGCTCGATGGATGGCGCGAAGATGCGCTCCGCGCGCGATGGCGCGATCAAGGTTGTTCAATCCCTCGATGAGAACATCACCTTTATGGTGGTGACTTTCAATGAACGCGCCAAAGTTATCGCCGCGCCCGTGCCTGGCACGCCCCAAAATAAGCGCCAGGCCATCGACGCTATTCAGCATAACGTCTTTGCCTCTGGCGGCACGTGTATGAGCTTTGCACTCGATACGATTGTGCAGCACTTCGGCCAGGATGCCTCACGCGCGCTCAAAGTGCTCTTCCTGACCGACGGGCGCAACGAGGGCGAGCCGCGGCGCAATCTGGATCGAGCCATTGAAAATTGTCGGCATGTGCAGGCCAGTATCAGCGCCTGGGGCATCGGCACCGACTGGGACGAGGCCGAGTTGCGCCACATGGCTGAGTTGACCCACGGCGGCGCGGATATTATTCCCACGCCGCAACAGGTCGAGGCCGCCTTCACCAACGCCTTTATGGAGATGCGCAATACGAGCATTCCCAGTGCGCGTATGCGCCTGTGGTCGCCCGTCGGGGTGAAGATCAAGCGTTTTGAGCAGGTCTACCCCAACATTGTCGCGCTGGGCCTGGAACCCGACCCGGCCAATGCACGCCAGCAAGTGGCCTCGCTCGGATCTTTCGCGGCAGGCGACCAGCGTGATTATTTGCTGGACCTGGAGGTGCCAACCCACGACCCCGGCCAGCAATTTCTCATGGTGCGTCCCAGCATCGCCTACTTCGCCGGGAACGATAGCGAGCAGGAGGAGCGGGCCGAGCAGGACGGCTGGGTTTTTGTGCAATGGACCGAGGATGCGCGCCTGGCCGCGCAGATCGAGGAGCATATCGCGCACTACACCCATCAGGAAGATCTGCTGCGCAACCTGAAAGAAGGCCAGGCTGCTCTAGCTGCTGGAAACTACGATAAGGCCACACGGCTGCTTAGCGAGGCCCTGACAATTAGCGAGAGCACCGGCAACGAGCGCATCACACATTTGCTTAGCCAGCTCATCCAGCGTGACAGCAAAGGCACGATCCAGTTGAACAAACAGGCCAGCGAGGTTGCCCACAAGACCCTGGCCATTAACAGCGGTCGTACCAGCAAATTGAAATAATATGAGCATGCGTTCGTCTTGAAATAGTATATGCATAAACATCGAAAGAAGCTAGACAAGTATGGCGAGTACAATGCAAAAACAGCGCAGTGGGGTCAACACCGTTGCACCTCAGCAACCGCTTACGCCACGTAGCTTTCTGAGCAAGCGTCTGAAAACGCTCAAGGGGCGCTTTCTCTTGCAGGCTGGTCTGATTCTGCTCCTGGCAGGGATTATGACGTTGGTGGCCTCAACCTCTGTGAACAGGGCCAGCAGCGATCTCGTAACTATCGACCAGGGGAGCATTCCCAGTGTCAATTACGCGCAGAGCATGGCGCAACTGGTCTCCGAGATCGATGCTCAGGCGGCAGACTTCCTGGCTACGGCGGCCCTGAGCGATCAGCGCTCGTGCTCTATTCCGACCAATCTTAACAGTAGTGAGACGGTGGCGTTGAGCGTGCATGATTGCGACGCGCGCGACATCGACGCCGAGACCGTGCTGCTCAACGAACAGCTTTTCAACGCCGAGCATAACGTGACCTATACCGGTGAGCGCACGGCGGTTGAGCGCATTTCGACCGGTCTGGAGAACTACCTGGGCGATATCCACCAGATGCGCGTGGACTATGATTTAGCTCAGAGCAAGAGCGATCCGCACGATCCCTACCTGCAACAGGCGTACCAGGCGTACCAGGCCGGTAGCACCGTTCTACACGATAGGATCGACCTGCTCACACTTAGCCCTGGCCAGGTTCCGCTGGATACAGAGGTAACTCTGCCCACCTGTACTACCTCCGCTAGCGATCATCAACAATTAACGCCCGATCAGTGGACGCAGGGCAGCCTCTCGGTGGCGCTGGACTGCCTGAGCGATATCAATCACGCAGCGTTGCAAACCGCTAATACCGATGCGGACGGTTTTCTGGACGGTACTTTCTGGTGGTTGCTCATCCTGGGCCTGCTTCTGGGCGGCTTGCTCGTCTTCAGTACCGGCAGGATGATGGCGACCACCCACCGCGTCATCAATCCTGGTCTGCTCCCGGCGGCGCTAATCGTTCTCATCCTCGGCGTGAGCATGCTCGGCCTGGTCAATAGCCTGGGGAAATTGGGCGACCATAGCAGCATCCTGGCTGACCCGGCGGGCAACGCTGACCTGGCGGGCAGCATCGATGGCGCATTCCAGCAGATGGTCTCGGACGACTACGATAGCGTCTATGATACTGCGATCCTCACGCGCTACGCCACCGACGCCAACGCCGACGAGTCGCGCTGGTTGGTCGCGCGGGAATTCAATGACCAGCCCGCTATCCAGCACTGGCAGGACGACTGGCGGTCTAACGTAGACCAGGTGCAATCCTGGATGCAGAATGCCAATAACAACCTGACCTGGAGCGAAGAGCAGCAACCGTTGGGAGATATGGCCACGTATTGGGGTCAGTATATCGGTATTGACAGTCAGATCCGTAGCGACGCAATCAACCAGAGCGACCCTCAGCATTTGCTGACAGCCGAGCGACTGAGTACCGGCGATTCTAATGTCACCTTTAGCCATTTCACGCATGCTGTGAGCCAGTTGAGCGCCGCCGACCAGAGTCACTACAACACCACGCGAGACGCAACGTCACAGGCGCTAACAACCAACTTTATCCTGAGCCTGGTGCTCTTCCCCCTGGCCGGTCTACTCGGCGCCTGGGGCATCTGGTTGAGGTTGAAGGATTTCTAGTTGTGTGCGCGGAGCGGTTGACAGTGCGCGCAGAAGCATGCTATAACTATTCCTATCAACAACAACCGAATCGCGAACAAGCATTGCAGAGACGAGTAACAGTCGTCGAGACATCCCAGAGAGTGGGCAACTGGTGCAAAGCCCGTATGTCGCGCCTGTGAAGAAGACTCTGAAGCTGCGAGAAGAAATCGTTCAGTTGAGCGAGAGTAGAACTTGCCGGGTGCTCCCGTAAACGAGCAAGGGGTAGTATCGCAATATCATTCCTGATATCTGGCACATCCTGGCACTTTGGAATGCTGCATGCTACCCACAAAGGCCGACGTCGCGAGGCGTCAGCATATGAAGGTGGTACCACGAGAGCCTGGCATGATAAAACGCCGCTCTTCGTCCTTCGCTCATGACGAGCGATTGATGAAGAGCGTTTTTTATTGCTCTCATTTGGAAAAAAGAAAGGATACGATCTATGGGCAGGATCTGGAAACTTGGCGACAATATCAACACCGACATTATTATCCCTGGACGCTACAACGTCACGACGGACCGGGCGCAACTGGCGAAACACTGTCTGTGTGAGGTTTTGCCAGAGTTCGCGGCCCAGGTGCAGGCGGGCGACGTGCTGATGGGTGGGCATAACTTTGGCTGTGGCTCCTCGCGCGAGCATGCCCCGTCGTCCATCCTGGGCTGCGGCGTGCGCGTGGTCATCGCGCGGAGCTTTGCGCGTATCTTCTACCGCAACGCCGTCAATATCGGCCTGCCCGTGCTGGTCTGCGAAGAGGCTGTGCTGGCGAGCAGCGATGGCGAACAGATCGAGGTCAATCTGGGGCGCGGCGAGATCCACAATCTCAGCACCGGACAGACCTTTCAGTCGGAGCCGCTGGACCCCTTTGTGGCGCGTATCGTGCAGGCTGGCGGCATTCTGGAGTATATTCGCGCCGAAGGGACACTACGATGATTTTTCGACATGGTCATGCCTGCGCGGACGGCCCGCTGGTTTGCGTCATTCCCGGCGACGACACGGCCCCGGAAGTCGTGCGCCCTACGGTGGCGCTCTTGCACGAACTGGTGCCGGGCATTCGTTTTCGCGAGGCGCTGAGCGGGCGTGAGGCTCAAAAGAAATATGGAGATCCGTTTCCCAAAGAGACGCGCCAGGCCATCAGCGCGGCTGACTGCACAGTCTTTGGCGCGAGCGGTGGACCGAGCAGACCGGTGCTCTGGCATCTGCGCTGGGGTATGCACACCGCGGTCAACGTGCGGCCCGTGCGCTGGCAGCAGGGCTATCGCAGCCCGTTGAGCCATCCTGAACGCGTCGATTATGTGATCGTGCGCGACAACCTGGAAGGCATGTACCCGCCACGCGAGGGCGAGTTAAGCGAGTTGAGCACCCTGGCCAGCAACGCGAACTGGTACCAGCCGCCCAGAACTGGCGAGCAGGGCGCGTATGCCGTGCGTGTCAGCACCGACGAACAGATCCGGCGTGTGGCCCAGACCGCCATTCACCTGGCCTACGAACGCCAATCGATTGGCTATCCAGGCCGCGTGACCCTGGGCGCCAAGTACTCGATCCTGCCGCGCACCGATGGACGTTTTCGGCAGATCGTGCGTGAGATGGTCGAGGCCAAAGCCGGGCTGACCTATCAGGAGTTTCTGATCGATGATCTGGCCCGGCGCATGGTCGCGGAACCGGAAACGCTGGACGTAGTAGTCCTCGGCAACGAACACGGCGATATCCTGGCGGACATGGCCGCGGGCTGCATCGGTGGACTTGGCCTGGCTCCCAGCGCCTGTTACGGCGAGGATTATGCCTACTTCGAGCCGGTACATGGTTCCGCACCCGATCTGGCCGGGAAGAACAGCATCAACCCCACGGCCATGCTGCTCACCGGCGCGCTGTTGCTCGATTACCTGGGCTATATGCGCGAGAAGCAACGCCTGGAGGATGCCATCGCGCGGGTCTATCGCCAGGGCACCGCGTTGACCGCCGACCAGGGCGGGAGCGCAAGCACAACAGAGTTTGTCGCGGCAGTGCGCCGAGAAGTCTTGTGAGTAGAAAAGAACAGTGTGTTCTGGCGCGAAGGGCACGCGCAAGAGGCAGCCGAACTCGCGAAGGGTGCGCTCCAGGGGCGCCAGTACTATGGACGGGGGATTGTAGTGTTGCAAAAATTTCTTTGAAAAATGAGCAGAAAGTGTAAAGAAGAATATTCAGCATGAGTGAGCGAACAAAGCGAGATTGGGTGGTGCAGATCGGCGATACGGTGGAACAACATGTGCAACGCGTGAAAGGCGCGCAGGCGACGCTTGTGTTCGCCTCTGGCATCAGCCCATCGGGTCCGGTTCACCTGGGCAATTTGCGCGAAATCATGACGCCCTACCTGGTCGCGGAAGAGTTGCGCGCGCGTGGATGGCAGGTCGAGTATCTGCACTTTTGGGACGACTATGACCGTTTGCGCAAGATCCCGGTTGGCGTCTCCCCTGAGTTCGCGCAATATCTGGGCCGCCCACTCTGCGACGTACCCGACCCGTTTGGCGAGTACGAATCATACGCGGCGCGCTATATCAGCGAGTTCAGCCGTGGTCTAGCGCAACTGGGAATTTTCCCGCGTTATGCCCATCAGTCCAGTGAATATCGTTCAGGCGCGTATACGCGACACATTAAAGAGGCGATGGCGCAGCGCGAGACGATCTTCGACATTCTGGCGACCTATCAGACGCGGCAGGGGCAGCAAGAAGCGTTGGTAGAGCGACGTAACGCGTATTATCCCTATCGCGTCTATTGCGAGCAGTGCCAGAAGGATAGCACGACCATCACGTGTTACGACGAGGCCAGCGCGACCATCGCATATAGCTGTCAGACGTGCGGCTATACAGGTGCATTCAGCCTGGATGAAAAGGTTTCCGGCAAGCTGGTCTGGAAAGTCGATTGGCCGATGCGTTGGAGCGCGTGGCAGGTCGATTTTGAGCCGGCGGGCGAGGATCACGCCGCGCCGGGCAGCAGCTTCACCGTTGGCCATCGCATCGTGGAAGAGATCTATCATGGTGTGCAGCCGAAGTACGTGGGCTACGCCTTTGTGGGTATGGAGGGACGCTCGAAGATCTCCAGTTCGGAGGGGACCGGGGCCACGCTGCTCTCAGCTCTGGAGATTATCGAGCCATGCATCCTGCGCTGGCTCTATACGCGGCGGGCCTATAACCAGGCGTTCAACGTTGATTATGGGCAAGGGCTGCTACGTCTGTACGATGAGTGGGATGCCATGACGCGTCAAATCCAGACGGGCAAGGCCAGCGAGGTCAAACGTCGAGCCTACGAACGGGCTATGGTGACCTCGCGGGGTCCATTGCAGCCCACACCGCGACCTGTGCCATTCTCGCTGCTCACCTCGGTCCTCGATGTCACACAGGGTAACATAGAGCAGGTCTTGCGCATCGCCTCTCAGTATGCCGGCAGAGAATTGTCCCAGGCTGAACTGGAGCCGCGCCTGACCTGCGCGTTGAACTGGGTCAATCGCTACCTGCCCGACGACGAGCGCACGCGGATTCGCACCACTTTTGATGAGGCCACCTATCAGCAGTTGGCAGAGCAAGAGCGCGCCGGGCTGCGTCTGCTGGTCGAAGGTCTGGATGAGAACTGGAGTCTGGAGAAACTGACCACGCTGGTTTACAGCGTTCCCAAGCTCGCGCGCGGCCTGCCTGTAGATACACCGCCCGATGACGCGTTAAAGCAGGCCCAACGCGCATTCTTCATCGCCATCTACCGTTTGCTCTGCGGCACGGAGACGGGACCACGCATTCCGACGCTGCTCCTCTCGCTGGGTCGGGAACGAGTGCGCGCATTGTTGACACCTGTAGAGATATTGAGGAGGTAAATATGTCCAATCAATCTGATCTGGATGGTCAGAGAGAGTCTCGCGCACTGGTCCGACCCCCAGGCGCAGGTCCAGTTCCAGACCTTCCTGTGTCAGATCGAGCAGGAGCCGTCGTTGCTGGGAGTAAGTGCACATCTGCTGGAGGTGGCACGTAAGTTGGATTAGAAAAGAAATATAGAAATAGCGAAGAAAAACGGGCAGACAGGCGATTTTTTCGTCCGGCTGCTGTGTTCTTGATTTGACAGTGCTCGGCGCATTCCCTTATACTGCCTGATAGACATGATGCCAACATAATTTTCCGCGCTAAATAGATAGAAGGAGGCTCATGATGAGTCAGCCACCCGACGACCCTTTGTATCGTGCTTCAAATGAGCATGCCAATGATCCAGCGCAGCAGCGGGCGGACCAGGCGCCTGGTTCCGCGAGGCCAGCTTCAGCGTCCAATTATCCAGGGCGGCAAGATCCTTCTCCCAATTATGGCCCTATGAGCCAGCCAGGTTTCCCTCAGCAGAGTTACCAACCTGAGCAGGGATCGCGCGGACAATCCGGCTTCCCGCCGCAAAGTTACCAGCCTGGCTCCTTGCTGCAGGAATATCAGGCCAACCAGAGATCAGGCGGGCAGCAGGGGTTCGCTGGCCAGGGATCTCCCCAGCAGAGGTCGGCGCCCGTCTACGCGGGGCAACAGTCCGCGCAGACCGCTGGCCCGGCGTCACTACCAGGTCCGGGCACTTTGCCGAAACACTATAATTTCCCTACGACTGGACGTGATAATGCGGTGGGACAGGGCGTGTCGGTGCATGATCTGCCTACATCCAGGCTCAATCCAACGTCTACGCCGCCTGCAAAAAAACGTTTGCGTGTAGGGCGTCTCCTGGCCCTCGTACTTGTGCTTGTGCTGCTCGTTGGTGGTGGCGTGGGCGCTGTCGTATTCCTGCGCCATAGCAATGTGAAACCTAAAACAACCGTTCACGCGACGGCAACCGCAACCTCCACGCCAGCAGATGGCGGCGTTGGTAGCGTGGGTCAGCCACTTCAGGCCGGGGCGAACTGGGTGATGACGGTCACCAGTGTACATGCCAGTACCAGCAGCGATTACGCGCCGAAAAAGGGCGATACCTATCTGGAGATCAGCCTGACCCTCAAGAACGTCTCGCCGAACACGCAGTTTGTCTCCAGCATGATCGAGTTCACCCTGGCCGACAGCGGTGGTGGCCAATACAGCGAATCGGTCAACGACACCTACACGCGCCAGGCTGTGGATGGGCATCTCACTATGAACCAGGCGCTCAACGGCCAGGTTGCCTACGAAATACCCCAGAGCCAGCACCATTTTGTGCTGACCTTCCATTATGGCCTGCCCGATGGGAGCAGTGACTCGGCTTCGTGGAATATTAGTATCTGAGGTCACCCCAAATGATGCTATTGCATGCACACCAGCACGACGCTCACATTGCCCTCGCCGCCCGCGTGATTGGCCTCATCTACCAGCGCGCGGGCCAGTTTTTGGGGGTCGCCGCCGCGGGCCAGCAGTTCTTGTAAACGGGCGTCGCGCAGCATGTGCCAGAGGCCGTTGGTGCAGAGCAGCACCAGGTCGTTGGCCTCCAGTTCGCTTTCAAAATAATCGACCTGGAGATGGCTGGACTGGCCCAGAAAACGGTAGAGCTGTTTGTTCTTGGCGCTGCTATATACTTCGTCTGGTTGCAAGAGGTTGGCCAGCACCAGGTGCGCGGCCAGGGTGTGGTCGGAGGTGATGCGGCGCAAATTCTGGCCAGGTCGATAGTGGTAGGCCCGACAATCGCCGACGCTGACCACGTGCAGCAGGCGTTTGTAGATCAGCGCCACGGTCAGTGTACTGGCCATCGAGGTATCGTAGTCGGCGTTGCAGTGAAAAATCACCTGATTGGCCCGGCGCACACTCTCGCGCATCCACTGCTCAAGCGTTGTATCGGGTAACGTAGGCGGCTTCAGGCTCTGCGCGCCGCGTAAAAGTGAGACGGCGGCACTGCCGGGTGGCGTGTACGAGGTCGAGGGGAGTGGTGTTGCCAGCAAGGGCAACAGCACATCCGCCAGCGTCTCGATAGCCAGCCGGCTCGCCTCGTGGCCGCCGGCGGCCTTTCCCTGGGGGTCGCGCATGCCATCGGCGACGGCGAAGAGGCCAAAGGGACGCGGCGGCGGTGTCAGGTTAGCGCACAACCCCTGCACAATTAAGAGCATATCCTCGTTGGTCTCGGCCACATACTTACGCCCTGTATCGCTGACATGACCGACCTGGTACACATCCGTCACCAGCGGCGAGGTGTCGTCCAGGCGGTGGCCGCAACGTCGGCAGAAGCGCGAGCTACTGCGGTTCTCCTGTCCACAGGCGCTACAGGGGTTTTCCGGGATAATCGTGCGTACCATGACGTTCGCGCTCCCAGCCAGTTCGGTGAGGGTTTGCTCGGAGGCGCTGGCGGGCAGTTGTAACGCGGCGTCAAGAGCCTTGAAAAAGGCGCCCGCGCTAGTGTAGCGTTTGGCGGGATCGTTATCGATGGCGCGAAACACCACATCGTCAACCGTTGGGGAGAGTTCTGCGTTGAGTTCGCTGGGGCTGGGTAGTTTCGCGGCCCGGCTACGCACAATCGCCTGAAAGGGTAGCAGGCCGGTCAGGATCTGGTAGGCCACCACGCCCAGTGAGTAGATGTCGCTGGCCGGCTGCGACTTGCCCTGGCTCTGTTCAGGCGCGGTATAGTGCTCGGTTCCCAGCGCCCAGCCGCTCTGAGTCAGGGGACGTTCTTTTTGCATGGCTCGCGCAATGCCAAAATCGGCCACGACCAGGCGGCCATCATCCTGGTGGATCAGCAGGTTCGAGGGCTTGATATCACGATGCACGACTTTCTGCGGATGCGAGTGGATCGCGTCGATAGCCTCGGCCAGATCGCCCAGGTAGCGCCGGGCCTGTGGAAGCGGCAGGGGTTTCTCAGCTTTTAGCAAATTCTTGAGCGTGCCGCCAGTCACCAGGGGCATCACTAGATAGAGCAGCGAGCCATCCTGCCCAAAGTTGAGCACCGGAACCACATTTTTGTGTTGCAACTGGTGGGCGTAACGCGCCTCACGCCGAAAACGCTCTATCGCCGTTTTCTCATCCATGTTACGACCAGCGGCCATAATCACCTTCACTGCCACCTGCTGCATCTCAAATGTATCGCTGGCTCGATAGACCGCGCCCATGCCGCCGAGTCCCAGCAACGTCTCAATGCGATAGCGGCCCGCGATCACCGCGTCGGGCAGCAGGCATTGGCAGTTGGGTTTTATGCACCTGATCGTGCCGACTGGATAGTCAGCACCACAGCGTGGGTTAGGGCAACGCGGCATAACTCTTCCTCGTGTTCCACAAAAACCTCGACAATTTCCGTTTGAAATGTCTGTTCGTATTGTAGAGTGGCAAACAGAGGCTGTCAACCGCGTCTGTTTGCCACTCAGAAGAACATTATTTTTATCTACGTAGCAATGAACGAGAAAGTTGAAATGCTGTCGCTCTGTTTGTCAGACGTGTGGAATAAATTCACGCGCGAAGAAACGCAGCGAGTCCAGTTGGATGGCGTCAGGGAAAGCGATCAAGAGTTCCTGGACCCCGGCGGCTTCAAACTGTGCCAGGCGTTGGCGGATCGTATCCGGGCTGCCAACTAAGGCACTGCCGAGGCGGTCGCCAAAGCGGGCGCGCAATCCTGCTGGAATTTTCTCTTGCGCCTGCTCATCGGTCTCCCCAATGGAACAAAACGTCGTGGCGGTGCGGTGAATGCTCTCGTAGTCCCGTCCGACCGTCTCACAATGCTGTTTCAAAATGGCGAACTTCTGCGCAATCGTTCCCAGGTCGCCACCAATATTGCAGGCATCGCCATATTGCGCGACAAGCTTGAGGGTCACCTTTTCGCCGCCGCCGCCGATCAGCATGGGAATATGCGGCTTCTGCACGCCTTTGGGCTGATTGATCGCGCCGCGCACCTGGTAATATTTTCCCTCAAAGGTCGCCTCGTCCTGGGTCCACATGGCCAGGATCACCTGCACTGCCTCGCGCAACATGCGCAAACGGTCGGGCGCCTCTGGATAGTCGAAGCCATAGGCGCGGTATTCGTGCTCGTACCAGCCGGCGCCGATGCCAAAGTTGAGCCGCCCATGACTGAGCACATCAACGGTACTCGCCATTTTCGCTAGCAGCGCCGGGCTACGGTAGCCGTTGCATGTCACCATCTGACCCACGCGCACGCGTTTGGTGTCGCGTGCCAGGGCCGCTGTCGTTACCCAACTCTCAAAAGTCACTTCCTGAGATGGTTGTGGAATGGTGTGGAAGTGATCGACCAGCCAGACCGAGGCGAAACCCGTTTCGTCGGCGGTCTGGGCCACGCGCGTCATGGTTTCGTAGGCTTCAACGGGGTCTTTGATACTTGCTAAATCCATTGTCCAGCCCTGCGGCAAGGACACTCCAAAGGTGAGGGCCATAAATACATATCCCTTTCATACAAACGAAGAACAGTGGAAGGAGTTTTGCAGCTACCTGCGGTGCTTGCTCCGTTCGCATTATAACACAAAATACTGTAATGCCTGTCTGTATGCGCAGTTTTGCAACACTCTCAAGTCTAAAGTCAGGAATTCTTAACGTCTCTTTCGTGAGAAGGCTGCCCGGCGCGTGCTTCTGAGCGATCCGCGCACTTGTGACCTTCTCTGCGAGAACGCTGCTCGCGACCTTTGCCGTGAAAATGTCATGCGTCGCAGGGTGTTGCGCCGTTTGCGCGCAAGTTGCCGCTTTTGTTGCTGATTGTCTGGTAACGTTGCCAGGCTGGCTATTTCTTGCACAGGCGCGATGCCTGGTGGAGACTCTGGCGGCGCGGTTGTACTTGTGGTCCCTGCGATGGCAATGCCCGGCTTGAGTTGGGTGTGCTTGCGGCGTTGCGAGAGCGAGGCGAACACGAAGACGAGCAGGCCGAGCAGCAGGATAGCACTCAGGATGAGGGTCAGTGGTTTGCCTTCAGACCCACTCCAAATCCTCTGTATGGACGAGGGGGCAAGCTGCTGGCTTGTCTGGCTGTCTGGCATCGTTGCCAGCGTTGGCGTGGCAGTCAGCGTTGGTGCGGTGGTAACTGTGGGCGTGGGGATAATAGGCGACCCGGCAATAGCATCGCTCAGGCTGTCGTTCGCGGTTGGCAGAGTCACTTCATAATTGTGATGGTTGATGCCTGGATCGCCATCCCAGCGGTACGGGATCGGGTAATAGGGTGGGCTATCGGCCACCGTGATGGTTTGCTGGATACGCCGCTGGCCACTGACCGATTTGACGGTCAGCGTCAGGGTGTACGTACCAGCCGCGCTATAGGTATGGTTGACTTGTTCACCAGAGTGCCTGCCGCTCTGATCGCCAAAATCCCAGATATACTGCATATCACTCGCATTCTGCGTAGTATGAGCAGGCGAGGCTGGCTGGAAAGAGTCGCTGGCGTCGAAGGCAAGGCTCTGGCCCGTTTGCGTCGGACCAAGATCCTTGAGCGAGACAATGGGCGCGCTATCAACGCTCACTTGCCCCAGGATATCGGGCTGCTTCAGCATCCAGGCCGTCAACATTGCTGGCACGGTCAGAGAAAGCGTCAGAGCTTGCGCTTTATGCGAACTGCCATTGGCGAAGATGTTCATCAACTGGATGGTATCATCAGGCAAATCATATGGATACGACCAGGGCGGCGGGTTATGCTGGTAGTATGTGTAATTCCCCTCGAAGGTCGCGCAGGGCAGGCCGGCGAGCGTAAATGCCACCTGGTCGCTATGCCCAAACGTATCGTCCTCCACCTGGATATTGCTCGCCTGGTCAGGGGTGAAAATAGGCTGAAAGGCGTCCGACTGGCCCGCAACGTGATACGACAATTGTTGCAAACCCATGATTTGCATCTCCTCAAAGACCTGTATTGGTGCCTGCTGCATGAGATCGCGGAAACGCGTAATGCGCGCGTTTTGCTGCGACGAAAGTCCATTGGGAAATGTATAGGCTTCGTTGCTCTGTAGCGGCGTCACCATCGCGTACAACGGCAGCAGCGGATTGTCCGCGCGCCCCAGGTAGCGCAGTGGATAGGCGATGCCGTTCTGCTCCTCGTTAAACATCGCCATCACATTGGAGAGGTCGCCATTGATCGTTGCGTTGACATAATGAGCAGAGCCGAAGACGCCCTGTTCCTCCGCGTCGAAGAGCACGAAACGCAGGGTGCGCGCGGGATAGAGATGGTTGGCGTGCCAGTAGTCGGCCATCGCCTTTGCAATCGCCAGTTCAATGGCGCAGCCGCTGCCATCGTCATTGGCCGATTGGGTGGAGTTGGCCATCGCGTCATAGTGGCAGCCAATCACCACCACCTGCTCAGGATGGGTGATCCCCGGTACGCTCACCTCAACATTAAAAGCCGGTACTGTCGCTGGACGAGATTGCCAACCCTTGATGGTGAAGGGATCTTGCTTCGTTTGCGCGCCAAACCCTTGCAGATTGTTCAGCATCTCCTGCGCCCAATAAGTGGCGAACTCATTATGTCCATTCACATCGGGTGACAAATTGTTATCATAGCCCGCTTCACGATGGAGAAAGTGCGTGACCATCCAGAAAAGCTGGTCATAGACATAATTGTGGTCAACCTGTGGAAAATCCTGCGCCGCCACAACCCTGCGTACAGACAGGGCTGTGGCCTGCCGCTGTGGCAAGAAGGTGCCCCCCAGGAGAGCGGGTGCCAGCAGCATCAATCCAAAAATGGATATCAAGCGATATTTCATCCGAAAAGCCTTTCAGCAGGTTTTTTCAGATCGGCTCGCCACCCCTCGTTTTCGCAAAGCGGACGCACTCTCCAATGGGCGCTGATCTGTAGTGTTTATATAGAGATAATCGCGAATACAAGCCCTTTTGTAACACTTTTCTCTCCCCAAAAACAGTGCTTTTTTCACAAAGAGGCATACTGAAACAACTTGAGTTTTTGGGGTCAGAGAGGTATGCTGAAAGCATAGTTTTTCTCTTGTTTTCATCGCTGCTAGCATGTATAGTAAAAAGAGTGAAGCGGAATAAGAGAGACGTACACCAGGAGATAGATTATGCGTATACTCATTATCGGTGGCACCCGTTTTATGGGGCCATATATCGTTAAAAACCTGCACGCGGCAGGGCACGAAGTCAATCTTTTCCATCGCGGCCAGACGAGCATTGAGTTGCCGCATGGTGTGGGCGAGATGCTGGGGGATCGCGATCAGTTGACGCAGCACGCTGACGAACTGCGTAAGTTCGCTCCCGAAGTGGTGCTGGATATGATGGCGGGGGCAGAAAAGCAGGCTCAGCAGTTTATGGAGGTATTTACCGGGTTTACGCGCCGCGTCGTCGTCATCAGCAGCCAGGATGTCTACCGGGCTTTTGGGCGTGTGAACGGCACTGAGGATGGTGAGGTGGATCTCGCCCCACTCACAGAGAGTTCACCCTTGCGCGAGAACCTGTATCCTCACCGCAATCATCCTGGTAGTGAAGCAGGCGATTATGATAAAATCCTGGTTGAGCGCGCGGTGATGAGCGACCCCACGCTGCCTGGTACGATCCTGCGTTTGCCCGCAGTCTATGGTCCCGGCGATTTTCAGCATCGCATGTTCCTTTACCTCAAACGCATGCTCGACGGGCGCTCAGCCATTTTGTTGGAAGAGGATGTAGCCGCGTGGCGCTGGACGCATGGTTATGTGGAGAATGTCGTTGACGCGATTGTGCTGGCTGTGACCGACGAGCGGGCCAGCGGGCGCATCTATAACGTGGGCGAGCCGTTTGCGCTGAGCATGGCCGAGCGCGTCGAGCAGATCGCCAAAGCTATGGACTGGCACGGGCGGATTGTGACTGTGCCCGCTGAGCGCATACCTGAAGGTATGCGCTGGGGGGTGAACGCGGCCCAACATGTGATTGCTGATACCAGCCGCATTCGCCAGGAACTGGGCTATAGCGAGCGCGTTGATTTACAAGAAGCCTTCCGGCGTACCATTGCCTGGGAACGCGCTAACCCGCCCGCGAAAATCGATGCGAGCACGTTTGATTACGCGACAGAGGACAAAGTGCTGGCTGAGTTGTAAATGACTTGCTGGCCCCTCTCCCTTGACATTGCACAAATGGATGCATACAGTATATGAAGATTGATTCATTTTGTATTGGCAACTGTAGGCGTCCATCTCAGTTATTTTTCGCTCAGAGAGGAGCAACTCATGCCTGATAGCACGCATACCAAGTATATCCTCAACGAAGACGAGATGCCCAGGGCGTGGTACAACATCGCCGCCGACCTGCCACGTCCACCCGACCCCGTTCTGCATCCTGGCACGATGCAGCCGGTGGGACCAGCCGATCTCGCGCCCCTATTCCCGATGGCGATTATCCAGCAGGAGGTCAGCACCGAACAGTATATTGAGATCCCTGAAATGGTGCGCCAGATCTACCTGCAATGGCGGCCCAGCCCGCTTTTCCGCGCGCGCCGCCTGGAAAAAGCGCTGGATACTCCCGCGCGTATCTACTATAAGTATGAGGGCGTGAGTCCCGCGGGCAGTCACAAGCTCAACACTGCTGTAGCGCAGGTCTACTACAACAAGCAAGAAGGTGTGCAGAAAATTTCCACTGAGACAGGCGCGGGCCAGTGGGGATCGGCGCTCTCGATGGCCGGGGCCTTCTTCGGCGTGGAGATCGAGGTCTTCATGGTCAAGGTCAGCTACCAGCAAAAGCCCTATCGCCGCAACCTCATGGAAGCGTTCGGCGGGACCGTTCACGCCAGCCCGACCAACCTGACCGACGCCGGGCGCAGCATCCTGGCCAGAGACCCCGAAAGTCCCGGCAGCCTGGGCATCGCCATCAGCGAAGCCGTCGAGGTCGCGGCCAAAAGCGGCGGCAAGGTCAAGTACTCCCTGGGCAGCGTGCTCAACCACGTCCTGATGCACCAGACCATCATTGGCGAAGAGGCGCTGTTGCAGTTTGCGCAGGCCGACGATTATCCTGATGTAGTGATTGGCTGCACGGGCGGCGGTAGCAACTTCGCGGGCCTGGCCTTCCCCTTCGTCGGCGAGGCGCGGCGTAAAGGGTTGAGAACACGTTTTCTGGCCGCGGAACCGATGGCCTGCCCCAGCCTGACACGCGGCGTCTACGCCTATGACTTCGGCGACACCGTTGGCATGACCCCGCTGGTCAAGATGCATACCCTGGGCCACGACTTCGTACCGGCAGGCATCCACGCGGGTGGCTTGCGCTACCACGGCATGGCCCCGTTGATCTCACTGCTACATGACGAGGGCATCATCGAGGCCCAGGCGTACCACCAGCTCGCATCGTTCGAGGCCGCCATCCAGTTCGCGCGCGCCGAGGGTATCCTCCCCGCGCCCGAAACCAGCCATGCCATCCGCGCCGCCATCAACGAGGCTCTGGAGGCCAAAGCAGCAGGTCAGCAGCGGGTCATCCTCTTCAACCTTAGTGGACACGGCCACTTCGACATGGGCGCGTATGACGCCTATTTCGCTGGCAAGCTGCAGGATTATGAGTATCCGGCAGAAGCCGTCGCGGAAGCGCAGAAGCGTATGCCACAGGTCGCGTTGTAAAACGTGAGTGGGCAGAGAAAGACGAACATCGATGCGTCAGCGTTCGCCTCTCTCTGCTCGCATCCTCTTGCTCAAACCTTCCTCCTCTGTCCCGTTTGATGAACCTACTATACTTGCTTTGAACGAAACTCCAACTCCAGGAGCATACGTGCGGGAAAAAAGAACATCTCAGGAACGTACCTGGGATGAAATTTGCTTGCCGGGCATCTATCAGCCCGCGAAAGCGGTGTCAATGTACGAAGCACCATTGCACGGTAGTAGCCTTCTTTATTTTATATTGACAATATGAAACGTGTAAAGATATCATATTGATATATCACATGCTATTGAGATTTAAGGAATAATCAGCGCATAGGCCGGTGCTTCTACGGATCTGATTGTAGGGAAAGGGCGCGAGTATATGCGTGATTGTCCGGTTACTGCTGGAAGTTGTTTAGCATGAAGACAGGAGGCTCTTCCAATGAGATCTCAACGATTCATCGCTCTCCTCTGTGCAATAATAACGTTGGTTGTGGGAAGCGTTGCCTTGCCGCTGCACGTTTTTGCACAGGCGTTGGTTTTACCAGATGGCACCCTGATTAAGGCAAGTGGTCCCGAAATTGACCGTATGCAGGGTGGTTATCGTCGCTGGATTCCAGACCCTACAACCTTCGCGTGTATGGGTCTGAGTTGGAGCGCGGTGCAGACCATTACAGATAGCGCCTGGAAGCAAATTCCGGCAGGGACAGCGTATCCGTCGCGCGCCAATGGTACTCTGCTCCAGGGCAGCGGCCCGGCGGTATATGTGATGAATGGGTGTCAGCGGCACTGGATTCCTGACGTTGCCACATTCAACGCCGATGGATACAAATGGAGCGCCGTTCAGCGTATCGCCGACGCGGACCTTCAGGCCATTCCTTTGGGGGCGCAGATCCCTGAAATTAACGATCTCCTGACGTCCAATCGCTATCAGCAGGTGGGATGGGGTTTTCGTATGCAGACCAATGTGAGCGTCGTGAAGCATAGCGGGCAGATCTCCGCTGTCACCCATACCTGGGACACGAATGCTTTTTGGGGCTTTACGGGAGGCGTGCAGATCTGGCTGCTCGACAAGAATGGCAAGATCCTTGTTACGACTCCGGCGCATACATTTAATGTCACCAGTCGTTACAAAAATGTCGCTAAAAGTGATCGCACGGACACCTGGTCGGCACAGGTTGATCCAAATATCGCGGCCCAGGCGACAGCGGTTCAGATTGTGCAGTACATTTATCAGGTGAATTGGCCTGGTACAAATAAGAG
>CAXUEY010000030.1:0-47039 GCA_964250225.1 uncultured Ktedonobacteraceae bacterium | reverse complement strand
TCCCCTCTCGCGACACTGAAGTGCAGGCGCAGGAACCCTGCACTCCAGCGTGGAGCGCGGCAAACTTCATTCCACCCAACCTCATCCTCGCTGTGGCATAGAGAACTATCATCCACCTGAACTACGGCTTTTGTGGGAGTAACGGGAACCTCCACCACGACCACACCACCCAACAGGTCTGGCCATCCACAGATTTCCGCTCCACGCCCACAAAATATCCCCGGCTTCATCGCACATCCTCACACGATGGTCAGCGCTCCCTCTGCTGCCGCCTGCACAAACAACGTTCGCGTTGTTTTCGCACGCAACAAAGAGGTATCCTCAACCTCCAACACCACACTCCCAACGCGCGCCACCATCTCCCCACCCCGCATCCGACGAAATCCGGGGATAACCGTAAGCCCTACCACACTCCCATCTCTAGCCTCTTTCCACCAGCAGCCATATCCCAACCTCAACCCATCCTCACCACCCAACGGGAGCAGCATATGGCCGCTACTCCCGCCAGCTACCACGCACCAGCACTTCACTATCGCGCCAGGGAAACCTCCCCTGAGTGTGAAACTGTGACAATTACTTCCCCACTGGCTCGTTTCTGACACAACCTCTGCTGTGGCCGACCCAGTGGAAAGAACACTCTCTACCCATTTCCGACCGGTATCTTCCGGCCATACATTCATTTTACGCAGCAGGTTCTAGATTGTGGTTACGGAAAAATAAAGATTGAGTTGAGAAAACGCCTCTTCGTTCACAGACTTCTTAACCTTTTATAGACTCATTTGCTCTTTCACATCTCCTATATGCTATATATAGAGCAATCCACGCATCCAAACTGGTTCCTCCATACATAGCTATGCAAAAAGACGCCGCCTTGTTGCATACCAAATTCTCTCTGTATTTTGCTGCGATAGATTTGGATTTTTTGCTGAATTTGCCCTAAATGTAGCTTTAAAGATGCTGCTCTTGCAGCATCTGGTGGATTATTGCTTGCTATTATACATTTCGCCCATAAAATGGGTTATAGCACTCTAAGTAAACAGTCTACTCTTCCTCAGCAGTTTCTATTTCGACGCGAATTTTCTTGCCTAGCAGAGCATCAGCCGAAGGCGTATAGGATGGCGGGTCCCATTCAAAGCTGACCTTCTGGCGTTTAATCGGGACATTGGCGTAGATCTTATCCCAATGATCCTCGCGGGCCAGCGAGATCTCAACATTTGGCTCATCTATTTCCAGGCGCCGCGAGATAGCCGTCAGCAGGTCTGCGCGAATGAGATCCAGCAGATCTGGATTGATCTTAATGCGATCATGCACCAGGACCACTTTCAAACGCTCTTTCGCCATTTCGCCGGACGTAGGTTTTTTCCGACCACTCATAAAACTAAAAACACCCATCACTTTTTGCCTCTTTCGCTGGATGGCTATGAACGCACGCGCTTTTCAGCCAGCGCAGGCCCAATCCCCATCAACCGTCGCAAACGTTCCACCAGCGTGGGAGATTCTTCTACTTCATCGAGAGGAACTTCCTCTCCCAAAATGCGGTGCGCGGCATTCAGAAAGGCGCGCCCGGCCCGCGAGCGTTTCTCGTACACGATTGGCTCGCCTTTATTGGTGGCAACGATAATCAACTCATCTTCGGGCACAATGCCCACCAGATCGATGCCCAGCACCTCCAGCACGTCAGCGACATCCATCATATCGCCGCGCCTGACCATTTCCGGGCGCAGACGATTGAGGATCAGACGTGGTTCCGGCTTGCCCGCGGCCTCCACCAGGCCGATAATGCGGTCAGCATCGCGTACTGAAGCCATTTCGGGGTTGGTCACGATGATAATCTCATCGGCTCCGACTATGGCATTGCGAAAGCCCTGTTCAATGCCCGCTGGCGAATCGATCAGGACAAAATCAAATTCGCGGCGCAACTGCTGACAGAGTTGCTCCATCTGCACACTATTGATCGCGTTTTTATCACGTGTTTGAGCAGCGGGGAGCAAATAGAGGTCTGGCATGCGTTTATCCTTAATCAAGGCCTGACGCAGGCGGCACTGTCCCTCAACGACATCGACCAGATCATACACAATGCGGTTCTCCAGGCCCAGCACGGCATCCAGATTGCGCAGACCGATATCCGCATCCAACACCACGACCTTCTTATTCTGCATCGCCAGGGCTGTCCCCAGGTTCGCGGTAGTCGTCGTTTTCCCAACGCCGCCTTTGCCCGATGTGATCGTTATCACCTGACTATCCATAAACTCCTCCATAAGGCCCTACTTGCGCGGTGGCCGTCCATTGACCCAGGACTCCACCACGATCTGCCCATTGCGAATAGTGGCAACCTCTGGTCTGGGCTGGATCTCGATGCCTTCTGGCGGACGCGAGAGCAGATGCCCGATGCGCAACTGCACGGGAGCCAGCGCGAGCGCACAAACCATTGCCTCTTCATTGTCGGGGTAGCCCGCGTGAACCATGCCGCGCAAGACTCCCCAGACCATAATATCTTTCCCGGCCACAATCTCGGCCCCCGGATTGACGTCCCCCAGCACAACCACGTTGCTGGGATGGTGAATCGCCTGACCGGAGCGCACCGTTCTTCGCAGAAATAACGTATCGCTTGCCTCCCGCACATCGCGCGTCACCTGCTCTCCGCTGGCCGCAGCCGGCATAGCTGCCTCGAAAAGCATGGGCGTCGGTGTGGAAAAGTCCTGGGTCAATGCTGCCTGTCTGGGCGTGCGTGGCGGCATATCCGGCAGTAGAGGCGTGATCGACATATGATAATGGGAGAGCAACGCCTCAAGCTGGGTCCGTTCGCTCACCCGCAGGTGGCGGCGCGTCATGTCCACCGAGAGGGCGGCGCCGCGAAAAAAACTGGGGGCCTCAGCCAACCGTTCCGCGAGCGCATTGAGCAATTCGCCAAAGGGGGTCTCAGGTTCCAGGGTTAAAAGCAGGCCGTTCCGCGTGCCTTTAATCGCGATATATCCTTGCAAGTTCTGCTTCTCCTCGCTCACGAGTTCGTACTGCGCATCGTCTCTCCGCTCCCCCAAACGCTCATCCATACCCAATCTCTCCCATCTCGCTGCCGACTGCTTCAACAAGCTATCCCCTGACGTCTATTCCTGCGCGGAATATCCGTATATGTTTTGACAACAATAAGTATACGCATCCAGACAAAAAAACGCAAGAGGCTGGGCATTCTGGGCAGGGAAACGTAAAAATCGGGCAGCACCCGCCACCCACGCCTGATCTATCTTGCACAACGACGATCCCTTGAATTTCGTTTTGGAAACACACCCATTCTTAGGTCGATGCATATAGGGAGTAACGGAAACTCTCCCCGACCTGGGAGAGATGGTACAAACCCGTGTATGATCCTGGATAAGAATAGGTGTGTACCAGGGAGTCCGAAAGGTGTCGTGTACCCTTCAGAGAAGAGGCGGGCAATAAAAAGAGCCGGGCGGGGTTAGCGCTCGGCCCCCTTTGGTTATGCTCTATTGGAACACATCTTTGGTCTTCTCAAAAAGGTTGCGGAAGATATTTTTATCGTTCTGGTCGCTGCGCTCTTTTTCCAGGCGCTCCAGTTCTTCAAACAGACGTTTCTCTTCCACGCTCAGGTTCGTGGGGGTGACGACTTTGACCGTCACGTGCTGGTCACCGCGCGCGCTACTGTGAACCACAGGCACACCCATGTTTTTCAGGCGGAACGAGCGTCCACTCTGGGTGCCAGGCGGAATTTTCAGGGCCGCGTTTTTATTATCGACGGTGGGCACCTCGACTTCGGCGCCCAGGGCGGCCTGCGTGAAGCTCAGGGGCAACTCATAGATGATATCGTTGCCGCTGCGTTTAAAGAACGGGTGCGCTTTCACGGTCAGGATCACGTACAGGTTGCCGGGTGTGCCGCCGCGTGAGCTGACCTCGCCCTCGCCGGTCACACGCACATTGATCCCATCGTCCACGCCGGCGGGAATGTTGACCTTCACGCGGCGATTGTTACGCACGCGTCCCTGGCCGCGACACTTCTCACAGGGGGTTGTGATGACCCGGCCTTCGCCACGGCAGCGTTCGCACATCGTCACATTGACAAACTGGCCAAAGATCGATTGCTGGACGCGCCGGATCTCGCCGGTACCCTGACAGGCGGAACAACGCGAGGTTGAGGTGCCGGGTTGCGCGCCGCTGCCGTGGCAGGACGTGCAGTTTTCCCAGCGGGGCAACTCGATCTCTTTCTGACAGCCAAAGACCGCTTCCTCAAAGGTGATGGTCAGGTCGTAGCGCAGGTCCGCGCCACGCTGAGTACCTGAGCGCCTCTGAGAAGTCGAAGCGCCCGCGAAGAACGTCTCGAACAGGTCATTGATGGAGCTAAAGCCATAGTCGCCGAAGCCAGCCGTGCCGCCTGCACCATTGTTGACGGCAGCGTGACCGAAGCGATCATAGGCGCTGCGCTTCTGGGCATCGCTGAGGACCTCGTAGGCCTCGTTGACTTCAATAAAGCGGGCATCTGCTCCCTGCTCTTTGTTGGCATCGGGATGGTATTGCTTGGCCAGGCGACGAAACGCTTTTTTAATGTCGTCATCGCTCGCGCTGCGCGATACCCCTAATACCTCGTAATAATCTCGCTTATTTGTGGCCATGCAATGGTCCTTCGTCGTATTCTATGCAAACGGGCGTTCATCACTCTATCGAAAACTGATCTTTGATATCTTTCAAATAGTACAATTTTGGGTGGTTTTACGCAAGACGATAGCCCACAAGTTAGGGCCGGTCACCTTTCTTTTTCAGGGCAGTTCACCACTGTTCTTCACCTGCGCGAAAGAGAGGTAGAGGAATGCAGGGGCAAAAAACTGCCCCTGCATTCGGGTTGCCTACATTTCTTTGTATTCGCCCTCGATGGTGTCATCGGGCGGCTTTTCGCCGGGTGCTTCCTGTTCTGGCGCGGCGCCATAGTCAGCACCGGGAGCACCAGCCTGGCGGTAGATCGTTTCGCTGACCTTGTGGAAGGTCTGCTCCAGCGACTCGCGGGCCTCTTTGATGCGCCCGATATCGTCGGTGGGCAGGGCTGCGCGAATGTCGGCGATTTTCGTCTCCAGTTCGCTTCTCTGCTCAGCCGTGATCTTATCGCCCAGATCGGTGAGGCTCTTCTCGGCGCGATAGGCTGCGCTATCGGCCTGGTTGCGCTCCTCGATCTCGTCTTTGCGGCGGCGGTCTTCATCGGCGTGCGACTCCGCGTCGCGTACCATGCGCTCGATCTCGGATTTCGAGAGGCCGCTGGAGGGCAGAATAGTAACCTTCTGCTCGCGTCCGGTGCCCTTATCGCGTGCCGAGACATTCACCATGCCGTTAGCATCGATATCGAAGGTGACTTCGATCTGCGGAAGGCCGCGGGGAGCGGGCGGAATGCCATCCAGGATAAAGCTCGCCAGTGGTTTGTTGTCCTTCGCGAAGTCGCGTTCGCCTTGCAGGACGTTGATCTCCACGCTCGGCTGGCTGTCGCTGGCGGTTGAGAAGACCTGGCTCTTCTGAGTCGGGATGGTCGTGTTGCGGTCGATCAAACGGGTGAATACGCCGCCGAGGGTCTCGATACCCAGCGAAAGCGGGGTCACGTCGAGCAACAGCACATCTTTGACATCGCCGGTCAGCACGCCGGCCTGGATAGCCGCGCCAATGGCCACGACCTCGTCCGGGTTCACGCCACGGTTTGGCTCGCGGTCAAACAGGCGCTTCACCAGGGTCTGCACCGCTGGCATGCGCGTCTGGCCGCCGACCAGTACAACCTCGTTGATATCGCCGGGGCGCGCGCTGGCGTCGGTGAGGGCCTTGTTCACGGGCGTGCGGGACTTTTCGACCAGCTCTTCGACCAGTTGCTCCAGTTTGGAGCGGGTCAGTGTCACATTCAGGTGTTTGGGGCCACTGGCGTCCGCTGTGATAAAGGGCAGGTTGATCTCTGTGCTCATCGAGCTGGAGAGTTCGCGTTTCGCCTTTTCAGCGGCCTCTTTCAGACGTTGCAGGGCCATGCGGTCCTGACGCAGATCGATGCCATTTTCGCGGCGGAACTCGTCGGCCAGCCAGTTGATGATGCGCTGGTCGAAGTCATCGCCACCCAGATGGGTGTCGCCGTTGGTGCTTTTCACCTCGAAGACGCCCTCGCCCAGTTCCAGGATCGAGATGTCGAAGGTACCACCACCGAGGTCATAGACCGCGATGCGCTCGTCGTGCTTCTTATCCAGGCCATAGGCCAGCGAGGCCGCTGTCGGCTCGTTAATGATACGCAGAACGTTCAGGCCGGCGATCTGGCCAGCGGCTTTGGTAGCGTGGCGCTGTGAGTCGTTGAAGTAGGCCGGAACCGTAATCACAGCCTCGGTCACGCGCTCGCCCAGGTACGCCTCGGCGTCGGTTTTCAGTTTTTGCAGGATCATGGCCGAAATTTCGGGCGGGCTATACTGTTTGCCCTGCATCTCAACCCAGGCGTCGCCGTTGTTGGCGCGCACCACTTTATAGGGGACCAGGCGTTTGTCGCGGTCCACTTCGGGATCGTCGAACTTGCGGCCCATAAAACGCTTGATCGAATAGACTGTGTTTTCGGGATTGGTGACGGCCTGGCGTTTGGCCACTTCGCCGACCAGACGCTCGCCGCTTTTATTCACCGCCACGACAGAGGGAGTTGTACGCGCACCCTCAGCGTTTGGAATGACGACCGGTTCGCCGCCCTCCATGACTGCGACACAGGAATTAGTTGTTCCCAGGTCGATACCAATAACTTTGCCCACTAGTTAGTGCCTCCTAAAGTAAGAAAATGTGTGTCTCTATATGTCGTCATAGCCGTACATTTCGGCCAGGAGTTCGTTCATCACTCTGGTCATGTAACGCACCACCGCGATGGCTCGCCCGTATTGCATGCGCGTCGGGCCGATCACACCCAGCAGCCCACCTATCTTGCCCTCTTGCCCGTAGCGCGCCACAACCATGCTGACATCCTTCATCTCGTCCCACTCGTTTTCCCCGCCAATAATCACCTGGACGCCGTTGATCTCGCGCAAATGTGTAGTCAGCGCGGGTAGAAAACGGTGTTCTTCTAAAACCGACATGACCTTGCGCACGCGTTCGCTGCGCTCTTCTTCAGCCCCCATGCTGGTGAATTCGGGTTGATCCAGGATATTAATCACGCCTTCGCGATAGAATGTATCGCCAAGCGGGTCGCCGTGCTGGGTCAGCATGCGCGTAATCGTCGTACCAACCAGGCGTTCGGGCGCGGAAAAGTCGTGCTTCGCCAGCAGTTCTTGCACCTCCAGGGCGTTTCTATTCTCGAAAAGCTGGTTCAGGCGTAGCGCCGAGGCGCTGAACTCTTCCTGGGCAATCGGCGTGTCCAGCAGCAGACGTTGCTGGCTGACCGTCCCATCGCTCAGGACCAGGACCAGATGAGCCGAAAGTTCCGTAACCGAGAGCACCTCAAAGTGCTTCACACGCCCCTCGTTGGAACGGGGGGGCGTCATCACCGCCGCGCTATGCAGCAGTTTTGCCATCACCGAGGCCGTCAAGCGCACCCATTGATCCAACTGATCCTGCACCTGGTAGAACTGATGGCGAATCAAACGTTGCTCATCAAGTGAGAGAGCCGATTCCTGCATCAGGTGCTCAACAAAGTAGCGATAGCCCAGGTCCGTTGGCACGCGACCCGCAGAGGTATGGGGCTGGTAGATCAGACTGGCCTCTTCCAGGCCCGCCAGTTCGTGGCGAACCGTGGCCGAACTAAAACTCAGCCCATACTTGCGTACCAGCGTCTCTGAGGCCACAGGCGTCGCGCCGTGGATATACTCTTCGACCAGGACGCGCAAGATCTTCTCTTTGCGCTCACTCAATGGGATCATATTGTGCTTTCCGACCCATCCCAATCTCCCACTTTGAGGCCGATTGAGATGAATACTATGATACGCTGCTTGTCAAGTTTGACTGCTAGCACTCACATGCTCTGACTGCAAATATAGAATAACACGCTCAGATCCAGGTTGTCAAATTTTTGGGAAAAGTGTCTGCGCGCTGTCCGGTTTGGGCTGAGTATTTACATTGAAAAATAATAAGTATAGGCATCAGGATGGATTGATTCTCTTTATTCATGAGCAGAGCAAGAAAGTGGAGTGGAGAAGTGAAGAAATTGCAGAGATACGCCCGCTCACCTCGCCTGTTAATCACGATGCCCTGGGGGATAGGCGACGCCGTTTCGATTGGATCGAGCGCAATTGACCAGGTTATACGCGATGATCCGGGCGGCGAGATAGCGATAGATGTGCTGTGTAACCACCTCCAGGCGCAAGTTTTTGCTCACGATCCGCGTATTCATACGCTTACGCGTGTCGATGAGAGCCTTTTTCCTACCGCGGCCCAGGGGACGTGGAAACGCGGCATTTTTCTGCCCCAGCCAACGCTCAAACTGGCAAGGCACCTGCGCGATATGCGCTATGCCGCCGTCATGCCCTTTTTCTTTGGACCCACGTTCTTTTATGAGTTGCATACACCTGTGGCCTTTCTCAATATCTGGGAGGGCTGGCGCGTGCTCAGAGCGTTACGCACGGATCAGTGTCGTTCCATCAGGGGAATTGTACGGCAGAATATTAACAAATTTTTCGGGCAAAACCTGCCGGAACCCGATGGAAATGAGCCTGTGCCGCTCTACCTCGGTGCAGAAGACCTCAAGAAAGCGCGGCAATCCGTCACACAGGTCCGGGCACAGGCAGGTCTGGCGCGCGCTCAGGGTTTCCTACTGCTGGTCGCCCCGGATAGCTCGTCCGTGATTACGCGGCCCCCTACGCCACTGCTGGCCCAGGGCATTACGCGAGCATTGCAGGAGAAGCCGGAATTACTTGTGCAGATCTTGCCGGCATATAGCGATGCTCAGGCTTCGTGCCGATTATGGGAAGAACTGGATCGATATTTCCCAGGTCGCGTTTTTTTGCGACCTGAGGAGCCGCGCTTATCCCTGCTCGAACTGGCCGCGCTGATCGATCAGAGCGAGATCTTCATCACTGGGGATACCTGCACGATGCATCTCGCGGCGGCCCGCAAGCTGCTGACTGATGATACGGGTCCGATGGTCCTGCCCCGCAACCAGGTGAAGATCATTGCCCTGTTTGGTGGAACCCATCCAGGACTGTATGGCTACAGGCGGCGCACCATCATTCTGGGACGCGGGCGCAAAGAACAACTGGCCCTGACGCCTGGCATTGCGAAGGATCTTTATCATGCAGAGGGGAAAAACTTCTTCGATCATATTGCACCTGAGCAGCTCACCAGGGCTATTCTGAGTGGGTGAGCGTCTGCTTTCTCTTCTCGCGTACAAACAGGACACAGATCCCGGCGACCACAAGGAAAACGGAGGCCGCGGTAAAGACCAGGCGGTAGCCCAGTTCGGTTTGTCCCGCGCGCGCGGCCAGGTTAATAATCAGGCTACCGAGCAAAGGGGCAATGATCGCCGGGATATTCGCGGAGGCTCCCCAGAGGCCCAGATCCTTGCCAGCCTCGTTCTGTGAGGGTAGCACATCAATAGATAAGGCCCAGTCCACGCTCATATACGCGCCATAGCCCAGCCCAAAGAGGATGCCCAGCGGCCAGAGCCACGCGACCAGGCTAGGGGGAAAGATCACAAAGGCAAAAGAAGCCACGCTCATACAAATGGTGGCGGCACAGACCAGTGGGGCGCGCCGGGGCAGACGGTCCGAGAAGATACCACTGACGACCCCGCTTACCACGCCTCCTCCCAGAGCCAGCACAGCCACGAGAGCCGTCACCTGGACAAAATTGGAGACGTGCAGCACTCTGGCAAAGTAGTATTCCACGAAGGTCATAAACATCGCCAGGCCCAGCATGATAAAGGCGCGAGTCAGGAAAACAAGCGTGAAGTTATAGTTGTGCCAGGGAGAGAGCCAGTCATGTTTGAGGCGTTTTTTCAGGCTAGCGCGCAGGCGTCCTGGGAGCTTACTCAGGGCGAGCCAGGGAAATTCATGCACGCCAAACAGGGTCAGAGCCAGACAGAGCACCATCACGCCTGCCGTGATGCTATAGTAGATACGAACGCCAGAGCGGATCAGTCCATCATCAGGCACGTGCTGGTTCACCCCACCCAGCAGCCACGCGGCCAGGGCCAGACTGACGACATTGCCCAGAATGGTCATGGCGCCTACATAGCCGGAAGCCTCACCACGCTGGTTCTCTGCCACCTGATCAGGCACCAGACTTTGATACGCGGGCAGCAGGATGTTATTGCCGAGATGTAAAAGGATGAGTCCGACTAGAAAGAACAGCAGATTGCCAGCCAGGGCCAGGTAAGCCGCGCTCCCTATTTGCAGCAAGCCCCCCATCAAAATATACGGACGGCGCCGTCCAAAGGGGCCAGAGGTGCGATCCGAGAGATGCCCAACCAGCGGCGGCATAAAAAGCGAGACAAGTGACGCGGCCAGCGCTAACCAGCCCAGCAGCGTCGCCTGATTTGCATTCCCCACCTCGCTGCCCGGCACAAACAGGACAATTTGTGTGGGAATAACAATTGCCAGCAGAGCTGCATATTGAGTATTGATAGAGAACCACATCACATTTAAGTTCAGCAGTTCACGAAACGAACGGTGCGGTTTCTGATAGGATGCTTGTTCGACGCTCTCTGGCGCTACTGTTTTGTGTGTTTTCATGGTACTGCTTTATCGCCACTCAACATTTCATTCTGATCCAGTACATATTCGATAGATACTGAATATACGATACAGTACCCTGTCTTGTGTCAGGAAACAGAGTGGAGCATTATGCCAATAGAAAGCGACGTCCGAATAAGCGCAACGGGTAGTACTGCCCCAGAGCTGGCATGAGGATGCCCAGATAGTTCTTTGCTGGTCACATCTGATGATATTACAGCGTCGGCTGGCCTGGTAGTTTCTTCACTCCGTTTTATAGTTAAAATTTTGCACCAACAGATAGTTTCCCCCGATAGTCTGGTAGGCGCCGTATCCCACGCAGTCGTAGACTATGCCGACTTCGCCTGGTTGGAGCGTTGAAATGTTGATGGTATCGACAACGTTATTCTCTATTGAGAATGAAAGCGTCGTTCCATTGAGGGTGAGAGAGATTGTCGCGGTAGTGAGTGTGGTTACGACACCGTGATCCAATTTATGAAGAATAGTTCCACCACTTGAGATCGATGCGATAAACCACGCACCAGTATTACAGTATTCAACAGAGTAGCCAGTATTTGCATCTTTTTCAGCTAAGCCAATACATTTCGTTTGGTAGCCCGATGCTGTGCCGCCAAGAACAGCAGTGGTGCTTATGGTATTGCTCGAAGAGAACGTCTGGTTGTGTGGAAGTTGTTGGAGGTATAAATATCCGCGCGACCCGCTGTTATTGATAACTAACTGTGTGCCAGTTGTCGAGGGAGGGCAGCTGACCCCATCCAAATTTTGGGGCTTCCATACACCTCCACTTGTATCACAGATCAGGCCGGGTCGTGTTGTTGAGTAAGTGGCGGCTGAGGCCCGATGAGTCAGTACTACACCGGCCACGCTAGCGCCCACGATTGTTGTCACAACCGCTACCGCAACGACCTTCCCCGCGATGGTGCTCAACATATGGTGCAGCACATGCATCAGGCCATGAGGCGTGGCCGACGCTGTTTTTGTAACACCGTGGCCCACAAGCCCATGCGCTGGCACATGAGGCCAGGCATGGGAGGGGCCCGCGTGGACGCCTGATGGTGCGCCTGCTGAGCCAGAAACATTGCCGCCTGAGTGTAGCGGATGCGCTGGCATCGAATGGTGTGGCGCACCGGCGTGCATCCCTGCTTGCGGCGAGGACGCTGTGTGCGCGTGAGCGCTCAGCCATTGTTCAGCCAGGTTGACCAGAACGGCCATAGCTCCCATACTCACCAGAATATCCCGTGCCTGCTCGACCTTTTTCCAATTGAAGAAGCCTGGATCGCGTCGCGCCAGGTTGAGCTGAGCGATATCCCAGCGTACTGCAGTGGCTGTATGCGGTTCCAGGGAGGCGCGCAGTTGTTGCACTCTGCCTGCGGCCCATTGCACCATCTCCAGGCGCGCATCAGGGGGCAAGCTCACCGCCTCATAGAGCAGGCACTGGGCGAACGCAACCTGGCCATCGCGGTCCGGGCGTTGCTCAAGCATAGTATGCGCTTGCTGGAAAAGGTTACGGGCATGCTGTAAGCGAGGGCGGTCCGCAGTACCGGTTTCGATGTACGTGAGGAGCGCGCTTTCGGCCAGCAGAGCAGCCAGATTGACGAGAGCAGCGCTCTGTTCCGGCTGGCGTCGCAAGGCTTCTGTGAAATAGCGCTCCGCATCACTTGCGGCTGCCTGCACCACCTGCGGGTCATAGTGTTCGCCAATGGCGTTCAGATAAGAGCGTTCGGTCTGGGCCTGTTCGGGAGTAAGACGCCGCTCAGCGCTCCACCTATCGAGCGCCACCTGCCAATGACCCTGACTCAAGGCTGAGAAGCTGGTCTGATCAATGAGAACGGGCTGGCCTGTGCGATATTTTTGAAAGAGCACCCAGCCGCGTAACACATCGAGATTAGTCCTGGCTGCCGCTTGAAAAGTGAGGAGCGCTGGTTGAGTGGAGTCCTGAGTTTCAGCTAAGGCGTAGAGGCTGGCCTGTTCAGCAAAAAGGCGCAACGCGCCCTGGCGAAAACGCCACAGAGCCAGGTTCCCTTTCTGGAGAAGCAGGTCGGCCAGGTTCAGGCTCTGCTGTCCATCGCTCACACTATACAGCGTACCGCCGAACTGCTGATCGAGTTGGCGCAAAAAATCGTCCAGCGAGGAAAAATTTCTGGCAAGCTGGTCGGGCTGTCCAGAGAACGGGGCGGGAATACCCAGCGGCGACCGGAAAGGGGCATCAGGCACAAGATCTTCAGCACGCCAACAGGGGGCTGCAATAGCTGGATTCATGCCGTTGGCCGTCAGTATAGTAGCCTGGGCGCTGCCGTCGGCCAGGGCCTGGAGTAATTGCTGGAGTAGGGGATCGCGCTGGTCCACCTGAAAGGTCGCGTCTTTGGCACCACGCACTTGAAGGTAGATCTGATTGACCTGATTGCCATGACCGATCACCACGATATTGCCCGTTACCGAAGCATTAGCGTGAATATCACCTTTTATAGAGAAATCGGGAGATTGTAAACTCATACAAATCCTCCATCATACACCCCAGTATGAAGAGCTATTACTGCAGAGAGCATACATATATATTCACCGAGTTTTGCCTAAGGCAGGTGGAGTCCAAACCAGCTCGCGACGATGCGCGCGCCCCCAACAACCGGCCCCAGGGTATGCGCGAGCTTGACCACCGCCGCCGCCAGTTGGGACCCTTCCACCAGGGCTACATTGGCGCGTTGGAGGGACTGACCAGCGCGCTGGAGGTGTTGTGCCAGAGCATCCATCTGAGGAGCGGGCGCCTCGGCCTGTTGCGCGGCCAGACCGGTAGCTGTTTGTGCCTCCATCTGTGTCTGCATGGGCAGTCCTGCGCTACTCAACGCTCCGAAAAGTTCCTGCAAGTTGGCTTTGAGCGCGGCAGAATCGAGTGGCAGTGGAGCACCCAGGCTCACATTGCTAGCCTGGATCTTTCCCTTGTGCCCAATGTGTGCGATTCCTGAGGTGATTGGAGCAGTTATATGAATATCACCTTGAATAGATTTTGATGGTTGGTCCTCGTCCATACATTTCTCCTTATACTGGATACGTGCCTCTTTTCAGTTTTCAATTATAATCCTCCGAAATTTTCCACTTTCAATATACATCTGAATATGTTAAAATACGAGATGCGAACCTATCATTTACCTATCACTTTTTCAGTTTGATGGTGTGTGACAAGACAGGGCACGTGGAGGAAGACAGAATGCCAGATGCACAGCAGATAAGCCTGGGTAAACGATTACTGCGTGAACGCGAAAACTGCCACTGGACACAGGAGCAATTGGCAGAGAAAATTGGCGGCTCGGTTCCCAGTATCAACCGCTGGGAACATGATCGAGCCACTCCCCGACCAGACATGCTTCAGCGGCTCAGAGAAGCGTTTAGTAAACCTCCTGAACAGTGGGGCATGAGGAAACAGGTGCTTTGGAATGTCCCATTCTTACGCAATCCATATTTTACGGGCCGCGAACAGTTTCTCCAGCGTTTGCATCGCATTCTGGCCGCGCGCGATACTGTTACATTGAGCCAGACCCGCGCTATTTGCGGGTTGGGAGGCATTGGCAAGACACAGACCGCGCTTGAGTATGCTTATCGCTATGCCGATGAGTATGAAGCGGTGCTGTGGGTGCGAGCCGATTCTTACGAGACCCTGACCTCCGATTTTGCTCTGCTCGCTACTACGCTCGATTTGCGCGAAAAAGAGGGAAACGATCAATTTCTTGTGATTGCCGCAGTCAAATGCTGGCTGCAAGCCCACGGTCCCTGGCTCTTGATCTTTGACCATGCCGATGATCCGACAATGGTTGCGGACTTTTTGCCGAGGCGCGCCTATGGAGCAATCCTGCTGACAACGCGTTCGCAGATTACAGGCCCCTCTATTAAAAAGCTCACACTGGAAAAGATGAGCCAGGAGGAGGGCGTCACATTCTTATTGAGGCGCATCGCTAGCGACGAAGAGCATGAGAGAGCAGACCTTACCGCGTCCGTGTCTGAGAGGGAGCAGCAGGCAGCTCAGGAATTGTGGAGCCTGATGGATGGATTGCCCCTGGCCCTGGATCAGGCTGGTACATACATCGAGGCACGGCAGTCCAGTTTGACCGAGTATGTGGAAATCTACCGCACGCACCGCGCAACCCTCTTGCGCGAACGAGGGAGAACTGCTACAGAATATCCAGATTCTGTGGCTACTACCTGGTCTCTGGCATTTCAACGCGTGGAACAGAAGAATCCTACTGCTGCTGAGCTACTGCGACTCTGTGCCTTTCTCTCGCCAGAGGCTATTCCTGAAGAACTTCTCACCGAGGGAGCAGCTTATACTACTGCGCTTCTGCAAACGTTGGCGGTTTCTCCTCTGGCACTGCATGAGGCGATTGGCACTTTGCGCGCCTATTCCCTCATTCAACGTGAGCCTGAAACACGCCTGCTTTCCGTACATCGGCTGGTACAAGCCGTGCTACAGGATGCTCTGGATGAGTCTGAGAAGCGCGCCTGGGTAGAACGGGCGCTGCTTGCGATCAACGCGGTCTTTCCGCACATTGAATGGGGCATCTGGCCGCAATGTGATCGTCTGTTGCCACACGCTTTGCTGGCTACGCACTTCATTGAACAGTACCACATCACCAGTCAGGAGTCCGAGCGTTTGCTCCGCGAGCTGGGCTACCTATCTGCGAGGTCGCGCACGCTTTTCCGAGGCTGAGGTAGTCCAGTGTAACCCATTGCGTATCTTCTAATAGAAACGAGTGTGCTAGCTCGTTCATCTGATCCATTTGCTCGTAACTTTTGCTTCTACTTAAGAAAGGTCTGCTATGTGGCACTTTCCGCTGAAAAGGGCACGCTCTGCCCCTGCACTCTCATGTGCGCGTCTATTCACTCTGTTTGGCGTAATGCTCCTGATCAGCGCCCTCCTGGTTGCCTGTGGAGGTTCCACCACGGCCCAATCGGCCCGTCCAAAGCCCACAGCCACGGCAACAGCAACGCCAACACCCTCACCAACACCAACCATTGCTCCTACGCCGACGCCGGTACCCACGCAGCCGCCTGCGCCAACGCAGCCACCTCCGCCGCCACCACCGGGACCACCGCCCGTGTCGAATTCGGCGATCCTCGATCTGACACCGGCGTCAATGAGTTTTGTTGGCCATCTGGATTGCCAGAACACCGGCGCAGCGTACGTTTGTCATGCGCGCGTGTTTTCTAGGGCGAGCAATCCCGGTTCACTTCAATGGACCTCCTTTGTGAACTTCGCTAACAACGTCACCTTTAGTCCCGGCAGTGGTATTGTCGCGCCCGGCCATTCTGTGGATGTGTTCATCAGTATCCCAATCCACGATTGTGGCGTGCGCAACGCTCTGTTCTTTTTCAAAGGGCCGATGAATACCCACACTATTACCTGGGCTTGCTGATTCTTTAGAACATATACAATGATACATGGCCTGCGAGAACGTCAGATGCGCTCTCGCAGGCCATGTATCGCACAAATTACAGCGCGACGCTGCTTTTGCTCTCCTCCAGCTCATCGGGAAAAGGTACTTCTGGGGGCGTGCCACGGCGCAGCGCCACAAAACAGATGATGGTGAGGACCAGAAATACGCCACAGAGAGCTGCCGGGAAGAGAAAACCTTCTAGTGGCGTGGAGGGCGCGAAAATCGCTTTGATGCCCGATGGGTCGAGAAAGGTATAGCCACACGCGGTGGTGTGTCCAACGGGATAGCTCTGCATGATTAACGCTATCGAGTGCGCGTCGGATGCGTTAAAGTTGGACGAGCGATAATAGCCAGGCACCTGCAAACGCTGTCCATCGGCTGTCAGCAGAGAGACTTTGAAGCTCACGGAATAGAGTGCGCCGCCTGTCGTAGGATTATCGAGATCAACCGGGTCCTGAGCGGTGTGCGCCGATACAACAGTACATTTGCCCTCTCTGGTAAAGACCTGGGCGAATTGTCCATAAACCAACCAGGCAAAGAACAGCGTTAATAGACTAAATGAGATGAGAAAGACCAGTATGAAGGCATTACGCTCACTGATGCCTTTTTTGGGGGTGGATGTTGTCATAATGCTTCCACATGCCCTGGTTCCATCATGCTAGACACGACCTCGCCAGGTCTCCTATTCTAATTGAACAATAGCTCTCCCCTTATCATAGCAAATGTAGCACGTTTTTGCGAAGCACATCCCCCAGGTACCCCAGACTTTCCCATTCTCAAAAAGCTGAATCATGATAATGATGGAGGAAGGAGCGAGCCAGGAAAGAGTGCTCAGAGCATCAGGCACCGCTGGCCTGGAGAGATTGGATGGCGGCGAGAGTCGCGCTGGTATAGTCACCAGAATGGGCCGCCTGATTGAAAGCGTCCTGCGCACTGTGATACTGCTTGTTGGTCAATGGCAGTGCGCTACCACCGGTAATCATCACCTGAGCCTGGTTAGGGCCATGCCCGTGCGGGGATGGATTCACGACGATAATGATCATAATGGTCTGTGCCGGTGGAGTCGGCGGCGGGTTAGGACCAGGACCAGGGCCTTTGCCGCCGGGAGCGTTGCTGCTATTGATCACCAGCATATGTGAGAGTGGCGAGCGACCCGCCGGGCAGATCTGGCTCTGGTTGAGAACGTTAGCAGCATCATTGATGGTACAGGTGATTGTGAGCTGCGTTGCTGTAGGTGATGCCGATGCTGTAGATGTTAGCGCCGGGGGAATGAGCTGCGTTGCTGACGTTGATGCTGCCGATGCGGTTGCTGTAGATGCCGACACCGCGACCGTAGGGGAGTGTGTGGATGACGCAGAGAGCTGGCTACCCGCGTGCTTGCCCGGAGAAAGCGTGGCCACCAGAGAAACAGGCAGAACGAGTAGCAAGGCGAGCAGGCCAGCCATGAGTAAGACGCGTGATCGGCGCGTGCGCGTGACTTGAGCCGGGTGATATGGTTTGAAGGAGGCCGAAAGAGTCGGTTGCGCTTCCACTGCGCTATCAGTATAAGGGCCAGAGGTAGCGTTGGCAGATTGCGATGCCAGCACCTCAGGATGGTGCAGCGCGTGGCGATAGGCTTCCGCAAATGCCTGCGCGCTCTGAAAACGCCGCTGCGGATCTTTCTCTAGAGCGCGGAGCATCACCTGCTCAAGCGCGAGTGAGATAGCAGGATTAAGTTGGGACGGAGCTATTGGCATCTCTTGCAGATGCTTCCTTATGATGGCTAGAGGATTGGGAGCCGTGAAAGGGGGTTTGCCAATGAGCATTGCATAGAGCAGAATGCCCAGAGCATAGATATCACTGGCTTGAGTAGCCTGTGTCTCGAAAAGTTCGGGAGCCATATATTCGGGTGTGCCAATAAAGAAGCCAGTCTGAGTCAGGCTGCTTTCCTGCGCCAACGATTTGGCAATTCCAAAATCGGACAGATAGGCATACGCATCATCACGCAACAAAATATTCGATGGCTTGATGTCGCGGTGCAGGATACCGCGATCATGCGCGTACTGCAAGGCACTGGCGAGCTGGTCGAGCAGGACGCCCGCCTCGTCCGGTGTGAATGGCCCGGACGTATGCAGGCGATCCGCGAGTGTGCCGTGCTCGATATAGGGCATGGCCAGATAATGCCAGGACCTTTCCTGACCGGAGTCATAGACAGGAAGAATATGCTCGTGGGCCAGGGGGGTAAGCATCTCAACCTCGCGCTGGAAACGAGCGAGGTCATCAGTGCGCCCATGATGCACAATTTTCACCGCTATGTCGCGGTGCTCATGTGTGTCGGCGGCCAGATAGACTTCTGACATGCCACCGTATCCAATGCGGCGCTGTAGCTGGTAATGCCCCAGGGTTTGCCCCTCTAATGCTTCTTGCATCATGAAAAAATGCCCTGCTCCTCTCTGTTGTCACACTTTTTTCGTCTCTTACTAAACACGAGCAAGCAGGGCAAATGGTAGCGCAATTCCTGCAAGGCAGGTGCAGAGAATAGGCATTCGACAAATTTCCAACATATTTCTCAAATCATTTGACGAAAATCGAAAAACCAGGCCGTTTCCCCTTGACTCCCCTCTCGATCTCAGTGTATACTCTGTTTATACGAGAAATGTCGAACGCGAAAGAATACGAATGATGAGTGATCAAGGGCAAAAGATTGCCATGCCTCGACAAGAAAAGTCGCGCAGTATGCCGCCAGTCGAGATCGATACGGGTCTGGCGTATGAGTTTATGGGAAGCATACTCATCTACTTTGAGCATATGTGGCACGAAAAAGAAGTGTATAAGTATGAGGTTGGCGAAAACTGGTTTGAACATATTCGCGCTTCCTGCTCCCAAGAAGTGCTGGAAGGGCTGGAAGCTTTTACTCTTCAGTCTCAATCGCTGCATTGCTGGGACTATCTTTATGGAATGGTCTACGATGCGCCTGAGCCAAAGGATGTTCAGGCCTTTCTCTCGTATGTGGAACTGCTTGATCCATTAGAGATCCGTTTATATTGGCTCGGCTACTATCAGCGCAACTTGCGCAAGATCACTCCGCTGGACGTGGTTCTGCAGGCCGCTGAAGGTGACGAGGAGGCTCTGGAGCAGTTTTTTCGCACGGCGGTACCCAAGAGTCCGGTCGCGCAGGAGCGCATTCGCAGACTTGTCACTTCCGACGGCGAGGTCATGAAAGAGACGTTGCTCAACCTCTTATGGGGATGGTATGAGCAGGTGTTTCGTCCTCAGGAGGCGCGTATCGGTCCGATTCTCGAACGCGATACCGAGGCAAAATGCAAACTGCAAGCAACCGTCAGCGCGGAGAAACTGGTAGAGCAGGCTACCAATGGCCTGGTCTATGGACCGGAGGCCGGGGTGCGCAAGATTGTGCTGGTCTCCAGCTTCCTGGGGCGGCCCTGGAACTCGACTCCCAATCATCAGGATGTAAAGCTCATTGTACATCCTGTGGCCGATGAGTCGGTGATGCTCGACCGCTCGATGCCCCCGGTGCAGCTCGTCAGACTCTACCAGGCTCTGGCCGATGAACGACGGCTGCGTATCCTGCAATTGCTCAAAACGCGCAGTTACTCGCTACAGGAAATCTCTGATGAGTTCGGAGTCGCGAAATCGACGATGCACCACCATCTGGGCCTGTTGCGTACAGCTGGCCTGATCAGGATACGCAGCGATGAGAAGCAATATAGTTTACGCCCAGAGACACTGGAGAGAGCCTCGACGCTGCTGGAGGCTTATCTCAATGGCTCATAGCACCTATGTTCTTATTGAAATTGAACCTGTCAGGTAAGGAGAAAGAGTATGCATTCTTTCATGACGTATGATTTGGCACGTCAGCATCAGGAAACGTACATGCGCGAAGCTGCGTATGAGCGTAAATTAAGGGATGCTCGCAAACCGGCAAAACGGTTATCTACGCAACTGGTTGTCTTGCAACAAACGTCGTTATCTGAAGGCGATTTCGCTGCGATCAGACGCGACCTGCGTTCGATACTCTCCGAGTGGAGCCTGGAGCCTGGAACAACCGGTTGCGAGGCCGTGATCGACACTTTTATATACCGTTTGAAGATGCGTCTGAGATACGGCGAACGGGGCCACAAGACCAGGGCTACGCTTTAACATTCACCCCATTGGCAGGCAGAATTCTATCAAACAGAACTCTGCCTGCTATCATTTTGAGCGTGTGGCATGGCTGTGAGCAGCAAACTCATCCCTCGCGGCTCAACTCCACGCGCGCGTTCTCCTGCCTGGCGAGCTGCTCTTCGCGATGCCATTTCTGGGCGTAGGTAAAGAGTTCGCGGAAGGCACGCAGGATGACCGCTGGCTTAGCGCCCGTCGCTTTACCGCCGTTGCGCGGCAAATGGTGGACACCGATTTGGGTGTAGGTATAGCCCGCGCGCGTGAATTTGTAGAGGATCTCCGTGTTAATCATGGCTCCGCGCGTCTCCAGGCGGTGTTCGCGGAAGAAGCGGGCGGTGTAGAGCTTGAATGCACAGTCTACGTCGCGCACGCGCACCCCAAAGATTGCGCGCACCAGCATTTTCCAGCCCCACGCGTTGAGCTTACGCATCCATGTATCCCGCCGCTTGATACGATAGCCCAGCACCGCGTCATACTCAGCTAATAGCGGGAAAAAGCGTTCAAGATCGCGAATATCAAACTGTCCATCCGAGTCCATAAAAAAGGCCAGATCTTTGCTGCCGCTCTCAAAGCCGCTGACCAGCGCCGCGCCGTATCCCTGGTTGATCTCGTGGTGAATGACCTTCACGCGCTGCTCAGTCGCCGCGATGCCGTCCAGGATCGCCCCCGTCCGATCCACACTCCCATCATTGACTACAATTACTTCAAAATCGTTCAGCCATGTCGCCAGAGCTTCCAGCACGCTGTTGACCGTGCTGGCGATGGCGACCTCTTCATTGTGCGCGGGCAAGATGACTGATAAACTTGCTCTGGCCATGTTCTCTTTCAATGCTCTTTATCCCTGATGAATATTTGATATGTGCGGAGAGCGGGTGCCATTGGCATCCCTGTAAGGGCTTTGCTCTTCGTTAGTATTATAGTACACTTCCAGAGAACAACCTGACGATATAGCCTACTTGACAGGGCGATAACAAACAGCTATATTTTATTATAGCAGATAGCTATGAGAAGGAGTGGTGTATGGATCTCGCGGAAAAAGTCAAACATCTGCGCGGCGTTGAAGGCGAGCTGCGCGGGCTGGGTCGTCCGATGACGCAGGTAGAGATTGTCAAAGCGATGCAGGAAGAACTTGGTGAGAGCATCAGCCAGGCATATATGTCTCAGTTGGAAGCCGGCAAACGCGTCCACCTGACGGCATCCAGCCGCGACCTGCTGGCGCGCTTTTTCAAGGTCCATCCCGGCTACCTGGTCAGCGATCCGCCCGATTTTAGCACCGACCTGCTCAGCACCGATCTGCTGGCCACCATCGAGCCGCCTGAGGATCGTCTGCAGGAGTGGCTGGCCGAGAGCGCCTCTACCTGGGTCGATGATCCGTCCATGCAGGCGTTTCTGACCCGATTGGCGAATGTGGAAGACCCACACGGTTATCTCGCGTTCTTCGCCCATCTGCTGGACACACCCTTAGCGACCCTTGAGCAAATGCTGGAGGGCCTGCAAACCAGGTAATCATTTTAATTGTTCGTCCTGATTTGATGTAGCGCGGGATGCTACGTTTATAGAAAATAAGTCGCAGAAAAACTCCTCGCTGAACTGGCAAAAGCATGAATGACCGGGTTACTTGCCAGCTCAACAGAAGAGAACACACTGAGCGGGATTTCCCTGAAAGGAGGGAACGCCTTGATCGCTACAGATCCGCTTTCCCTGGTTTTCATCTTCTGCTTCCTGCTGGGCTTCGGGTTCTTCCTGGTAACAGCCCTGATGGGAGGCCACGGCCACAGTCACGGTGGCGCGCATGTCGGCGGCCACGCGCATGTCGGCCCCCATGTCGGTGGACACGCGCATACCGGTGTTCAAGTACGTACACACGCTGGCAGCCGTGTACCCACGCCAGCGCACGGGGTTGGACAGCAGAGCGGAAACCAGCAGGCTCAAGCGCAGACACAGGGTCAGCATGGAGGCTTTACTCTCCTCGCCTATCTCAATCCGACCTCAATAGGTCTTTTTCTGCTGGGCTTCGGCCTCTTCGGGTACTTTTTCCATAACCTGACCAGCGTGGCTGCCTCCCTGAGTCTGCTGCTAGCCATTATAAGTGGAGTTGTGCTCGCCGCCGTGCTGCTCGCCCTGCTCAACCGCATCTTTGCCGGTGCTGAAGGCTCGACGGAACTGGATGTGGTGGACCGCACAGGCATGCTGGGCAAAGTCAGCCTCACGATCCCGGAGAAAGGTCTGGGCGAGATCATCTATACCTCACCCAGTGGCCTGCGTAAAAGCATTCCCGCGCGCAGCTTCGACAACCAGCGCATCGCCCGCGACCAGGAGGTCGTAGTGGTGAACTACGAGCACGGCATAGCTGAGGTTGATACATGGGAACACTTTATGCACGAGGAGGTGGGTGTCGCGCATCCCGTGCCTGCCGACGAGTTGGTCCAACTGCGTGCCCTGCTCGATGCACCCAGCCCTACTGAAATGGAGATGGTGATGCACCAGGAGCCGCAGAAGGAGTAGCATTATCTTCTCGTTACACGCCAGTACAGCCAGGAGCTCAAACCTACGAAAATCACGTATATGGGAGCCGTAAGTACAAATAAACAAAAGGAGTAGCAGCAATGGAAGCATTAATTGGACCAATAGTTGGCCTTGTTGTTATCGTGTTGTTCGTGTTTTTTATCGTGTTCTACATCTGGGGGAAGATGTTACGCAAAGTTGGCCCGAATGAGGCTTTGCTTGTCTCAAAGGGTAGCAAAGTTGAGGTTGTAACCGGCGGCACAAAGTTCGTCATTCCTCTGACCCAGCGTGTACAGGAACTCTCGCTTGAATTGATGTCCTTTGACGTCGCACCACCCCAGGATCTCTATACGACTCAGGGCGTGGCTGTGAACGTTGAAGCAGTGACACAGATCAAGGTGCGTTCGGACTTCGAGAGCATCAAAACGGCGGCTGAGCAGTTCTTGAGCAAGAGCCAGATTGATCGCGAAAATCTGATTCGTCTGGTCATGGAAGGCCACCTGCGTGGGATCGTCGGTCAGTTGACGGTTGAAGAACTGGTGAAAGATCCTGAGAACGTTGGCGCCAAGATGCTCAAAACCGTCACGCCTGATATGGAGAAGATGGGCTTGCAGGTGATCTCTTTCACCATCAAGGATGTGCGCGACAAAAACGAATACATCACCAACATGGGTCGCCCGCAAATCGTAGAGATCCGCAAAGGCGCCGATATCGCCGCCGCCCACGCCGCGCGCGATACCCAGATCCAGCAGGCCAACGCAGCTCGCGAAGCTGCCGTCGCCAAATCGATGGCCGATCAGGAGCGCGTGAAGGCTGAGACCGAATCGCTGGCGTTGCAGGCGGCCTCGCAGCGCAATCTGTCCCTGAAAAAGGCTGAGTTCGATGCTGAGGTCAAGAAACAGCAGGCCGTTGCCGACAAAACCTACGATATCCAGGCCAACACGACGCAGCAGCAGGTTATCGCTGAAGCCGTGAGGGTGACGCAGATCGAGAAAGAGGCGCAGGTCAAGGTGCAGGAGGCCGAGATCAAACGCCGCGAGCTTGAACTGCAAGCCACAGTGCAGAAGGCCGCTGAAGCCGACCGCCGCCGTGTCGAGACTGTGGCCGAGGCCGAGCGTCAGCGCACAATCCTGGAGGCGCAAGGTCAGGCCGACGCCGCGCGCGCCAGAGGTCTGGGCGACGCGGAAGCCACCAGGGCACGTGGTCTGGCCGAATCCGAAGTCATCAAGGCCCGCGGTCTGGCTGAGGCCGAGGTGATCCGCGCGAAAGGTGAGGCCGAGGCCGAGGCCATGAAGGTCAAGGCCGCCGCCTTCCACGAGTACAACCAGGCCGCGGTGATTGATAAGTTGCTCACGGGCATGCCGGAGATCGTGCGCGCTATTGCCGAGCCGCTGAGTAAGGTCGATAAGGTGACGATTGTTTCGACGGGCAATGAGAATGGCGGCATGGGCGCCAGTCGCCTGACAGGTGATATCATGAACATGGTGGCCCAGGTGCCCGCCCTCTTTGAGTTGCTCAGCGGTACCCGGCTGGGCGACCTGATGAGCAATGTCCCGTCTATGAACAACCAGAACGGCTCGCACAACAGCAATGGTGCGTCCCCAGTGGTTGAGTCGAAGACGAACGAGAAATAACGACCTGTATCAAATGCACGGATGGAGGCCACTTGCCAGTGACCTCCATCTATGCACGTCATCTGACCATCGGGCAAGTGGAGAAATTTAGGGGAATTTAGCACATGAATCTGTTGGAACGTGTCCTCACCCTGTTGCGAGCCAACCTCAATACAATGGCGGAAAAGTCGGAAGATCCTGAGAAGATGCTGCGTCAACTGCAACTCGATATGCGCAATCAGCTCGTCCAGGTGAAAACGCAGGTTGCCACGATTATCGCCGAAGTCATGAAGTTGCAGAAGGGCAACAAGGAGAGGCAGGTCGAGGCCAGTTCGTGGCTGAAAAGGGCTGAACAGGCTGTCCAACAGAATAACGAGAACGCCGCCCGCGACTTCCTGGGCCGCTATAACGACCTGAATCGCCAGGCCGCGCGCTATCAGCAACAACAGAAGGAGCAGGAGCAGTTGGTGGCGACGATGCGCGGCATCCTGCGCCAATTGGAGGCGAAGATCAGCGAGGTGGATACGACGATTGAGCTGCTCGCCGCCCGCAAACGCACTGCACTGATACAGCAGCGCGTCTATGAGACGTTGAGCAAATCCGGCTCGCCCAAAGATAAAGAGCGCGCCAGCCATGCCCAGGACGCCCTGCTCGATATCGAAGCCCGTGCCCGCGCTCTGGCGGATCTCCAACAGCAGGAACTCGACGCGCAACTGGAGCAGCTCTCTCAGGAGCAGTTGATCGAGGAGCAATTGCAGCAACTCAAAGGCCAGAAACGCGCCCGACCTCTGCTGCCCCCAGCAAAACCACAGCCAGCGGAGCTGGTCCCGCCCGCACCCACACAGAGCGAACCGGCCAAAAACCGTCCTGCGAGCCACGCTGCCCCTGACGAACTGGCCTCACCTGTCACGACTGCGAAGAACCGAGATCTGGACCTGGAGCAGCTCAAAAAGTTAATGGGCCAATAGCGACAGGATGACCAGCACGATCATAATGGCCATGCCGATGCCAATGCCGACATAAAATGAAAAACGGTGATTTTTCTTTTCCTCTTCGGAGGTCATGGTTTCTTCTGTCTGACTCATGGATGGTGTTCTTTCTAACGTAGCGCAGCGGCGATGGCTGCTTCGACATTGGCCAACGCTTCCAGGCTTTCCGCAGGCGGCGTTTCGCGCGTGGTAATCAAAACCTGGAACGTGTCAGATGTATTACCGATCAAACGCAACAAAATATGCCGGGTGCGGCTGCTGATAATCGTATGCTCGTAGGGTTCCCAGTGCCCCTGTTGCAGCGTTTGCAACGCGCCTCGCAACACCTGGCTGACGTGCGCGCAGAGTGGTGAGATATCCAGCTCATCCGCTGTCACCTGAGCAATGGGCGTGCCATCAAGGTTGATTACCGCAGAGGCGACAAAACCGGGGACCGAGTGGCCCAGCGTTTGCAGAGCCGCTGCCAGGGCTGGATAGTTGCGTCGGCTCGTCGGTCCTAACGGGGCCGTCACGCGAGGCTTGCTGGTTTCCTCGGCAAACTTCTGTGGAGGCCGTGGCCAATCGCGCATTTCCCATTCCCTGGCAGGCGGCGCTGGCTGCGTCTCGCTGCTCTTGCCCGGCACATGTACCGGCGCGGAGGCAGACGGAGTGACATTGGCCTTTTTGAGCGCGGCCAGGCTGTGGAGCGTCTCCGGCTTCACTGCGCGCAACGGCCCGGAAACGTCCCCTTGCCGTTCAGAGGCTGGTGCGGACTGTCCTTCAGGTGCCGGATGTGTGCCCGGCCTGATCGCCTGCTGGTGGCCAGTGTAAAGCGCCTCCTCTGGCTTCGTTTTCCGCAACCCTGCTGCTGACGTATTCAGAGCAGATCCGGCAGGCTGCTGCCAACTGGGCAAGCCTTGAGAGACTGTGGGGCCGACTTGAGGCGGCGTTGTTGGCACCATCGCGCTCGCTTGGTAGGGAGTTGTAGGGCTGGCCTGGTGTGGTATTGCTGGTGTTACCGGGCTGACTTGATAAGGCATTGTGGGACTGGCCTGATATGGTATCGCTGGCGTTGTCGGATTGAGCTGATAGGGAGTAGCAGGGCTGGCCTGATACGGCATCGCTGGTCTTGCGGGACTGGCCTGATAGGGTGTCGGTGGCGTCGGGGGCACTGCTGGCATGTGACCGGTCTGGGCGCGCTGGGCCGGGAGATTCTGGCTCGCCGGTGGCTCAGTCAACCAGGATGGCAGGACGCTGCTCTGGGCTGCTGGTGTTTTTTGTGCTGGGGTTGGTGCTGGAACCAGAGGGGTCGCTTGTGTGCCATCGGTGATCGCACGCATGCTCCCGGACGGTTGCATAGCAGGAAACGGCCTGGCAGGCTGCCACCACTCATTAGACGTAGAGCCCGTTCCGCCGCTGTTCTGCGTTGGATTGCGCAACGCTTCCAACTGTTCCAGCGCCGAACCCGATGAAGCAGTACCGCGAATCAATTGCTCTAGAGCGCTAGTAGCGCGGGGCTTCTCGGCAACTGGCTCCTCAGCTACAAACTGGAAAGGTTGATCCTGCTCCTCACGCGTTTCAGCTACGAACTGGAAGGGCTGATCATCCTCTTCACGCGTTTCAGCGACATATTGGAAAGGCCGATCATCCTCTTCACGTGCTTCGGCGACATATTGGAAAGGTCGGTCATCGATCTCCAGATCTTCGGGGATAAACTGGAAAGGTCGGTCATCATCGTCCAGATCTTGCAAGGCCTCTGGGAAAACTGTCGATGGCATGGGGGGTAATGGTGTGTTGCTGGCGGGTTGCACCGCCTCTAGCTCACTACTTGCCTGCTGCGCCTCCGCGTATTTCGCGCGATACTGCAAGGCCTGAAAGATCAAGCGTGACAGCGGCTGGGTCACATTCGGTTCGACCTGTTCGTGCCAGGGATGCTGCACAACGGTGCCGTTTTTATGGGCGGCCAGCGCGAAAAACGCCTCTTCCCCGCGCAGAATGCCATAGTCCGCCGAGATCAGCTCGCCGTTCTGGAAACGCAGAACGCCTTGCTCCTCCAGGCCCGTGCTCACCACCAGGGCGATACTTTTGCGACTCAGGGTAATGATTTGAACTACATCGAGCAGGTCAAACGAATCCAGGCTGGCGGAAAAACCCGTCGAGTGTAACATGCGACGTAGTTCGGCCTTGAGCGCGGGCAGGTCCAGTGGCTTCTCCAGGTAGCTGACCACACCCATCTCTAAGGCCTGCGCGCGTGCTGCCCCATTGCCAGGCGCGCCCAGCATAATCATACGCGAGTCGGGAGAATAGTTGCGCATCCACTGGAGCAGATCGAAACCGTCCGCGTCGGGCATCTGCTGATTGCAAATGACCACATCGTACTCTTCGCTCCATAACAAACGGATGGCCTCGCCTCCACTCGTCACGCCGCGCACGATATAACCGTCCTTTTGCAGCGCGTTGACCATATTCCAATTGAGATGTTCTTCGCTTTCAATAACGAGAATACGCCATTGTTCAGCCATGATTACCACCGCCAGATCAATATCTATGCCGGGTGTGCTATGCCCCTGCCCATTGCCAAAGTTTTTCGATTCAAGGCAGAGTGTATCATGGCTGACCGTCCGATGACAAGGAATTAGACTCAGGTACCATAACAATGTATGAGCTTTATACGATATATGTTTTCGGATATGTAGGACTATATTCAATTTAAATCCATGTATTCATACTAACATATGCATTTACCGTAATCAACCAGAATAATCCATTTTCCATTTCCGTTTTTACCTTTGCATCAGAGAATAGGCCAGTGCTGGATATTACACATGTATGGATTTCAAGGCTGAGATCGAGCGAGTGTGATAACTGGTATGGTGTATGAAAGGTGATAATTCAGACAGAACACTCAGAAGGAGGAGAACAGATGTCAGTTGCTCGGCAAAGCATGAGTCAGGAGGCTCTGGCAGGTCGTTGGCAGAAACGCTGCCGCCTGGGAAACTTTAGCGCGGCTGTGCTTGGTCTGGGAACAGTGCGGGTCTTTGGCAAATCTGGGGACGCGCCGGTGGTCTTTCCGCGCATCGAATCGCTGGCCGCTCTGGACCAGCTTGAGGTCGATGAGCGCTGGGCTGTGGAGACTGCTCAGGAGGTGGTGCAGGCTGCTCAGGCGCGTCAGCGCCCGGTGATGGCCTCACAGCCGCCGCGAGCTGGGGTCGCGCCCACGCCAACGCCTCTGCGCACCTTTGATCCCAAAACTGAAAACATCCTGATCCTCAGCCTCACACGGGGCGGCTAAACGTTGGACCGGGGAAAGTCAGAGAGCGCTCTACCGCTCGCGTCATAACGTCCTGACTTCCCCCTTTTCCTCAAAACCATCAGATAGAGACTACGCCACGTATGATGAAAGCGCCTCTTTAAGTAATAAAAGAGGAGAGAGGAAAAAACGATGCCGCGCAGCCTGGCCAATGGCGATTATAGCCTGCTCATGACAATTGAATCGGCCTCACGCGCCAATTCCTGGTATCGCGTCCTGACGGATCGCAGCACGGGCCATCTCTCCTGTGACTGCCCGGCCTGGACCTTTCGCCAGGACGAAGGCGCTGTGCGTTCCTGCAAACATACGCGCCTGGCTCAGTTGTTGCTCAACGCGCGCAACCGACCTGGTGAACAGCCCCCTGGTATCACAGTCGAGCACGTCAGCGGAGCGGCTGCCGAGGCCAACACCCTCGTGCAGGCAGCGCGCCAGCAGTGGCCAGGCCTGGGTGGGAACTGGTCCCTTGAACGGCGCAATTACACCTTTGATCGGCACCCCTACACCTTCATCTTGCTGCGTTTGACGACGGGCAACGGCCTCACGGCGAGCGGTGTGGTCGCCTTTGCTACCAACTATCACCACACGCCAGCGAGCATGGTCGCGGGTGTCGCAGGTTGGGCTGGTTATGCCGTCGCTGCCGAGGTCGCCAGGGCCGCGGGCTATCCGATGGCCGGCCAGCCACCGGAGCACTTCAAGGTGACGCGCCGCGCCGGGACCGCAACCACAGCGCGCAACAGGCGTCTAGGACTCAGCGACATCCTGCGCGTGGGCGACCAGATTGATCTCGGCGATGGCTGCACGCCCACGCAACGCGCTGAGAACACCCTGCGCCTCTTCCTGGGCGAAGATCTCTATGCGCGCCTGGAACGCCAGCATTTTCTGGATGTCTCCAGCATGCGCTATGCTCATGAACAGCGTGTCTACCGTGTGCGCCGCGATCCACGCAAAATGCGAGATCGGCGTGTGCGCATCTTCAAGCGTGGCCGCTACACCAATGACTACTGCATTGTGCGCGGCCAGGACGTGCCAGAGGCCGATAATTGGCTTACGATTTTCCTCCGACTCATCTCAGATGAGGATGGACAACTTTCTGTCGTAGGACAATACAATATCTTCCCGCCCCACTCGGATGATTACGATGGACGCGAGGAAGAGACTATTCCCGCCCGCTGGCAAGCAGCCTCGGCTCCAGCTGTGGCTTAATCTGCACAAATCATCCTGAACTTTTGGAAAGTTCGCCAAATGGCTCTCTAATCTATGAGTTATTCCAGATTTTTCTCGCAGAGAAAAATCTGGAATAACTCATAGATTCACACCAGACTCTTCTCATACGTATAAAAGATGAAGCCATTCCACTCATATTCCGCGCCGGTGAAGGCGTCACGCACCATGATCAGGTCAGGCACAGCGGCTCGTACCTCATCTAAACCCAGTTCGGGCAATGTGCGCCGTAAGAAGTAGGCGATCAGGCTGATCGATTCGGTCGTGCCGTCGATATAGCCAATAAAAAGGTGGCGTCCCTGGCGCTCTGTACGCGGCTCGGCGATAGCCAGACCATCCAGGCGCTCCCAGCGGCGCAATAGATAGACATGCCCGGCCTGGATCTTCTCCTTGAGCAGCGTATCAGAGATGCTGTAGGCGACAAATCCCTTGTAATAGAGGCCGCCCACGACGGGAAAATTGCTGGAGACATTGAGGTACTCAATGATTTCATCCAGGTCGGCCAGGGTCGCGCGGACCGGCTCATCCTGGTTGTAGTTGTGTGCGGGGGGATTGGTCACGGGCGTGGCTGTGTGCGGCGCGAAGGCACCCACACGACGACTATGGGCCTGCTCCACCAGGCTGATCGAGGCCACGTTGGTCGAATCGGTCATCAGACGCACCGTGGTAGCGCCCCTGCGCATCGCCTCCGCGCCTGCCTCCAGACTGAGCTGCGTGGCGATGCCCTGTTTGCGGTACGTCGGATCGACGCGCATGCCTTCCTGCCACGCCTCGGTCGCGTTGAGCATCTGCAAATGCAGCAGGCCCACCGGCTGGTCATCGATCAGCGCAACCAGCAATACGCCTGCCTGATCGCGCAGCCACTCATCCCAGACATGCTCGATATAATCGCCCCATTCCCACGTGCGCGCGCAAAAGGCCAGCACCGCCTCTCGGTCTGCGGGGCGCGCCTGGCGGATCACAACTTCTGACATGTTTTTCTCCTTCTATTCATCGCTGTTCTTGCAAAATAGCTAACCCACCTGTAGCTGCCTGTGTCTTTTTTCAGGAAACAGCGAATAGTGCTACTATTATCCCGATAGATGAGTGTTTATTATAGATGGGGGAATGTTCTTCCCGTAGCATATAGTTTTGGAGAGGTATCATGCAACCGCAAAAAGAGAATCCACCTTCGACGCAAAACAAGCAAAATAACATGGTAGATAGAAATTTAGTAGATGACCAGCAGGACAAAAAAAATCCCGGTGATGTAGTAGGAGAGGCGGTAGAGGGAGTAGTAGATGCAGCTCAACAGGAGGTGCAAACAGCGCGGCGCCCCTGGCATCATGTCTTGCGTCAGGCACGTGTGTTGTTGCCACTCTATCTTGTGCTGATGGCCCTGTTCTCTGTGCTGGCCTTCTGGGTGCATATTCACCCCGTTCTACCGATAGATGTGACCATTACCCGTGAATTCCAGGAGAATCGCACCCCCTGGCTTAACACATTTATGGTTGCGGTCAGCTATCTGGGGAATACCATCTCAGTCTTTGCCGGGCTGATCATACTCACCGCGGTAGTTTTCTGGGTGCTGCGTTTGCGTTTGGAAGCGCTGATCATCGTAGCAGTGAGCGCGACCAGCGCAGTGCTCAACGTAGTGATTAAGCTCGTGGTAGACCGCCCGCGCCCGTCCGCACCGCTGGTGAGCATCTTGCAACGTGCCAACGGCCTGAGCTTTCCCAGCGGGCATGTCATGTCGTATGTGGCCTTCTGGGGCCTGTTATTCAGCTTTGGCATTCTGGCCTTTCGCGCAAACCGCTGGTGGCGCACCGTATTGCTGATCGTATCCGGGCTGTTTGTCGTGCTGGTCGGCCCCTCGCGCATCTACCTGGGTGACCACTGGGCCAGTGATGTGCTGGGCGCGTATGTCTTCGGGGGTCTGTGGGTCTGGCTCTGGCTGTGGCTGTATGTGCGGTTGAAAGCGCGCGGTGTGCTAGGAACAGGGCAACCGGGTGAAGCGCCTAAACGGTAGGCTGCCCGAGCAGCGGCCCGATGATCTGGACCAGGCGCGCGGCCATTTGAGCAACCCAGGGTAGTCGCAAGAGCGGTCTGAGACGCCTCAGTAGCTCATGGACAAATTGTAAAAGCTCCCTGGTCTGGCGCGTCTCGTTGCTCAGATCCTGGCTCAACGTTTAACGGAGGCGCATTTTCTGTTCAAATATCCCCGCCTGGACCAGGCGCTTCACCACCTGCTGTGCGAGCAAAACGTGAATAGGCTATAATTACGCCAGTTTTGGGCGATTCACCAGCGCCACGACCAGACCCAGGAGCGCCAGCACAAAACAGGCCGTTGCGTGTTTAACGTGCGCTGTGGAGGTTGTGATGATGTGGTTAATACCAGGAATGAGGAAGAAGATACCGAGCGCAATCCCCACGATAAGGAGGAGGATGCCGAGTCCAAACAGCGTTGATTTGTTCATGATAGAGTTCCCTTTCTTGCCACTATTGCATAGAACGTTATTGGCCCGACACCCCATGTGCCAGAGCCTTGCCTCAAGATAAAAATCAGCCCTCCTTCAGAGACTCTTAACGGGTTTTTGAGGAGGGCTTCCTTGCCAAAACGAACGGACGAGCAGTTACGCTGCTCTGGGCTTCAGCATGAAGGCGCCATACAGGCCGGCGATGATCAGGATAATACCAACAATCAGGCTAACCAGGCCGCGAGTAGGATGATCATGTTTCACGAAATCCCAGTAAATGCCAGCCGCGAGGGCGAGTACACCGATGACGGCGACCACGTAAGAGATGGTTTTTGTGTTCATGTTAGGAACGTACCTCTTCTTAATTAAAAATACCTGCCCTGGCTCTTCCAGAGCACGTCTATTGTATCAGACGGATAACATTTTGCAAGCCCCATACATCCATGCAAACTAGCCATTTTGGATAGACGTTTTTGCCAGATAATACGCCTTGCGCCACACTGGTACAGTCACGACTGCAAACTGCCTGCACGTGGGCGTGTTAGCTCGCGTGCAGGAAGAAGAGCGCGACCAGCGCGATGAGGCCGAAAGCCACACAATAAATGGCAAAAGGCGTCAGGCGACCTTTCTCAAAGTATTTGGTCAAAAACTTTGTACTCAGGAAAGCTGCAATGCCCGAAAGTACCATGCCAAGAATAATCAGTACCCAGGTCTGCGCGCTCTGCCCGAACAATTGCGGGATCTCCAGCAGGCCGGCTGCCGCGATCAATGGCGTACCCAGCAGGAACGAGTAACGGGCCGCATCCTCGTGCGAGAGGCGCACACCCAGGCCCGCGACCATCGTCGTGCCGGAGCGCGAGAAGCCTGGAATCAGGGCCAGCGATTGCGCTAATCCTACGATAAGCGCTTCTTTCCAGGTGAGCGAGGAGAGTGGCCGAAAACTGGCCTCGCTCGCTTTGATGCTGGCAATGGCGTGTTTGGCTTCGGCCCGCTGGCGCAACGCCTCGCCAAAGTAGAGGACCGCGCCGTTGACGACTAGAAAAGCGGCGGTGAGCACTGGCGATGAGAACAGTTTCTTGAGCGGCGTTTCGAGCGTGACACCCAGAATACCACCGGGGATACAGCCAATGATAATCAACCAACCTACCCACTCCTCAGAATCTTTGCGGATGCCCGCGTTTTTGATGCTGTTCCAGATGGTCCTGCACACCTGTAACCAGTCGCGCCAGAAGTAGATTACCAGAGCAACGCTCGTGCCGATGTGCAAGGCTGTAACCAGGGGCAGAAAACAGCTTTGCCCATCACAGCCGGTGTTGCTGGCGAAGCCTGGCGGGAAGAGCCACGGCAACAGGCCCGGCAGAATGACCGTGTGCCCTAAACTGCTGACGGGGAACAGCTCTGTCACGCCCTGCAACAGCGCCAGAAAAATGGTTTGCCAGATGGTAATATTCATAAAAGAAAACTCTCTTTACTATTGGGATAGATATTGATGCTGATCCTGCAAGAATTGCGCGTAGGTCGCTTCATAGACGTTATGTCCATCCTTCTTAGACAGGAAAAAGTAGTAGTTGGTTTGGGCTGGTGAGGCGGCGGCCAGCAGCGCCTGTAAGCCAGGGCTGGCAATCGGTGTGGGCGGCCAACCCGGAGTGTTATAGGTATTCCAGGGACTCTTGGGAGCAACCTTGCCTCCAACATCCTGCAACGGCTGCCAGTAGCTCGCCGGGGGATTATCCGTATCGCGGGCATACTGCACCGTCGGGTCGGCGCCGAGCAGCCCCCTGGTCTCGGCATTGGGCTTTTCAATACGGTTCCAGTAGACGCTGGCCACTTGAGGCATATCACCCGCGAAGCGCACCTCACGCTGGACAATCGAGGCGAGAATGACCATCTGGTACTCTGTCAGGCCGCGTTTCTGGGCCTGAGCCACCAGGCCGTGGCTTTGCACCTGTTGAGTGAAGTTATCGAGCATGTGATCGATGATTTTCACCGTATCATAGCTGGTCGGCATCTGATAGGTATCCGGGAAGAGCAATCCCTCCATGCTCTGTCCCTGGGGGATCTGTTGCAGGATGGGATAATTGGCCCGGTCAGGGAAAGCCTGCGGGTTTTTCACATATTGCAGGAATTGTTGCTTATTAAAGCGTTGCAGACCAGTCTGGTCGACGATGCTGGCGATCTGTTCCAGACGGTCCCCCTCGATGACCACCAGCTGTTTCTCGTCGGGCTGTCCATTTTGCAGGCGCGCGATAATCTGATCGATAGTCATGCCAGGTGTGAGGATGTACACCCCCGCCTCCAGGGTCTTGTCCAGGCCCTTGATCCTGGCCCAGAGGCGGAACGTCAGGGCGCTACGGATCAGGCCTTTGTTCTGTAAATCATCGGCGATCTGTTGCGTGCTCTCTCCCTGCTGGATAGTCAGAGTGATAGTATGATTTGAGGTGTTGGTCGGGGGTTCAAAAATCGTCGTTGCGATAGACCAGACGGACCAGATGGCCCCAAAAACGACCAGCGCTACCAAAAAAACGGCGATCATGGCGCCGCGTCCGCGTTTTCTCATGCCTTTATTAACCTCTGTTGCGCTTCATCGCATTTCTCTCTTGTATGCATGTTGATCCAGGTACTCTTGCAGAATCACCGTCGCGGCCAGCGCGTCGATCCCTTGTGAAGTGCGCCGTTTGCGTTTGTGTCCGCCGCGGTTTCCCTGGCTCTGGCGCCGTTCACGTGGCCTTTGTCCTTGTTCCGCTAGCAAGCGTTCGGCTTCCACGGTTGAGAGGCGCTCATCCCAGAATACTACTGGCAAGGAAATATGCGCTTTGAGGCGCTCGGCAAAGGCCAGGATGCGCTCACCCTGCGCGTGAATCTGTCCATCCAGGCTCACCGGCAGGCCAACCACTAGTTCTGCTGCTTCGGTTTCTGCAATGATGGCTTGCAGCTCGGCCCAGAGCTGCGCTTCATCGCGTGTGACGCGCAGGGTTGTATAGGGTGAGGCCAGCAAGCCGCTCGCATCGCTTAACGCGACGCCGATTCTGGCCGCGCCCACATCCAGGGCTATCAGGCGTGGCATACGCTCCACTTCTCCATCTATCTCTGCCTCTACTATTCTACTTACTGGAACGAAACAGGAGCGTCTTTTTCCCCTGGCTGTGACTATCTGGTATGCCAATCATCTAGGAGCCATTTTTGATGGATGGCGGTGGTGTCCCCTGAACGGGTTGCAGGATCACGCGAATACGCCCCGCTTGCCAGGGAAGAGTTGAGAAAAATGACGGAAAAATGCTAATTTTCACGTCTTTTACCCCTGTCAGGTTGGAGGTGCCGATGCCTTTTTTGAGATCACTCTGCGCCTGACCCGTACCTTTATTGGTGAGAGAACTGGCGATAGCATTTGGATCGAGCTGTGGGATCAAGGAGCCGCTGGCACTGGCGCTGATAGCCAGGGTGCGGCCATCCTGCGCTGAGGTGCTCTGGAGCTGGTTAAGTGTCACCGGCAACTGTGCGGCCAGCATTTTCGCTGGATGCATTTGCAAAGCTGCCGCGTTCAACTGCCTGCCCGCCGCGGCCTGAAGATCTTTTGAGCGCGCCACCAGCACGCTGACGCGCAGAGTGAGCGTGCCAGTGAATGTGCCGTTGCTCGCCGGTTGTCCAACCTGAGGGGTCACGTTGATCTGTTCGTCTGCAAGCGGTTTGGAGCTGCCCAGCACATCCGGGACCAACTGGCCGCGCGCGTCGCCCGTGTGGACCTGCGTGGCCAGCCAGTTCTGGAGTGCCTGTTGCAAATCCTGATGCAGCTTCAGGGCCAGCGTCTGATAATCGTGCTGCGTGACTGCGGGGACCGTGGCAGCGCCCCCGCCGCCGGTAGGCTGGTCGTTAGTAACGCTCAAGTTATTCGTGGTGACCGTTCCCGCACTGAGATGGCTAGACTGTGCAATCGTACTCAGACTATTCGCTGGGATCGTCGTAATCGTATTGGCCTCGACATTGCCGTTCTCGCCCGACTGTTGAGCGGCCACTGGCACACCGGGCAGAGTCGTGCCCGCGACCACCAGCGCGTCGGCGCCTGTGAGAAACTGGGTGCCATCTGGTGTGGCAATCACGGTGTTGGTGGGAATATCCACATTCGCGTTCCCACTATTAGTAAAGGTCACCACCCCGTGCGCCTGAGCATTGCCCACCCTGGTTGTGCCGTGAGCCATCCCCTGGTCGCTGACGGGCTTTGTGTATACCAGGATGTGTGCCAACGTCTGATCCGGTGCGTTGGGCTGGGGACTGGTCATCGCGTTCAGATGCACAGTCTGACTATAGGGACTGGCGGTCAGGGCAATCGTGACGGTAGCCGACGGCACAAAGTAGAACAGGGCTATACCCACTACGAGGAGCAGAGCCAGCGCGGTCAGGAAAATAGTCATACCCCGACTGTTATAGCGTGGGGTGCGTTGCCTGCTGGTAGTTGGCGGCACAAACTGCTGCCTGGGGGGTGGCTGGCTAGCAGGAACGACGCGCAACCCTGCATTCTCCTGTGATGCTGGTCGGCTCGCTTTCGACCCACGCGAACCCGCGCCAGGGCTGAGCGTTTGAGATGAACCCTGGCCCGCGCGCAAATCGATTGGCTGCGAACCACGCGAGCCACTGCGAAGATCAGGCGACTGCGAACCACGTGAGCCACGTTGACCCTGAACGGGTGCAAGCGTCTGGGATGGACGCGGCCCCGCGCGCAGATCGAGTGGCTGCGAGCTGCGCTGACCTGCATCGGGATTGCGTGATTGTGAACCGCGTTGGCCCGCGCCGGGTGCGAGCGATTGGGAAGCTCGTCGGCCCTGGTTGGGATTGAGTGATTGCGAAGAGCGTCGGCCCTGGTTGGGATTGAGTGATTGCGAACGACGCTGGCCCTGACTTAAGCCTCGCGAGGAGCGTGGAGAACTTGAAGGGCCGCGCGCGGGTTGCTCAGGCATAGCCAGCAGGTCGTCGTCGTCATCGAAACCAGATGGTGCGGAACGTGGTGCGCGGGGCGAAGGGCGCTGTCCTGGCTGGATCTGCCCGGTACTGGAGCGTGGTTGTGCACCCCACGCGCGTTGTCGGGCGCCGGGGGTATCGAGCGGCTGGTCGTCGTGGATCTCAGGCATGTCGATGAGGCCCGTATCCCCCAGGTCTTCAATCTTATTTTCCATGACCTCGGTTGACCTATCGGCAATATCCGGCACATCCTCCTCGACCTCCTCAAAGCGGCTCGCGCCATAGCTTTCCCGTGGGAGCCGCTGACCTGGCGGTGGACTACTGGGGCGTGTTCCCTCTCTGACTGCTTTGCGAATAGGTTGAGCTTTTTCATAATCCGCTTCATAGGTATTCTTGAAGGTTTCCTCGTCATCCTCAGCGCGATGTGGCACCGAGGGGCGCACGGCGGGAGTCGCCTGGATGCTAAAGTTATAGGCCTGGTGGGGATTGTCCTCCGACTCCTCAAAAAGAGGGGGCGGGGCGCTTTGAGGGCGCTGGCTGGCCTCCTCTTCCCGGCGCCTGATGCGTTCAAACGTCTCCTCTTCCTCTTCATAGCTCGGTCGGCTGGGAGTTGAGGGGCGCGTGGCGGGTCTGTTACTAATATTCGAGGACAAACGCCGCCGCGCCCCTGGCTGCTGCGAAGGCTGGCTCTGCGATCCACTACGACTGGAACCCACGCGCGAGCGGCCCGCGCTCCTGGTATTGATCGCACCAGGCCGTGTACCGCCCAGCCGGGGGCGATTGCTGGATGACGCCTCCTGCTGCGTCTCCGCGACCTGAAAACCCGCTGCTTTGGCCACGGCTCGCACCTGCCGATCCGGGCTGATCACCAGGAGCTCTTTGCCCAATTCACGCATGCGCGCGTGAATCAAGCGCCAGCCAACATGGCTGCGCAACTGTGTCTGCGCCGGAATTACCAGTGTAATTCGCCGGGCCTGCGCCCTCTCCAGGCGCTCCCGCACGCTGGTTAGCTCTTCTTCAGGGCTGAGTAAGATCGTCTGTTGCTCGTCGCCCATATGCCCTCTCCCCTTTTTACGGCTTCTACATAGGTACTCAACAAAAACAAGCGTTTAGATACGCATCGCGTGAATTACTTGGTAGAGCGTTCTCTCCAGAATGCTATCGTCATTTTGCAGCTCAATAGCCTGATAAGCCAGCGCCATTGGTGTAATATCCTGCGCGTCTTTCAACAGGCGGTGAGGATCGGCGATGCTCGTGACCATCTCAGGCTGGATCGTCTGGATAATGGGTTGATGCGCGAAAGGCAGCCGCTCGGTCCAGGGAAAAGCCGCCAGCTTCTCTGAGAGGTCAGGCAGCCCCGACCCTCCGCCGACCAGGTAGATCGCCGGCGGCAAGAGCTCGCCTTTGGCCAATTCCTCAATCAGCAGTTCTATGCTGTCCATCCAGGTCTGGGCCTCTGATGCGAAAATCTGCTGAATCTCGTCTTTTTCAGGGCCTTTTAGATTGCCCAGGCTATAATTATATTTCAGCTTTTCAGCATCTTTGAGCGAAAGACCTTTATGCGAGGCCAGGCGGCGCGTAAAAGTGCGCCCACCCAGCGCGAACATCCGCGTCTCTTCGATGCCCCCCTGACGCACCAGGGCGATATCGGTTGTGCCTCCACCAATGTCGATGAAAATGGCTCCGCTATCGGCGCTGGCGTTGCGGCTCAAGCAGCGGGCCAGGGCATATGGCTCAGCGACCACCGTTACCAGGGTCAGGTCCAGTCCCTGAGCCACGGTCTCCAGAGCGCCCAACTGCATCAAAGGTGCGAAAGCGCTGAAGAGCGTCAGGCTAAAGTGACGGCCCTTAAAACCAACGGGATTGCTCACCGTCTGCCCATCGATGCTCACCGAGATCACAGCCGCGTTCGTGAGGGACACTTCAATGTTGGGGTAGCCGGTCTCGGCAGAGATACGCTCTTTCGCGCTTTTCAGCAACTTCTGTTGCGCGCTTAAAATCACACTTTGCAGCTCTTCCTGGGTAATCGGTTTGGTGGGGCTGGAGCGTTGCTTACTAATCGTGATCGAACTCCCTTTGACCAGTTCGCCCGCGATCCCGATCACTGCATTTGGCGCGATCAGGCCGCCGCAGTCCTTCTCCGCCTGGATGAGCGCCTCGTTGCAACTGGCGATCACGCCTGGAATATCGGTCACGATTCCGTCCGACATGTGGGTGTAGCTCTGCTGGTGACGTCCCACGCCAAGCACCACGCCGATATCGTCCTGCACCTCGATAATCATCGCTTTGGCATACGCTGTACCGATGTCCAGCGCGGTATATAGCTGGCGCTGATCGTCGCCAGGGTCATATTCTTCATAACCACTATCCATAGCTGGATAGTAGCCGTTTTCTTGTATTTTTGGTCCGAATATAAAATTACGCAGACGCTGCAAGGGGTTCAACATGTTGGTCTTCCTGAACTCTCTGGATTACAATACGTCCCTATTGATATGAAACGCATCACCGCCCCCGCTTATCACATATTTTGCCAGGTTTAAGAGGTGTGTGCAAGAAAGGTGCTTCCTACGCAATAGAGAGCATATCCATTGATGCATTTCTCGTACTTTTATAGCACGCCCGCTATAAAATCGCAAGAGGCTGGATGGAAGAAATGTCCTGGAACACTGTGAAGTTTTTCACTTGATTTTTGTATATGTACCCATTATACTTGCAAAGGAATGGATATAACACATATGTTTACAGGGAAACTCTTCAACAGTTTCGGTAGAAGAGTACGGTGGCAAGCAAATACCAGCCACTCATTATGAAGATGAGCTTGCCCTATAATGATGAAAGGAAACATCCAATGGCTAACGACCTTCTTATGTTTAATACCGACGGCATGCGTAGCGTTGCCAACACCATCACCAAAAACGCCAATCAAGCGTTGAGTGATCACGCGCTTGCCTGGCAGCGTATGCAAAACCATATTCAAACGTATCCAGCCAACCTGTCAAACCTGCTGTTAGATGTGCTCCATCCCCACAACGAGCGTATGTGCCAGAGCTATCACTGGCAACTCTCCTTCGCTACGGCGCTCCATAACTCGGCTGATACAGTTGACGAGGCCGAGGCCGAAATCGCGCAAATGTTCTCATAACGCTGTATGGCTTGTGAGAACGCGCCAGGCTTGCTTTGTCACAGTAGGGATAGAGTTTTTAAGTCGTATAAATGGAATAAGCGTATATCTCTCTATACGCGGAGGGAAACCAATGGGGGTCATAGATACATTGCTCAACTGGATCGCGCCATTTCTCGATCCTATGAATGGGTTTCATATTCATGCCAATGACATGAATACTGTGCATAGCAATTCCATCCAATCGTTCCAATCCAACATCGACGACATAAAGGCAAAGCAGGCCTTGCAACGCAATACGATCATCTCTGGTCAGGCGGCCAATGTCATGACCAATCTAGGTATGGATTTTACCCAGACAGAGCTGGATATCTCGAACATGGCGTTTGAAGTCAACAAGTTAGCTCAAATCACAGAGGATTTTGCGCAATGCGTTGGTGACATTATGGAGTCTGTGGAAATAGCCTCAGCCAAACTGGAGGGTGATGAAGTTCTGACTGAGATCACCGCCGACGTGGATATCGCAGCCGTCGCTGAGGGCGGCTTCAACCCCATTGCCGATATTCTTGGGCTGATCCTGACCATTATCGATGGCGCCATCCTTATCGCCACCATCAAACAACTGGCCGAAGACATCCAGAGGGATATTCAGGGCCTTAACAGCGATCTCAACAACCTGAAAAACGTCATCTACCCGGCTACTGCACCACAACCCTATACAGGCAAAATTGATCCTGGCTGGAAGAAAAATAAGCCGCCCAATCCCAATTCTCCAGACCTGACTGATCCTAAAGATGGCTTGTATGCTCTATATGGAGGCAAATTCAGCAAAGCGCAACAAGCAACTTTCCGAACCATTATGCAACAACTATTGCAAATGGGCTTAACTAAAGCTCAGATTGAGCAGATCATGAATGCACTCCTGGCAACCGGATGTAACTCCGCTGATATTCTGCTCTTCTTGCAAGGGATTCTCAACAGCGATGGAGCCTATCCAAATAGCCCCACCCCAGATCAAATCGTGAAAAAAATCCTCTCTCTGAGTAGGGGAAAAGGGAATCAACCAACCCTGAAACAACTTGTTGATCTGTATGCACAAATTGCTAACATTCCTGGTGCTGGTCGCTTGTTAGAGCGATTAATGACTTCTTCTTTTGAGGATGGAAGTTATCTTGGCTACCTCTATGAGCTAAAATGGTGTGCTGCGCATAAAGATACAATTGCCAGGATAGAGGATGTTACTTTAGTTAATGGGCAGATCAAGCAAGCCGCAGATGTTGTTATGAAGAGCGGGCCGTTTACGCAAGGAGCTATAGTTGATACTAAAAGCTATACTGCGAGCACGCTAACTTCCAAGGTAGGTGATCTGAAAAGGCAGATAGTAAAAGACAAGGGTGATTACCCTGGCTACCCGATTGTGCTCATTTTTAACTCTAAAATACTGAATAGCGATGGCACACTACCACAATCTGTAGCTAACGCGTTTGCCAAGCTCAAAGAAGCAGGTGCAACAATCATGACATCACCACCGGACAAGGTATGGGAAGAGGCACCTCCAGATCTACCTAAAGCACATACTAACCCGGTGAGGCTTGCTGCAAGCGCTGCTACTGCCGCCCAAAATGCTATAGATGTCGGGCAGCAGCAAACGCCACCGCAACAACTTCCTCCTCAACAGCCGCCGCAAGAATTGCCGCCAATGGAGATGCCACCGCAGCGATAGAGGTATAATCTGGTTTAGGAGATACATTGTCCCTGCGCACGACACGAATGGAACGGAAAGGAAATACTATGGTCCCACTTGAATTAGAATTGTTTCTGCGTATTGCAGAGAATTTATATAATCGAGAGATGGTTCAAAGCTATCTCCAGTTGCTGGTCAGGCTTGGTTTTCGTGTAATTACGCAAGATGAAGATGAAGTTTACCAGCAGGCGGTGCCAGAAGTCTCTTTGCTGGCTCAACAGGGTGTGGAGGCATATCTGGAGCAGCGCCAAATTAGCCTTGGACTGATTGCTTATTATCTGGGAGATCTTACCATTGAGATTTGGTTCACTCTCAAACCGCAAGAGGGCGTAATCTATTTCATGGTGGAGCAAGAGCATTTCAATGGCTCCGACGAAGGACGAGCAGCTTACATTGCATTGCTAGGTATGTTCAAAGAAACCTATACTTTCTGGCATCCATTTTATGGATATCAATTGTTCAATGGTGGAGACAAGGAAGGGGTACAACCTGAACGAGAGGCGTTGTTGGCTACCCACGATATTCACCATCTCTACATCATTAATTTCCTGAGTCCTGAAATCGTGGCGACATTAGGGCGAGGGCGCCTATTGAACGCACCTGCCTGGAGATGCGAACTCCTTGATGATGGGGGAGTTTTGTTGATCCCTGATAATATGACCGATATCACTGCTCCCTTTAGTTTGAAACGGGTAGCTGATATTCTTGGTTTACAAACGCCCCAAGATCCTGGCGAAGAATGGTTTGAGGATATTCATGACGATCCAGGCTTGTGATAAAAGGACGGCATTATGGTCCCACTTCAATTGGATCTGTTTCTGCGTATTGCAGAGAGCTTACATAATCGAGAGATGGTCCAACGCTATCTCCAATTGTTAGTTTCACTTGGGTATCATTTGCGCGTGCTCAGAGAGGAAAATGTATCTGACAATGCCGCGCCAGAGATTTCTCTGATGGCTCAACAGGCACTTGAGGCGTATCTGACACGACAACAAGCAAACTTGCATTTGCATGCCTCTTATCTGGGGAGGTTAAGAATTGAGATGTGGATTACCTTCAACTCCGAGGAGGGAATCCTATCTTTCTCGGTTGATCATGAGCATTTCAATGGTTCAGATGAGGGGCGAGCGGCATTTGGAGCATTGGTAGAAATGTTTAAAGCAACGTATGCGTATTGGCATCCGTTCTATGGGTATGAGTGGTATGATGGCGAACCAAAGGCGGCACGAGTAGCACTCTTGGTCACATATGACATTCACCACCTTTTCTCTATCAATTTCTTAGGGCCTGAAATTGTGGAGAAGATAGGGCGCGAGCGCATATTGAGCGCACCAGCTTGGCGTAACGAGCTGCTTGATGATGGCGGAGTTCTGCTGATCCCCGATAACGTTTACGGTTCTCATATTCCTTTTGCCTACAAACGTCTGGCGCTGGCCCTGGGTTTGCAAACGCCCCAAGATGAGGGCGAGGAGTGGTTTGAGGATATCTATGATGATCCAGCTTTGTGGTAAAACAGATTAGAGATTTAGGAATAGAATGTATGCAACGCCGTGTGTTGTAGTGATGCCACACGGATCTCACACATTGGAAGGAGCGATTGTATGAGCCGCATCGTGATGAAAAATGGCGATATTGTGAATCTTGAATCGTATGACTGGCACGCCTACCGCAGTTCTGTGCAGCTTGCAGTCATTACGCGCGAACTGCGCGTGAAGGCCGAACAGTGCAAAAATGACTATCCTGGCCAGAAGGTCAGTTTCCAATTTAATTCGGAATTTGGCGCGGTTCCTGCTGAGGTGAAACAAGCGCTGGAAGCACTCAACGTAGATGTTCAAACCTGGCCATAAGCCGATGAACAAGAATTTTCTGCGTGGCTCATAGCCAGGTAGCCGTTGGGATAGGCTTCTGTGCTCTGTAAGCCGATGAGTTCTCACAAATAAGAAAGGGATATGTGCTTATGACGATTCCGAATTCCTGGATACTCTGCTATGTGCGCGAGAAGGAAGAACTCCGGCAACAGGAGAAAGTGCACCAATTCTTTCAGATGCTGGCCAGCCATAATTGTGCGCTGGCCTCAACCCTGGAAATCGCTTCAACTGTCGTCTGGAAGCGCTATGTGAGCCAGACTCCCATTGAGAGCGATGACAAGGGTGAAGTTCCCTTTGCATCAGCGCTCCAACCAGGCGCCTCTGAGCATGTGCAGCATGAACTACGCGTCTATGTGGCTGAACTCCAGGAACAACTCACTGTCGAGGCACGTTTGATGGCGCGTTCGCAACTGCTGCGCGGCTTTGAATTTACCGTCACTCTCGCGCCCGACGATGGCGCTATCCTTCTCTCAGTCGATCACGAACGCTTTTTTCGTCCGGGACAGGCCGGGGTGATGAAGTTCCGCTACTGGGTGAAGCTCCTGCAAGAGGTCTATGCCTTCTGGCATCCCCTTTTCATGCACGAGTTTAGCCACTTTGGGTCAACCAATCCCGGCTGGGAAGAGGTGCGCTCCCTGACTATTCCCGCTCTCTACCCTCTGAATATCTTTAGTCCCCCTCTGGTCCATAAACTGGGTCAGGAAAAGCTGGCCCAGGCGCCTGCGTGGATGATTGAAACCCTGGAGGATCAGGCGGTGTTGCTCATCCCCACAGATACCTATGGGCTAACGCCGGACAAGACGTATGATTTTACGGAGGTCGCGCACTACCTCGGTTTTTCCACGGAAGATCCCATGCCATCAAATCCATAAACTTAAACACAAGACCACAGAGGAGGCGCACGCGTCAAGTGTATGCGCCTCCTCTGCTATAGAAACATGCAGGATCTACTGTACATGTTCTTTGACGAACTTTGCGACGAGATCGAGGGCCGCGCCTAGTTGATCTTTGTCTTTGCCGCCGCCCTGGGCCGACTCTGGCCGCCCGCCGCCTTTGCCGCCGAGCTTCTGTCCAACAACGCCGGCGATTTTGCCCGCGTGCAGGCCGCGTTTCGTCAATTCTGGCGAGACGCTGACCTGTAAGCCGACGCGTTCGTCGAAGGTGCCAGCCAGGACGACGACGCCGGGCCGTCCGATCTTGTTGAGTACCATATCGCCCATCTCGCGGATAACTTTGTCGTCGGGAACTTCGACGCTGGTGGCGACTATGGGCACGCCGGCGACCTCATGGGCTTGAGCAGCCAGGGCGACGGTCTGCTGCTGCGCTTTCTCACGCTGAAGCTGGGCAACCTGGCGCCGCGTGGCAGCCAGTTCCTGCAAGATCTGCTCGACTTTGTTTTCCAGCACATCGGGCTGCGTTTGCAATTTGCCGCTGACACGCTCAACAGTGGCGTTGCGCTGGCGGAGATGGGCCTCGGCCCCGCGTCCGGTGAAGGCCTCGATACGCCGAATGCCAGCGGCGATGCTGGTCTCCTGCGTGGTGACGTACAGACCGATCTGGCCCGTGTGGGCGCAGTGTGTGCCGCCGCACAACTCAGTGCTACTGCCCATCGAGACCACGCGCACGTTGTCGTCATATTTCTCGCCGAACAGGGCCATCGCACCCGTGGCCATCGCTTCTTTTAGCGGCATGATACGCGTGTTGACCGGATAGTTGTGGCGCACCCAGCGGTTGATCTGCTCATCGATCTGCGCTAACTCCTGCGGGGTCAGGGGACGCGGGCAGGTGAAGTCGAAACGCAAACGCTCCGGCTCGACCAGCGAACCGCGCTGCTCCACCTGCGTGCCGATCAGGTCGCGCAGAGCTTTGTGCAGCAGGTGCGTGGCGCTATGGTTGCGCATGGTATCCTCGCGCCGTCCACTGATGACGTTGCACTGCACGCTATCGCCCACGCGCAGATAGCCCTCGTTGACCTGCCCATAATGCACGATCAGTCCCTTAATGGGTTTGCGCGTATCCTGCACCTGGAACATGCCCAGTGAACTCTCGATCTCGCCTCGATCCCCCACCTGGCCGCCGCTCTCAGCGTAGAAGGGCGTGACATCGAGGATCAACAGGGCTGTTTGGGGCGCGCTGATCGTCTCGACCTCCGCGCCGTCCGCGACCAGGCCGACTATTTTGCCGGAGCCGCTCACCCCCAGGTAGCCAGTAAACTCGGTTGGTCCGACGCGCTTGAGAATGGCATCGAGCGCCTGGTCGTCCTTGCCCTGGATGAAGACGTTGGTGGCGCGGCTGCGCTCCTGTTGACGCTCCATTGCCTGCTCAAAGGCGGGAGTATCCACGCTAAAGCCGTGCTCGCTGGCCACTTCCTGCGTCAGTTCCAGCGGGAAGCCGTGTGTATCGTAGAGCTTGAAGGCGTCGGCGCCAGGAATAACCTTCTGGCCCGTCTGCTGAAGGTCTTCCAGCAGATTGTGGAGCAGGAAGAGGCCCGCGCTGAGGGTCGAGCCGAACTTCTTCTCTTCAAAGCTCAGAATTTCGATGATACGGTCACGCTGGCGCGCCAGTTCGGAATAATGCCCTTTCAATAGATCGATCACAGTATCCGCAGCCTCAGTCAGGAAGGGTTTATCCAGACCGAGCAATTTACCGTGGCGTACTGCGCGCCGCAGGACACGCCGAAAGATATAGCCACGTCCCTCGTTACTGGGCAGCACACCATCGGCGGCCAGGAAGACCAGCGCGCGTCCATGATCGGCGATCACGCGCAGGGAGGCGTCGGCTTTGGGGTCGTGCCCATAGGTGATTCCAGCCATCGCCGCGAACTTGTCGATGATCGGGCGGAAGAGATCGGTATCAAAAACCGAGTCTTTCCCCTGGATAATCAGCGCGATGCGCTCCAGACCAAAGCCGGTATCGATATTCTTTTTCGGCAAGGGCGTGCGCGTGCCGTCGAGATCCTGGAAAAACTGCATAAAGACCAGGTTCCAGATTTCCAGGAAGCGCTCGCACTCGCAGCCGGGCGCGCAATCGGCGCGCCC
>CAXUEY010000029.1:0-47170 GCA_964250225.1 uncultured Ktedonobacteraceae bacterium | reverse complement strand
TATAAAGCGGGTTTTATGGATGAAGAAAAGAGCTACGGGTGAAACGGGCCTGCAACGGAAAAGCTGGTAGAACAGAAAGTGCGTCCGATTCAACATTATTTCGCGCCAGGGCTTGTCCATTCTAATAAACAGAAGAATGGACAATAGGGAGAGCTGAATCGCCTGGTCGAAGTGGGCATCGAAAAAGTGCGCCTGGAGAGGAATATTCTGAATGCCCAGATGATACATCAAGCTTTAAACTAGTACTGTTGCAGCTTGATTCCGCCGTGACATCGATAGGTACCTTGCTGATGAACCTGATAGGCTTCTCTGCTCGTTGCGCGCACCGCTTTGGCATCAAATAGCCCCATATGTATATGTTCCAGATATCCTGGCTCTGTTTGCAAACGAAGTTCATCCCCCCAGCGCTATTGCTCCTCCCAGCGGGTAAAAAGGCGGCCAGCAAGTCATTGAGAAGCTGGACATCAATCATCTCTCACATCCTCTTAATATGCCATTTGGCAAGGCATTGCCAGAAGCCTCAACTCAAAGGAGGCTGCCGAGCCTCAGTCCGAAGGTGGACGAAAACCCTCGTGGCTATATAGTAACGACGAAATCATATTGGACGAATATGTTATAATAAATTCTATCTGTTTCTACATATAGATCGACAAGAACGAAGTTCCTTTTGTAAGAAGGCCATTATGTCAGTACAAAAAAACTACAATCTTTCAGATAACTATGAGATAGTTGCTCCTGAGGCGGGATCTCTTATCGAATCATTGAGATCGGTTGGTTACACCCTCGAATCTGCAGTAGCAGATTTAATTGACAACAGTATTACTGCAGGGGCTAAAAACATTTGGGTAGACTTCATCTGGAATGGAACTGATTCTTATATTACAGTGCGTGACGATGGAAAGGGTATGGCACCTGTAGAATTGATATCAGCTATGCGCGCAGGCAGCCAGAATCCTTTGAAGCGGCGTCATACTAAAGATCTTGGCAGGTTTGGTCTGGGTTTAAAAACAGCTTCGTTTTCCCAATGTCGAAGTTTGACCGTCTGCTCGAAAATTTCCGATTCAGTAATAGCAACAAGGCGTTGGGATCTTGACTACGTCGGCAAGGTGTCGGAGTGGCGATTATTGCAGGAAGTTGCTCCTGGATCAGAAAAGAGAATCCAGGAGATTTATACTCAGCAGCGGGGGACAATTATTCTTTGGGAACAAATGGATAGAATAGTTAGTGAGACAAAAGCTGATGATCAGCGCGCTCAGAAGCGGTTTCTCAAAAATATCACTCAAGTTGAGCAGCATTTAGGAATAGTATTTCATCGTTTCCTGGATAGCCCACGTCGGCTTATAATTCGCATAAACAATCGAGAAATCAAAGCATGGAATCCTTTCTTAAGCGATGAAGCTGCTACTCAACAACTTCAGGAAGAACTTTTATATTTTCATGGCAATATTATTAAGGTTCAACCATATGTGTTACCTCATCGTTCACGACTCTCACTTCAAATATATGAGCAAGGGGCCGGGCCGGGAGGATGGAATGCCCAGCAGGGTTTTTATATTTATCGCAATCAGCGATTGTTGCTGGCTGGTAGCTGGTTAGGATTGGGACTTCAGAAAGAAGAGCATTGTAAGCTTGCTCGCATTGCTATTGATTTGCCTAATTCAATGGATCAGGAGTGGGATATTGATGTCAAGAAATCGAGAGCCAGACCGCCGGGTTCTCTACAAGAGGACCTGCGTCGCATAGCTCGCATCACGCGAAGTAAAGCAGAGGACATATATCGTCATCGAGGAAAAATTCTCGCCAGAAAAGCCTCGGATAGTGATATTTTCATCTGGAATAAGGAAATTAAACATGGGAAGATACATTTCCGCATCAATCGTGAGTTGTCCTTGATTGCTGATTTACTCCAAGGATCTAAAGAATATCGAGAGAATGTAAATGCTTTATTGCGTTTAATAGAGGAAACCATTCCTGTACCGCTGATTATATTAGAGAATTCTAGTCACCCGGATACACAGCCCATTCCATTTGAAGGTGAGCCTCTACCAGAAGTACTCAAAGTTATTAAGCAAGTTTATTGTTCTTTCCGAAAACAGGGTAACTCATCAGAACAGACGAGAGAGCGGCTTATGGTATTTGAGCCATTTCAAGGCTTGAAAGCACTGATTGCCTCTCTTGATGATGATAAAATGCTAAAGGAAGATATAGAATGACAGCAGAAACAGCTAATAGAGTTATCAGCTTTGCTCTCCAGATCCTCTCTTCTGAGCAGAATTCGTTAACTACAGAAAAGATTCAAAGTACTGTGAGCAGTGTTATAGTCATGTTGCGTGGATTACAGCAGATTCCAATTGAGGAAAATGTTAATGAAGAGTTACTGATCAAGGAGATTGAGGCACTTTGCAATGTTTATGTTCCTATGATATCTACTCTTGATGATAAACGTGATCATCAAGAGTGGTTATTTGCCCGCAATAGCGAAATAAAATGGCAATTTTGGGATCGATATCGGCACTATCTGGAACATGCTTCGATGCTACCTCCTCAGGCAATTCGGCGACTTCATAGTGTGAGTGATGAGATTGTTGGGCGTCTGGAAGACCCTCGGCGACCTGGCCCTTGGGATCGTCGAGGTATGGTTGTTGGTCAGGTTCAATCGGGGAAGACCTCTAATTACACAGCGCTTATTTGTAAGGCTGCCGATGCTGGATACAAACTTATAGTTGTTCTGGCTGGCATTCATAATAGCCTGCGCAGTCAAACGCAGCTTAGACTTGATGAAGGTTTTCTTGGATTTGATACCCTACGACGTAACCTTCTTGACCCTAATAAACGCCCCTTTGGTGCAGCAAGTTTGCTTGGAGCAAAACTTTATATCGTTCATTCTTTAACCAGTAGCGCTGAAACGGGAGATTTCAAGCTAGCTATTGCAAAACAAGCTAATATTATGATTGGCGGAGCAGATCCAGTAATATTAGTTGTAAAGAAGAACGTCTCAGTACTTAAAAATCTACACAAATGGGCAACTGGTTTATCGTTAAATAGTCAGGGAAAAGGGCTACCTCAGGTGCAAAATGTCCCCCTATTATTGATCGATGATGAAGCAGATAACGCATCTATCAATATTAATCCAATCTTTGACCAAGAGGGCAGACCTGACCCTGAAATGGACCCATCGAAAATCAACGGATGGATTCGCACATTGCTGCATAGTTTTGAGCAGTCGGCTTATGTAGGTTATACGGCAACTCCGTTTGCAAATATTTTTATACCTGATCAGGCTATTCACGAGAAGTATGGAGAAGATCTGTTTCCACGTAGTTTTATTATTAATCTGCAACCACCTTCCAACTATTTCGGCCCAGCCAGGCTTTTTGGTTTGACCACTGAGCCTTCTGCCGATCAGGAAAATCCGACTGATTTACCGCTTATTCGCCTTATTCCTGATTATAAAGCCTGGATGCCAGATAAACATAAAAGGGGCCACCAACCTGGACCATTACCAGAATCTTTACAGAAGGCTCTTAAATCCTTTATACTAACATGTGCTGCTCGAATAGTTCGCGGTCAAGAGGAAGAACATAATTCGATGCTGATTCATGTTACCAGGTTTACGGATGTACAAGCACTTGTATATGAACAGGTAAAAGCAGAATTGGAGTTTATTCAGACGCGGATTCGTTACGGTGATGGATGTGCTCCTGAGCAAGTTCTAGAAGAGCTTGAAAATCTCTGGCACAACGATTTTGCACAAACTATGCCGCCGTTTCAGGAAGCCAATCTGTCTTTAATCGGTTGGGAACAGGTCAAGCAGGCTCTTTATAAAGCTGCTTCAAAAATTGAGCTGAGGAAGATTAATGGTACAGCTAAAGACACTTTGCAATATATCGAGCACCCGAAAGGATTGAACGTTATCTGCATCGGCGGTGATAAACTCTCTCGTGGTCTTACGCTCGAAGGCTTAAGTATTAGCTATTATTTACGAGCTTCAAAAATGTATGATACACTCATGCAGATGGGGCGCTGGTTTGGTTATCGCCCTGGCTATGTAGATCTCTGTCGTCTTTATACAACCACCGAGCTTGTTAATTGGTATCGCTATATTGCTGCTGCAGATGAAGAGCTACGACAAACCTTTGAAGATATGGCCGAACAGGATAGAACTCCCGCAGATTTTGGGCTAGGCGTAAAAACGCATCCAGATGGGTTGATTATCACTGCTGCTGCAAAAATGCGGAGTGGGCAAAAAATACTCGTATCATATTCGAAAAAGATTTCTGAGACGATTGATTTCTATCGCGACGCAGACACTAATAAACGAAATTTGCAAGTGACCCAAAAATTCATTCAGCATATTTCGATCAATACTCCTCAGCGATCTACTCGCAATGATTATATATGGAAGAATGTCAGCGGTGAAGTCATCGTGGACTTCCTAACAGATTATAAGACTCACGAAAAAGCCAGGAAAGCGCAAGCAGTTCTGCTCAAAAAATATGTTGAGGCGCGAATAGTAGATAATGAACTGACTGAATGGACAGTTGCCTTAATTTCTAACCAGGAGAAATTTGCAGAGGGGATTTCTTACTCCATTGCTCATCTCGACGTTGGACTGACAAAGCGCCAGGATCTTGATCCAGAATCGCCCGACCTTTATAGAATTCGTCGTCTTATTAGCCCAAGAGATGAATGGATCGATTTATCAACAGAAGAAATAGACAAGGCAACAGCTGAAACACAGGCTCGCCGGGAAAAAGATCTGGATAGATCAAAGCAGCAGGGAACTACAAAATTGCTTGACGGTCGGGTCGTGCGGCAAATGCGACCTGTTACACGTGGACTCCTTTTATTGTACATCTTAGATTCCGACCTTGATTCTTTCTCATCCTTCGAGGTGACTAAACCGCCAATTGTTGGATTTGCAATCAGTTTTCCTCAAAGCGGACACGAAAAAGAATCCGGCATTGAGTACATGGTTAACAATGTATATTGGCAACAAGAGTTTGGAGGTGAAATTTGATCTATCAGGGGATCTGGCAATCCTTAGAAGATTCCGCCTCGAAACGGCCTGTCGGGTATGTCGTGCGCCGAATAAAACCTAAGGCTATTTGTGATCTTTTTTTAGCTGTTACCCAACCGTCGAAACAGCATCTATTTCAGATCAGATTAACCACTATCGCACCTATAGCCGTAGCTAATCTGCCATCTGCACGTGGGCTGGATATATCAGTTCACTACTCTAAAAACGTGGCGGGTAGTTTTACGATCCAGTTTGCGCTGAAGGAAAGCCGTTTTGAGCATATCTTTGATATACTTATCCATGATGTTGCTGAAGTTATCGGGCGATCCCAATCTGAGGAAGCAGCTGTTGCTGCCTTTATCAGTCGTTTGCGACACTGGCAAAAATTTCTTGAACAGGCTGATCCGAGCGGTTTGAGCAGGGAAGCTCAACAGGGATTGTACGGCGAACTCTGGTTTCTGCGGGAACGCTTGATGCCTCTTTTAGGTCGTTATCCTGCTGTGTCAGCCTGGACGGGGCCTGAAGGCTCGAATCAAGATTTTCAAATACAGTCATGCGCTATTGAGGTGAAAACTACAGGTACAAAAGAACCTCAACAGATGATCATACAAAGTGAACGCCAGCTAGATGATGCTGGCCTGACAGCTCTTTTCCTTTTTTATTTAGCTCTTGAAGTGCGTGAAAAGACTGGTGAATCCCTCATAGATATGATTGATTCGCTCAGACAAGCGCTAGCTTCTGATCTTGTAGCACTGGATCTTTTCGAGGATCGAATATTGGAAGCAGGTTTTACTCAACAACAAGCTCCACAATATGAAAAAATAGGCTATAATATCAGACATACCACCCTCTTTCGGGTCAGAGACGGTTTTCCACGCATCATCGAAGCAGATTTAAAGCCTGGTGTAGGAAATATACACTACTCTATCGCTGTAACTGAATGCCGTCACTTCGCTGTGAACGAAGGAGACCTAAAAACTCAACTGGTAGGAACGAACTATGGAGAATGAACGAGCATTGATCGATTTTGCTGAAGAATTGCAGCAGGATGTCATCAACCTGGCTGAGGCAGAAGATTCAGAAATGTTGCGTGCAGAAGCTTTTACACAATACATGATTGATGTGCTTATAGATGCAGGTGAATTGGAAGATGGAACCGCTTGCTATCATAAGATGAGAGGAATTGAAGTGAGTGGATATAATCTTGATGAGAATGGAACGCTTAGCCTTTTCACCACGATTTATACACAATTCGCCCCTCCTGAAACAGTAGGTAAAAATGAAGTGGAAGCGAGCTTTAAACGTTTAGGCATCTTTTTACAAAAAACATTGGAACGTTATTATTTAACGATTGAGGAAGCTTCACAGGCTTTCGATATGGCAGAACACATTTTTACATGTCATAAGGATATTTTAAGAGTTCATATGTATTTATTTACTGATGGTTTAACTACAGTGAACAAAATAGCTGATGGGGAAATAAATGGTTTACCTGTATCCTATCACCTTTGGGACTTGCTAAGACTCTATCGTTATACTAGTTCCGGTAAACATGCAGAACCAATCCAAATCAATTTTGTTGAGCAATTTGGACGCCCTTTACCTTGCCTGGAGGGAGGAGATAGCACATCAGACTACTCCGCGTATCTGGCTATTATTCCCGGTGATATTCTGCATGCATTATACGCAAAATATGGATCACGTTTACTTGAGTTAAACGTCCGTTCATATCTTCAAGCAAAGGGTAAAGTGAATCAGGGAATACGACGTACTATTTTGGATCAGCCCGAACGTTTTCTCGCATATAACAACGGTATTTCAGCCACTGCTTCCAATATTGAACTGGAGCACCTACCGGAGGGGGGACTTGGCATCAAATCCTTAAATAATCTGCAAATTGTAAATGGTGGACAAACGACTGCCTCTATCTTTTATGCTGCTCAAAAAGATAAGACAGATGTATCAAGATTGCGCGTTCAGGCCAAGATTAGCGTTGTTGCGCAAGAAGACATTGCTAGCCTTGTCCCACTGATCTCCCGTTATGCTAACAGCCAGAATAAAGTCAATGAAGCCGATTTTAGTGCCAATGAACCATTTCATGTGAAATTGGAAGAATTATCCCGTTCCATCTGGGCTCCTGCACCTGATGGAACACAACGTCAAACAAGATGGTTCTATGAACGAGCACGTGGACAATATCAGGACGCTGTAGCTCTAGCTGGTACACCAGGGCGCCAGAAGCAATATAAGGAGCTTCATCCAAAATTGCAAAAATTTACTAAAACTGATTTAGCGAAATTTGAGATGACTTGGAAGCAGTTTCCCTATGTGGTTAGTCAGGGGGCACAAAAGTGTTTTGTATATTTTAACTCACAATTGCAAAAACAGGGATATTTCGAGATTGATCAGCAATATTTTCAGCGTTTGGTGGCCAAAGCTGTTCTATTTCATCGAGCTGAAAGAATTATAGGAGGGCTAAAATTTGGCGGATATCGTGCAAATATAGTGACATATACTCTGGCTTATATCTTTCATCACACCGCTGGACGTATTGACCTTGATCGTATATGGCAACAACAAAATGTTGGGCAGGGATTATGTACTGCAATTGAAACAGTTGCTCGGCGAGTACATGAGACAATAATTTCTCCACCAGATGGGAAAAATGTGACAGAGTGGTGTAAGCGTGAGGCATGCTGGAGTAAAGTACGAGGGTTGACCATTGATTTGCCAGCTCAACTTGACAGAGATTTGCTTTCTACTGCTGATAAAGATGTTGAGAGCCTGGATAGCGAAGAGCGACAAAAAATTGTTCAAGTTTCAGCAGTACCTGCTGAAACCTGGTATCAATTGGCAGCCTGGGCTAAAGAAACGCATAACTTGCAGCCCTGGCAGCGGATTCTGGCAGGTAGTCTTGGACGGCTCAGGCAGATCGGCAAGGTGCCTTCTATAAAACAGGCAGTGCAGGGATTACGCATGCTAGATGAAGCATATAGACTCGGTTTCAAAGTGATATTGAGGGAGAATATAGCCGATTAAGCATGAATTTACAACCTTGTTACCCAACTGATGGCAAGGTTTGTTTTTGCCCTGTAACACAATAAGAGGATAGCGGGCAAATGGCGCAATCAGGCTTTTCTGGTTTACAGATAAGGGCCGCGAGGTCCAGCATAGCATAATTGTATACTTCAGGGTTTTTCTGATCGAGCAAAAGTTGCAGCAGGTTCCGTATTGATTTTCTGCGTCGAGATTCTGTGTGTGTCGGTATATCAAATAAGCGGCCAGCGATGCGTACAGTATTGGTATCAATAATAGTAATGGCCTGTCCAAACGCAAAGCAACACACAGCGCTCGCCACATAATCTCCAATTCCAGGCAAAGTTACAAGTACTTTGTAGTCAGAGGGGACATTACTATCATATTGATTCACGAGAGTCTGCGATATCTGTTGAAATGCTGGTACACGCCAGGCTAATCCAAGAGAAAAGAGCATTCTAGCTACGTCTTCTGGTGGAGCAGTTGCAAGCGCATAAGCATCAGGATATCGGACTACAAAGTCTTTATAGATTCTAATAACTTGACGTGCTTGCGTGCGTCGCAACATCAATTCAGCCATCATGATATAAAATGGGTTAGTCGTCAAACGCCACGGAAAGGGCCGTGTGTTCTGCTCACTCCAGGTATATAGACTTGTATAAAATTCTTCAAGAGAGAAGGAGTGATTATTTACCTCAATCACCTCTGATTTTGTTCTCACGATCTAGTCTGACTCTTGAAATATAGTACCACAAAAAGGCCTGAATCGGAGGCAGAAACAAATCTATAATGATACTATCTCATATCTTTGTCTGGCGGCTATATGTAAGATCTCACTGATATGTTTACCCAGCACATATGACTGGAGAGGAGCCACAGCATTTCCAATCTGTGTGAAAGCGGAATTCATCGCTCCAGAGAATTGAAAACCATCTGGAAAAGACTGGAGTCGTGCAGCTTCACGCACGGAAATCACACGGGCTTGAGCCGAATCGTAATGTATGTGAGAATATGTATCTTTTCCCATGTGGGCAGTTAATGTACGTGATGGTTGCTCAGGATGGAGTTTCCACCATTTGTTGGGGAACTTCTCCGAGCTATAAGGAGGCACAGTCTTTTTAAAGAGATCTTTATACGCATTTGAATTTTCTTCAATCCTTGTATTTTGCTGATCCTCGTCAATCCTGAGCCTCTCATAAAATAATTCATAAGCAAGTTTATAAGCTTCTGGATACTGATCGTCGTATTGCATACGCTGGAAAATAGGATAGTCTCGAGGAAGAGAACGTATTACGTGGTCTAAAACTCCTTTATCAGATTCAAAGCCAGGCCAGGTACGCATACTATCGGCGTAAGTAGAAAGACTGGTGTTTTGAACATAACGAGCTAAAGTATCAAATTTTCTGGTTCCCCGCTGTACAAATCCCTCCAGATGTGCGGTGATTGGCGGGAGGTCTTCTATGGCATCGCGCACCGTAATAGCAGCGGGTAATGCTTCATCTAACTGAGGAGGATGAACATATCTCGTGGTATGGTGATTGAATAAATCTAGAGTGCTTAGAGCCACAAAGTGGGCCGATTCATAACCAGGCGGCAAACGGATAAAATGAGTAGGCCTGGGAAAAGTAGGTGAAAGATCTAGAGCCTCCAAAATGGCGATGAGATAAAAGCGCTGACGTAACTGAGGAATGCCATAATGAGCCGTATTTAAAATAGTATAGTGGCATCGATAGCCTAAAGCTTCCAATGAAGCAGCAATTTCTTCAGCAACGTTTGTACCTCCATAATTCATAATATCAGTAACATTTTCCATCAACACAGCAAGTGGACGAAAGAACTCTACATATGCTAGATAATGAAGATAGAGGTTAGAACGTTCGTCATCTAGAAAAGCCTGAGGATTCTGCTTTACTGACCGTAACTTTGCTCGACCAATTCGTGAAAAAGCCTGGCAAGGCGGCCCACCAACGATTATATCAACAAGGTTTTCAGGTTGTTCTTTGCGCAGAATTTCTTGTAAAAACCTCTCAGGAGTAAGTTTAGTGATATCATGTGCTGTGCTATGAATTTCAAGGGATTTTTCGTCCAGGCCCTTAAAAATGTTTTTAGAGTATGTGGCAACAGCATTTGGGTTAAACTCGATTCCACCCAGAATATCATAATGAGCGCGTTTCAAGCCTAAGGACATTCCTCCACATCCTGAGAATAAATCTACTACACGCAATGCATCATTTGCTCGTATTCGTGCGAGTTTTTTTTCCAGATCTTTATTGGCATCATGATCTAGCAAGTTTATGGCCATCCAGGATACCTCTCATATTAGCAGTTCAAGATCGATTGTACACGAAGCCTGATATATTTGCAAGGTCTTCTGGAGCCAGATCCAGGGTTTGCCGATAGCTCAAAAAGACTGAGTGCGATGCCGATAGCTCAAAAAGACTGAGTGCGATAAGGATAGCGATTAACTGACCCTTTGAAAAATGGGTAGAGGGGGTAATCAACCATTCCCACTTTGATCCCCAACAGCTCTATGTGGCCCTGGATCAGGAGCAAATCGTTGGCGCGATCACCTGCCGCATCTACGAAGACGAGCTGGAGGGGCCAGAGGGACACATTACCCAGTTGGGAGTACTGCGGCCCTGGCGCAAACGTGGCATCGCTCGCCATCTGATGCAACAGGTCTTTGTGGCCTACTATCAGCGCGGTATTCAGCACATTACCATCAGCGTCGATGCGCACAACACGACCGGTGCGATCCAGCTCTATCAGGATTTGGGGATGCGCCAATACGAGCAAGTCGATAATCTACTGAAATTACTATAATTGTTCTTCAGATGGGAAAGAGGCAAAACTGCCTCTTTCCCATCCGACTGGTACAATCTCATGGCCAGCCAAACAAATTCTCAAAGATATCCCAATTATTTGAGGGATTTCTGGCTCTGTTTGCCTGCCTGAAAGGATTCCCGTTGCCAGCATCATTGGGATGGTGGCAGTGTTTGCCGTCGCACGTGTCCGCGGGCGGGGAGTACTGGCCCACGATGGTTGGCTGCGTGCCATCGATAAACCAGTCACTCACGGTGGGTTCGCCCGGCCTGGGCTGCAGACCGGTCAGGGCGGAGACGGTGCCCATGTGAACATCGTCGGGCCTGGTAAAGTCGTCGGGCGGATAGTTATATTTGTCCGAGACGTATTTTATGACATCGTGCCAGATGGGACCGGCTCCGGTGATGCCAATCACTCCGTTATCCATTGGCGAGTTGTCGCTATTGCCCGCCCAGACGCCCACGGCCACATGTGGCGTATAGCCCATCGTCCAGTTATCGATGAAGCTGTTGCTGGTGCCGGTTTTTGCGGCGGCGGGACGGTCCACCTCCAGGGGATTGCCCGGACCAAATTCGTGATAGCGCGCGGCGTTATCTGAGAGCACGCTGCTCATCAGGAAAGCGACCTGCGGGCTGACGGCGCGTACACCACGCGCGTGCGCGCTATCATAGCGATAGATGGGATGTCCCTGGTTATCGGTGATCTCCAGGATCGAGGCTGGTGGCACACGCACGCCCTGATTGGCGAAGGTCGCGTAGGCACCGGTCAGGCTGAGCAGTGAGACCTCTTTGGCACCCAGAGCCAGCGACGGCCCCATTTTGGAGAGCGGCTGATTAGAAATGCTGGTCAGGCCCAGGCGTCCGGCCATGTTCAGAACGTTAGGCAGGCCGGTGAACTCGACAGTATCCACGGCGGGAATATTGAACGAGTTGGCGATGGCGTTGCGCACGGTCATGGGAAAACCGGTATGGAAGTGCTCATCGTAGTTTTGCGGCGTATAGTAGCCGGAATGGCTGGTTGAATCTTTCGTTGGGTAAATGGTTTTATGGTCAGGAATAACCATCGCGGGATACCAACCCATTTCAAAGGCGGTGGCGTAGATCACCGGCTTGATTGACGAACCTGGCTGGCGCAGGGCGTCCACAGCGGAGTTAAACTGGCCATTCACTTTCGGGTCTTTATCATCGTACTTCACACTGCCGTTCATGGCCAGGATCTCCCCATTATGCGGGTCCATGACCACCACAGCGGCGTTATTCACATTATGCGACTGGTTAAGCGGCCCCATGCAGCCTAAATACTGCGAACAGGGGTCTTGATAGAGACGATCATAGGTGATTTGCTCGACTTTTTTCTCCAGGTCCAGGTCGAGTGTGGTGTAGATATTAAAGCCGCCATTGTAGAGTGTTTGCGCGCCCAGCATCGGCACCAGAATCTCATCGACCAGGTACCGTACAAAATGGGGGGCCTGGATCGAACTGGGATCAACATAGGGTTTAAAGTGAAAGTTAGCCATCTCCTGTTCGGCCTGTTGCGCCTGCCGGGAATTGACCATATGTAGCTCGACCATCGCGTCCAGCACGGTTTTCTGGCGGTCCAGGGCCGCTTTTTTGTTGATAATCGGGTCGTAGTACGACGGCAGTTGGGGCAGACCGGCCAGCAGCGAGGACTGCGCGAGGTCCAACTGAGCCACGGCGGCCGTGCAGTGGGTGTGGGTGCATCGGGGTTGCAGGCCAAAATAGTCCTCAGCCGCGGCTTCCGCGCCGTAGTTCAATTCGCCGTAGAAAATCACGTTCAGATACATTTCCATGACCTTCCACTTGGGCAACTGCTGCGAGAGACCATAGGCCAGAATCGCCTCCTGCGCCTTGACCTGGAGGGTACGCGGCTGATTGGCGAAGAGCTGGCGTTTGATCAATTGTTGGGTAATTGTGCTCGCGCCCTCTACCGTTTTATGACTCTGATAATCCGCCAGAGCCGCGCGCGCGATACCCTGAAAGTCCACGCCATTGTTCGTCCAGAAGGTGTGGTCCTCAGCCGCGACGGTGGCGTCGATCAGACTCTGGGGGATATCTTTGTAATTCACATAGGTGCGCCTGCCAAATTTGGGATCGTTGATCTCATAGAGCAACTTGTCGTTGCGGTCATAAATACGCGTGGTCTGGAAGGTTGTATGGTTCGCGATCCCATTCAACGCCGGAAGTTGAGATTGATAATAGGCGTAGGAGACGCCCAACGTACCAGAAAACGCGATGAACAACACAGCAAGTACAATGGCTAGCGCCGTGAGCAAGCGCGAGGAGAAGCGTCTGCGCCGCGTGTTGCGCCTGGAAGAGCGTTTATGAGTCACACGGCGCGTGAAGTGCATACTATGCAGCCAGCGTTGGCGGCGCTGTGTGCGCGGGTCCAGTTCCTCCTCCAGCGTCGGCGAAACAGGCGCCGTTAGCACCTCTGGTACTGGCGACAATGGGCCTGGTGCGGGCGAAGCAGGAGCTACGGGTGGTCGCGGTGATAGCCCCGGCTCATGCGACGCACACGCTGACTCGTCGTTCAAGCTGTGTTCTTGTTCAGGTACAAACGTTGACTCGCGATCCAGGTTGTTTTCAGATGGGAACACGGACTCACCATTCAGCCCTGCTTCTTGTTCAGGCCCATATCCAGGCTTGTTGTTCGAGTTGTGCTCCTGGGCAGCCCCAGGCACAGGCTCACCATCTAAACGGTGCTCCTGTTCAGGCGTTGGCCGCGAACCGGCGTGTTCGGTATTGCGCGCAATTTGTTCGTTGCGTTGTTTTTTGCGTTTTTTGCGTTTATTTTGTTTCGGTTCGTGGAGGGATAGCTCCGCATTGTGCCCGTTAGCAGGCGTAGAACGGGCCTTGTTGCGCTCGTCGGCTGGCTGCGTTGGAGATGCGGCGCGTTCGTCATTGTTCTGGTCGTCGTAGGTATCCATAACTATCTCTCACTCCTGCTCGAAGGATGGCCACAGCGGGCCTGGTGGTCGCGCTCCACTCCACCTCTCCCCCTGCATACAAACTGTGCTCTCCCTGGCAGACCCTGGCGACCTGTCTTGTTCACGTACATAAGAAGTTCTCTGGCAGTCTGCTTTGAGTATAGCCTGCTGGTTGAAATGATCCGTATGTTTGTGGTATGTGATGGATCACTAGTGTAACTCTAAGGCTCACCAGACGTAATGATTAAAGAGACTATGTGCTTCTGGTGAGGAGCAAAGAAGGTTGAGTTATGAGCAAGCAAGAATTTGAGCCGCGTCAGCACCAGTCGGACGAAGATTTGTATCAGTTGCAATATCCCTATGCCTGGTCGGAACAGGACCAGCAGGAGGGGTTGCCCAGAGATGAAGCGCCCGGCAGCTATCGCGCGCGGGATGGCCGTTACGAGGCGTCCAATGCGGCGCAGGTACCCTGGTGGGCGCGTCCACAGCCCCAGCGCGGCAGCCCCGTGGCCTTTATAGGCATTGTGCTGATCGTCGTTTTCCTCGCGTTTGTCGTGGGAGGACTGGGCATCCTGGGCTTCATTTTTGGCAGCCTGGGTCATATTCTGGCAGTGATCGTGGGTGCAATTTTCGCCCTCTTCATCTTTTTTCTCCTGCTGATTTTCCTGATTCTGGCCCTGATAATTCGCGCTTTACGCAGGGTCTTCAATCCGCGCGGGCGTGTTAATTGGCGGCGCGGGCAGTCAGGCTGGCGCTATACCTGGCGCGATTGGTAGGAGCACGTGAGGCTGACCTTTCTCAGTGCGTGGCACAGGCCAGTCTTTTTGGGTATAATAACAGTGCTATAATTTGCAGGTGGGAGAGACAGGCTTTGCGAGAGGAGCAGAGAAGTATGTTAGACGTGCATGATCATATTGATCTGACCAATAAACAGGTATTGCGCAATCTGCTGTATGCTCACAATATGCGCCCGAATAAAGCGTTTGGACAGAATTTTCTGGTGGATCGCGAAGTTTTAGAGCAAGTTGTCGAGGCGGCTGAGCTGGATGCGTCCGAGCAGGTGCTGGAGGTTGGTTCGGGCACAGGCGTGTTGACCCGTGAACTGGCGAAACATGTACGCCGCGTGGTCGCGGTGGAGATGGAGCACGATATGCTCGCGCTGCTGGCCGAGACCACGCGCAGCTATTCCAACGTTGAGATTCTGGCGCGCAATCTGCTCTACCTGGACCCCCGCGAGGTCTTTGGCGCAGACCCCTATAAGCTGGTGGCGAATCTGCCATATTATATCACCGCGCCGACGTTCCGCCATTTTCTGGAGAGCGCGAACGCGCCGCGGCTGTTCGTGGTGATGGTGCAGTACGAGGTTGCGAAACGCATGGTGGCCGAGCCGGGCGACCTGAGCCTGCTGGGAGTGAGTGTGCAGTTCTATGGCCGCCCGCGCATGATCGCGCGTGTGCCAGCAACGGCGTTTTTCCCCGCGCCCAAAGTGGATTCCGCCATTCTGCGCCTGGATCTGCACGCGCAACCACCGCTGAGCAACCAGGGCGAGCGTGACGCCTTCTTCCGCCTGGTGCAGGCGGGCTTTTCCGAGAAGCGCAAACAGGTGCATAATTCCCTGAGTAGCGGTCTGCATCGTAAAGACGAGGAGGTACGGGGCTGGCTGGCTGCATCTGGCATTGAGGCCCGGCGGCGAGCCGAGACGTTGAGTATCGAGGAATGGCTACGCTTGTGGCAAGAGGCTAAACTATGACAACACAGGAAAATTTTTGTAATGACTGTGGGGCGGCAAATCCACTTTCAGCGCGCTGCTGCCAGAATTGCGGCGCGCTGCTCCCTTTTTCCCATACCACAGGCGCGCTCCCCGAGCAGACTCTGCTGGCGAAGCGCTATCAACTGGTGAGCCGCATCGGTCAGGGCGGCATGGGCGCGGTCTACAAAGCCACAGACGCCAGTTTCAATGATCGGCCCGTTGCCATTAAAGAGATGAGTAGTGCGGGCCTCTCGCCCAGCCATTTGGAAGAGGCCGAGAACGCCTTCACCCATGAGTCGCGTCTGCTGGCGGGTCTGCTGCATCCCAATCTGCCACGTATCTACGACCATTTTATCGAGAACGAGCGCTCGTATCTGGTGATGGACTTTATCGAAGGCCAGACACTGGAAGAGTACCTGGAGCAGACCAGCGGCCCACAGCCCATTGCCAGAGTGCTGAGCTGGGCCGAGCAGCTCTGCGACGTGCTGAGCTATCTGCACACGCAACAGCCGCCGGTGATCTTCCGCGACCTCAAACCCTCTAATGTGATGATCAGTAAAAGTGGGCATATTTACCTGATCGACTTTGGGATTGCGCGCATCTTTAAGCCGGGTAAGCAGCACGATACCGTCGCGCTTGGCTCGCCTGGCTACGCGGCCCCCGAACAGTACGGCAAGGCCCAGAGCACGCCGCGCTCGGATATTTACAGCCTGGGTGCGTTGCTGCACTATCTGCTGACTGGCGTCGATCCAAGCGATCAGCCTTTCTTCTTCCTGCCTGCCTCGCAGATCAATAAGAACCTCAACCGCGAACTGACCGCGCTTTTGCAGAATATGCTCGATATGGACGCGCAGAAACGTCCAGAAAGCGCGCAAAAGGTGCTGGAGGAGTTGCGTCGCTGCGCCAGTATCGCGCCTTCGCTCACCACATCTGGTCCCACCACCGACCCGCTGCTGGAGGAGGCGCAGAAACTGTATACGCAGAAGCGTCTGGACGAGGCACTGAAACTGTACAATCAGGTGGTGCAGCACGATACCACCAGTTCGCTAGGCTGGCAGGGCTACGCGCTCACTCAGGGCCTGCGCGCGCGTCACAAAGACGCCCTGGAAGCCTTTGAGCGTGCCCTCAAGATCAATCCCAACCTCGTGACCTCCTGGAACGGCAAGGGGACAGCCCTGAGCGTACTCAAACGACCCCAGGAAGCTCTGCAAGCCTTTGAGCGCGCGCTGACCCTGGATAGCAAGAATGCGGCAGCCTGGAACGGTAAGGGAGCCGCCCTCAACTCTCTGGGCCGCTCCGATCAAGCCCTCAACGCCTTTGATACAGCCCTGCGCTACGATTCGCAGATGGCGCAGGCCTGGAATAATAAGGGGCTGGTCCTCAACCAGAAGAAACGCTACCCCGAAGCCCTGGCCGCCTTTGAACAGGCTTTGAAATACAATCCGCAACTCGCCACGTCTTTGAGCGGCAAAGGCACCTCTCTACAAGAACTGGGCCGCCTGCCAGACGCGCTGCATGCCTTTGAACGCGCCTGCCAGACCAGCCCGACGCTTGTACATGCCTGGAGCGGACGTGGTTCCGTGCTCTACGAACTGGGCCGCGCCAAAGAAGCGCAACAGATGTTTGATACCGCGCTCAGTTTGGACGACAAGTACGCGCCCGCCTGTTTTGGCAAAGGCCAGACGCTGTATGCCGAACGCAAACTCAAACAGGCCCTGCGCCTGTTTGACCTGGCCATCCAGTACAACCCCAACTATGTCGAGGCCTGGAATCGGCGCGGCAACGTCGTCGACGAGTTGGGCGACTATATGTACGCTTTGCAATGTTATGAACAGGCCATCCGCCTGGATGCGCGCTATGCCCAGGCCTGGAGCGGGAAGGGCGGCGTGTTGCGTCAGCTTGGACGTCACTACGATGCGCTCAAGGCCTACGACTTTGCCCTCGATATCGATCCCAAATTTGCCCTGGCCTGGAATGGCAAAGGCAATACGCTCTATAACCTGAATAATTATCCCGAAGCGCTCAAAGCGTATGAACGCGCCCTTAAACTCAATCCACGCCTGACCACCGCCTGGCATAATAAAGCCCTGGTGCTCAATCGTATGCGCAACTATCCAGAGGCGCTCCAGGCCGCGGAAGAGGCGATTCGCCAGCGCACCGACGACCCCGATCACTGGTTGCGCAAGGCCGAGGCGCTCAAAGGGCTGAAACGCAAACAAGAAGCCCGCCAGGCCGAGTCCCAGGCAGCTCGTCTACGCGGCGCTGTGAGCTATTAGAACGACTGAGAGCGTCTGAAACGAGTATCACCCGTTTCAGACGCTCTCAGTCGTTCTCTCGCTTAATGTCCGCTTCTGGCGTGCTGGTAGCGTTTGGTCACTGCATCCCAGTTGACCACATTCCACCAGGCTTCCAGGTAATCTGGACGCTTATTCTGATATTTCAGGTAGTAGGCGTGTTCCCAGACATCGTTGCCCATAACCGGGAAGAGACCATCCATCAAGGGGCTATCCTGATTGGCCGTCGAAATCACCTGGAGCTTGCCGCTGCGATCAAGCACCAGCCAGGCCCAGCCGGAACCGAAGCGCTTGGCGCCGGCATCCTTGAAAGCAGTTTTAAATTGGTCGAACGAACCGAAATCCTGCTTGATCGCGTCAGCCAGTTCGCCGCTGGGCGTGCCGCCAGCGTTGGGGCCCATGATCTGCCAGAACATGCTGTGGTTGATGTGGCCGCCGCCATTGTTGCGAACCGCTGTGCGGATATTCTCCGGCACCTCGTTAATGCGGCTGACCAGCGACTCCAACGACCAGTCGGCCACGGCAGTGTCCTTGACCGCGTTATTGAGGTTGGTCACATAGGTTCCGTGATGCTTATCATGGTGGATCTGCATGGTCAGTGTGTCGATGTATGGCTCAAGCGCGTTGTAGTCATACGGCAGAGGTGGAAGTTCAAATGCCATGTGAATGTTTTCTCCTTTGAAATAGTCTGAAGAGTGTTTGGGCGATATCGCCGTCAGAGCTTGTTTTATCCTACCATTATTGTACGTATGGATAGGGTCTTGTTTTATCCTACCATTCTAACACGTGCGGATACGGTCTGCGGATACTCTGCAATTCAAGCAAGGTTGCCGATGGCGATACATCCAGAGTCTTCTGCCTGTAGTTGTATGAGATGGGCCATAAAAAGTCAAGCTGAGCTATTTTGCGTGAGGCAGTTGCATACGTTTCCTTAATGGAACATCACAGGCAACATCAGTTGGAGGGCGTAGACAATATGCCAGATGATCAGCCCCAGCGTCACCAGGGCCAGGAGGACGTGGAATTTGCGCCAGTAGCGGGTGATATAGCGGTAGTAAAGCTCGCGGCGCATGGCTTGCTGCACCTCTTCGAGCGCCTGGATCTGTTCCTGAGAGCCGGGCATCAGCGCTCCCGGTTGCATCATGCTGCTTTTTTTGTCGGGAACAAAACGGTACTGGCCTCTCATGCGGCTCAGTTCCTGGGGTGTTGACTCCAGCGAAATATAGGACAGATCCCAGGGTGAGTGCAACGTTTGTCCGCGCAATTGCTGAGGCTGACGTGTAGGCAGAGGAACCGGCAGATTGCTGCTCGGCAGTGCCTCAGTTGAGGGGCGCGGAGCTGAGAAGGAGTGAAGGTGCTGGGTATGATGCACGACTATCGCCTGCAACCTCTCTGAAATCGTCTCAAGGCGATCCTCACCCTCCAGCGTCAGGGCTTTGTGGACTTCCCCGGCCATGCGGTAGGGCATCAGGCGATCCAGGAAGCGTCCAATCAGGCCACTGATGACCAGGGCAATCAGGCCATAGAGAGCGTAGGTGCCGGTGCGCGGATTGAGTTCGCCAGCCGAATGCATGAGCAGGAAGGCCAGGCCGATCAAGGCGAAGCACATATGCCAGCCCAGCGAAGCGCGCAGGCCGCCCAGGTGGCGATGGCGCGAGCGACGGCGCAGGCTAAAGAGCGTTCCCGCTAGCAGGAGCATCATCGTGCCAAAGATCGCGTAGGCCAGTCCAAAGAGGCTGTCGGGCGAGGTATCATGCCCGGAGCGCGACCACCAGACGGTAAAGCCAGCGCCCAGACTAATGACCAGGATCGCCACCAGCCAACGCCCGGCGCTATGTTGCGCAGCGGTCCAGTAGAGCCAGGAATAGCCAGCCTCGCCCCCCGATATCTCCGCCTGTCTTCTCTGTTCCACACAGCCCCCTTTGTTCAGCCTGCGCGCAGCAGGCGGACTTTGAGCCACATCATCATCGCGTCGCGGTGCAGCCCCACCGGGCAGGGGGACACGCAGGCGCCGCACTGATAGCAGGCACGCGCGAACTGCGCCACAGGGCGCGAGATCGGCCCGCTCAGCGTCTCCCGATTGAGCATATCAATAGTGACGGGTTCGCCCAGCGCGGGACAGGCCAGCAGGCATTCGTTGCAGCCAATGCAGGCGTGCAGCTCATGCATGACCTGTTCTCCAGTTTTATGGAAAGTGACATTTTTTTGACTCGAACGTGTTTTAAACATTGCGTGGTCCTTTGATAGCGGGATACTGGCCAGTATAGTGCCAAAGGCTGCGCGAGGGGTGCGGGTTGTCGGTCGGCTCCTGCGCGCGTTTGGGCGGCGCGATGAATTGGCGTACAGGGACTGGTGCTTCTGGCGTCCTTTCAGCCTCAAAACTGCCGCTCTCGCTGATCAGCGTCGGTTGAGCGGCAAGCCTTTGCAGACTGTCGGTATGCGGAAGTTGCGCTTGCCGGATCTGACCGGTATCCAGCGAGCGTACCAGCGGCTCGGTTGTTATTCGTGGCAGTTGTCGCGTGACGCGTAGAGATGGCATCGCAATGGGGCCGGTATGCGTTGGCGTCGGTGTGTGGCGCTCGCCGGCGAGGATGCCATTGACAGGCGGCAGCGGTGTCGGCAACTGGCCGGTTGAGAGCATTCTATGCGCGGCATACGTGCGTTTCCTGGAAAAATAGGCACGGGCGTCAAATTTGCCACGCAACAGATCCCGGGTGATATCGCGCACCGAGAGGCCTTCGTCGATAAGGCGCTTGATGGCCAGGCTATCGGGCTGCGCCGAGCCGAGCGAAAGATACCCTACCAGGCGATCATCGACCAGCGAGAGGCGACAGTAGCTGTTTTTGCGCTTCATCGTCATCGGCACCACGCTCTCAGGCCAGGCCAGCGGATTGCCGACGGTGAGCATCGAGAGGTCGCCCAAACGGGTGGCGTGCCAGGAGACGCCGAAGCTTTCGGGTTTTCCTGTGCCCGTGATGGCTTTCGCTGCGGCGCGACCCTGCAAAACGGCGGCATACCATTGGGCGCGCGTTGTGTACTTGCCTGTCAGTGGATTGCGTAACGCCGCCACATCGCCCGCGGCGTAAATATCGGGGACGCTGGTGCGCAACTGGTCGTCAACCAGGATACCCTGCTGGTGTTTCATGGGCAGATCGCAGTGTTGGGCCAGGGTTGTCAGCGCGCTCGTGCCGGTGCAGACCAGGACCAGCTGGCAGGGCAGCATGTGCTGCTGAGTTGTCATCACTCCCGCTACCGTGCCCACGCGCCCGACAATTCCCAGCACCTCGGTCTCCGTATAGATCTTTGCCCCGGCGCGCCGCATCCCTTCCAACACGATCTCAGAGGCCGCGCGGTCCAGCATACGCGGCAGAAAGGTCTCGCTGCGGATCAGCCAGTGAACCTGAATACCCCAATACAACATGCTCGCCACTGTCTCAATCGCGTGTGAGCCGCCGCCGATCACCACCGCCTCCTCTACCTCTGGAAGGCGGCGGCGCAAGTCCAGGTAATCATGCAGACTATGCAGAGTCAGCACGCCGTCGAAATTGCGGCCAGGCAGATCGTGCGGCAAACCCGTTGGATGGCTGCCCGTTGCCAGGAGCAGCGTGCCATAGCCAAAACCACGCTCACCTGCCAGACAGAGATATTTTTCACCCGCGCGAATCTCTTCCACCTGCGCGTGGACCACATGCATGCGTTGGGAGCGCTCGGTGCCGGCTGGATAGGCCAGCAACTGCTCGCGCGTCACCTTGCCAACAGCAAACTGTTTTAGCGCGGGCGTATTGATCGTCGGGTGGCTCTGGCTGGTCATCACCACAATGCTCTGCTCAGGAGCCAGGCGCCGAACTTCCATAGCCGCGGTCAGGCCCGCGATCCCGTTTCCCACGATGACCAGATCGGCGCTATCAAGTGTTCCTATGGTTTTCTGACTACGTTTCACGGCAAATATCTCAATCTACGTCCAGGGCCAGCAACCTGTTTTGCGGCCCCTCGATATAGTACACATCAGTATGAGCCTGCTCGCTCATATGGCGCTGCATATGTCCCAGCGAGGCGCGACACCCCGACCCACATTGGAAGGTCAGACGCCGACCCGTGGCTGTTAGCAGAGTAAAATCCTTGCCTGGCCCCAGCGCGACAATTTCGCCCGCGGCATGTTCAGTGTGCGTACCGTGGTTGAGTGTTGGACCAATCCACGCGATCCCCACAAGCATGAATAACGAGATGCCACCGATCAGCACTCCTACATAAAGAGTTGCGAGCAGACGAGGAATAACTGTTGCTAAAAACGAACCTCTGGCGTTTCTCAAGGCTCCCTCCCAGCAAAGCGCGTAACGAAATACCCGCATTTGTAAATATCACTAACTGATGTACATTGTATATCGGTCTGTTTCTTTTTGTATATTCTCAGGGTACAGGTAGCCAGAATGTCTTAGTACCGGGTGGAGAAAACTTCGTCGCCCTTGCGACCAGCCGCGGAGATGAAATCGGCGTAGCCGCAGGCAGTAGGCCGATTGATGCCACCTACAGAAGCACAAAAGGGGATAATAAGAGTATTTTTATCGATAAAAGAAATATATTCGTTATCGGCTATGGTATCAAGTATGTAAGGTAATCAAGCCTTTTTGGGCGGCTAAAACTACCGCCTCTGTGCGGTTGGCCGCGCCCAGCTTGCCCATAATCGAGTTGACGTGAAATTTGACGGTGCGTTCGCTGATGACTAATTGTGTGGCAATCTCTTTGTTTTGCATCCCTTGCGCCAGCAAGGTCAGCACTTCAAGCTCGCGTTCGGTCAGCGCCTCATAGAGTGGCTGCGAGGCGGGGTGCGTTCCCTGGTGCTGTCCCATATGACGCAACAGCTTGGAGGCTACCATCGGCTGCAGCAGCGAGCCGCCCTGCATGGTCACGCGAATGGCGTGAAAGATATCTTCGCGGGGCGCACCTTTGAGCAGATAGCCATTTGCTCCCGCTGCCAGGGCCGGAATAATGCGCTCGTCATTATCAAAGGCGGTGAAGACGATAATGCGCGGGCGGCTCTGTTCCGTTGGATGCGAGTCGCCGGAAGTGGGCTGACGCAGACGGCGGATGGTTTCTACGCCGTCCATGACTGGCATTTCCAGATCCAGCAGCAGAATATCCGGTCGCAGCTCCAGAGATAGGTACAGCGCCTCGTCGCCGTTGGCCGCCTGTTGAGGTGTTCCCAGGATTTCAAAATCGGACTGGGTTTCCAGAACGGCACGCAGGCCCTCCCGTACAATTGGATGGTCATCGGCCAGTAAAATACGAATCATGCTCCTACCATCTTTCTCTCTTGCAGTAAGTATCCTCACAGTGGATCATCATCAAGTCACGATCTGGCTCCCCTGCTTCTGGAGGAAAGGTTCATGGGTCAACCGAAAAGGTCAGATGATTTTGCGCTCAAGGGAATACATACCACAAAGCACGTGCCCGCGCCGGGCGTGCTCTCAATACACAACGTTCCGCCGAGCAGTTTGACGCGTTCGTTCACGCCGGTTAGCCCAAAATGGCCCGTTTGACTGCCAAAACGCGCCTGCTCTTCCATCGCCGCCTCAACCTGAAAACCGCAACCATCATCTTCTACATAAAGACAGAGGTCCTGCTCATCCAGCACGAGCGCGAGCTGTACCTGGCTGGCCTGGGCGTGCTTCTGGACGTTGGTCAGGGCCTCCTGAGCCAGGCGGTACAGACCGGTCTCCAGGCGCGGGGAGAACTGGGGGAAGTCAGCGGGTGCAGCGCGATAACTGACCGCGAGGCCATCGCGCTGCACCTGCTGAGCCAGTTCCTGGAGCGCCTCGCTTAGCGTGTGGTTGCGTAACGGGGCGGCGCGCAGATCGATGACCGAGCGCCGCGCTTCCTCCAGATTTGCGCGAGCTAGAGCCAGCGCGCGCCGGATAGTCTCGCTGGCCCGCTCCGACTTCTGCTCTATCAGCACATCGGCAGTTTCCAGTTGCAGGGCAATTGCCGCGAGTCCCTGAGCCAGCGTATCGTGGATCTCGCGGGCCAGGCGGTTGCGCTCCTCGATGGTCGCCAGGCGTGCCGCGGCCCGTGTATGCTCCGCCGCTAACCTGGCGCGCTGGATGGCCAGACCAATCTGATCGCCCACGATATGCAGCAGTTGCAACTCATCCTCGGCCAGTTCACGCCAGTCCTCGCTCGCTACGTTGAGCACCCCCAGCGGCGTCTCACCGGCATAGATGGGCACACTGGCATGGAAGCGCAGGCCCCACGAGCTTGGATCGCCCTCGCTCTCGGCATGTTTCAAACGGCTGCACCGAAACACATCGATGTTAGCGGCTCCGGCCAGGCTGCCTGCCAGAAAAGTATCCAGGCACAGGCACGAACCGGTCATGCGCTCGTGGTGATCGGCCAGATACGGCGGAAGAGTCAGGGCAGCGGCCAGGTAGGGTTTGCGCTCCTCGTCCAGCAGCCAGACCCAGCCAGTTTGCAACCCGAAGAGCTGTGTCACCTGGGCCAGCACCTCCCGCAACATCTCCCGCACATCCGTCTTGCGATTGAGCTGACTGGCAATTGCATATAACACCGCCAGCTCTGGATTGCCGCGCAACAACGGCGCCGTCTCCTCGCCCGTGGAGCGATGCTGCTGATCTGCTGATGATTCCTGGGTTTCTCTGTCCATAGGAAATATTGTACAACATTGAGCTTAATCCCATGCGCATCAAATCAAGAATTGATAGGCTTATTTGTGCGCTTCTCAGCTTCCGATGCGCATAGATAAAACCCCCATTCTTTAGCAGGACGCGCCCTGCTAATCGTCACAGCATACACTCCTAATAGTGATCTTGCGCGAAAAACTCACCGTTGTCGGTACCACAATTGCCACAAACCTGCGAACCCATAGGTAGTGGTGTGCTGCATTTGAAGCAGAGCGCTCCGTAGGGACGCACATCACTCACCGTCGTCTGGTCAAATAGGCCTACAGATGGATCACGCTGCGGCCAATTCTGCTGCCCACCATACGCGTGGTTCTGTGGCCAGTTCGGTTGCTGCGTGTCGTTGGTGTAGTTTTGTGGCCACGCCTGTTGTGCGAACTCGTTGGGGGCGTTGTTGAATTGGTTGGCGTTGGGCAGAGACTGGGCCTGAAAACCATATGCGGCCTGGTCGGGCACGGCATACGCCTGGAAACGGCCAGAGTGGGATGGCAGAACGCGCCCAGTGGTAGCGGGTCCTTTCTTGCGTTGCCTCAGGAGATAGATCGCCAGGCCAATCACTGTCAGAAGTAGCGGCAACAACGCGCCCAGGAGCAGTACAGGTGAGAGAGCGTTGTTATTCTGCGAGCCAGAGTTCGGCGTGCTGGCGCCGCCTTTGGTAGCTATCTGCGTACCTGTGACGGTGGCTGTAGTCGTGTCGGTTGGCGAGACAGTGGGGCTGACTGTAGGCGTGGCAGTGGGCGCAGCCGAGCTGATGGTGAGCTGGGGCAGGGTCGTGGTATGGTTGGCATCGAGCAGGGCAATGCCTGTAGAGGCATTCCGCCGCGCATAGGCGTTGATCCTATATGTTCCTGCTGCAAAGCTGCCGGGCACAAAAAGGATGACGCTGAAAGCCCCGCTCGCGCTCGAAGAGACGGTGTTGGTGATGACGGTGTTGCTGGGCGCGCCCACACAGTCCCCGCAATTGCCAATCACCACAGTCACAGGCTGCGCGGGAACCCAGTTCTGCCCACTCACTGTGACGGAATTGCCAGCCGCGATGCTGCTATTTGAGGCTTGCAACGTGGGTGCGCCAGCGAGCACAGTGAACGGGCCGTTGCTATCACGCGCGCTGACAACGATAGGGCCAGCGAGTGCGCAAATACTATATTTCTGTCCCAGGCTGCCGGCGGCGGCGGGCCAGAAAAAGCCCGTGCTAAACTGGCCGCCATTCACCGTCACCGTGGCAACGTTCACGCCTGGGCGACTACAGAGCAATGGATTGGCGCTGCTATCGCCTGCAACCAGGCTCAGGGTGAGTGATTTACGTATGGGTGGGAAGCCATTCCCATGTACAATCGCCGTTTCGCCCACCGGTCCCCAGGGCGAGCCATTATTCTGGCCAGCATAAATCATGGATGCGTCCCAGCTCAGGCTGCCGTGACCACCCACATCCGAAGTCGCGGCGTGCGCTGGGGCCAGGGCACCGGCCCAGAGCAGCGCGCTGACACAGAGCGCGAGAAAAACCGTAAAATAAGAGCGAGGTGTGCGCGTCCTGCCAGTTTTATACGAATACAAGGGAATTTGCATGTTCAAACTCCTCGCCAGTATCTTCAGGGAATACCGGCATACCTACAAATGGATCAAGTGCTTGCCCATTGGCAATCATGGAAGTGATATACACCAATGAGGAGACTGTCGTTCACTATATCACGCGCGGCAACGAAATGCGATGGCTCGCATGAATGCAAGCAACCTGCTACAATAAGGGAAACGGCTCAACCTTGCTCAGCCTTCTATATGAGAGGGTCGGCCAAAATCTGACGAGAGAAAGAGAAAACGTCCGTGAACGAGGATCTACAGAATAAAAATCAACAGGTAGAACGCGGCGACCAGCAGCCGTTATTACCACCGCTACCATCCTGGCCCACCTCGCGGCCCGGTCCCAGAGTCACCGATCCGCCCCCCGGCCAGAGACGCCTGGCCTCGCGCACCGAACAGGTAGTCGAGGTTGGCTACGACTCGGCCCAGGGAAAATCGGGGGTGCGTCAGGAAGAGGAGTAATGCTGATACATATGCTGTACCCAAATGAGCGCTCATTTGGGTACAGCATATGTATCAGCATGTATAAGGGAATTGGCTAGCAAAGAGAAGATGCTTGACGTCTGTGATAAAATCGTCAGCGATGGGGCTGTAGCTCAGTGGATAGAGCATGCGTTTCCTAAACGCAGTGTCGGAGGTTCGATCCCTCTCAGCCCCACTTCAAACGAGGAGAGCAAACCGCCTGGATTGTGTTTCGATCCAGGCGGTTTATGTTGGGTCACAAATATTTATGTGTTTTGTTCCGGCTTGTTCATAAGCGTGTTGAGTAAGAGCAAAATTTGATCGAGCTTTTGCCCTTGTGTAGATACGTCGCCACGAAGCTCAATAATTTGTATGTCTTGCTGCTCGAAACGCTGCTGCATCTCCGTTTGCAAATCCACTATTGTGATGTTCTGCTGCTCGAAACGCTGCCGCATCTCTGTTTGTTGACCCACCACTTTTCCATCCAATTCGACTATTTGCGTTTTTGTATCTTTGAAACCCTGACGAGTTTCGACTTGCAAACCCACCACTTTTCCGTCCAGTTCGATTATTTGTATTTGTTGATCACCCAGACGTTCATTGGTAAGCTGGTCATGGCTTATCAGGGCATCAAGAACAGCATTGATTGTGTGGCGTAGATCTTCAAGCGCGTCTTTTGTAGCCAGTGCTCGCAGCGCAATGGTTTGCAATTCAATCGTCTTTTTGAATCCAACATTTTCCTGCTCAAGTGCTGTTAAGCGTTCTTCAATTGTCGCCATGTGATTGACTTCCCTTTCTATTAAACACGTCACGCTCTCCCAGAAGTATAGCATATCTCGATGACAAAAAACATGGGTTTGGCCTCTCAGTCTCATGTGAAAAACCTGTTTTCCCAAGCAGGTTTTTCACATGACAAATGTCATTCCCAGAATATGACCATCCTCACTACCACCCGCGCCTGTATGACCGTATACTTGGCATATCAGAGATACGAGTGAATTCACCAGAGAGCGATCCAATCGGTTATTCAGGCAGCAGGCAGAGGGTTCACGACCTCGTTCCTATGAAGCGAGCAGTCCTGCCACACGATCAGAACTGTTCGCTTCATGCTGAGGTAAGCGTATAATATGCGTGGATATCAATCGCAAAGGATGTGAGTTATGGCTATATTCCAGGTATCGTCGCGCACCGAGCAGGTACCCACGCCACCCAAAAGACAGCCCAGGCGTTTCAGCCGTGCCTGGGTGACATTTTTCCGCATTCAACGAAGCGTTTCTATTTCGGCCCTGCTCTTTGTAGTGGTTCTGAGGCTTTCCGGCTCAAACTATGCTTTTCTTCTGCTGCCCATCATTCTGAGCCTCTTTATTAGTACTTCGCATGGCTATACACTTAATACGATCCTCAATAGCACGTGGCGCTATCTTGTACTGACATTTGGCCTGGCCCTCATCTACTATGGTGTGATTGCTGCCTTCAATCTGCTCACTCATCAGGGTTCACAGGCTGTTCCGATCATTCTGGTGAGCACTACGCTCGCGTGGACCGTTATTTTTGAGCCTGGGCGCGTCTTTATCCAGTCGTTGATTGAGCGCCGCTTCAATGTGCGCAATCGCGCGGCGAGCCAGGCCATCGTGACGTTCACCGCGACGCTGCGCGAGGAGATCGATCTTGGGCAGTTACGCGAACGTTTCCTCGATGTGCTCCAGCAGACATTGCAGCCCTATACGCTCTCTCTATGGGTGCGCACCCCTCACGCCCGGCAGGGGCAGATAGATGCGCCAGAAGTGGTCATGGTTGATGACAATGATCCTCTCATTTCTTTTCTGCTGAACCATTCCGGCGCGCTGGAGATCGAGCAACTCCAACTGGCTTCGCCGCTGTTGCAGGATTTCCAGCGACGCGGCACAGAGATCGTTCTACCTCTGGCCAGCCAGGGAGGGCTGCTCGGCCTGCTCTGCCTGGGGCCGCGTTTGCAGGCAACGGAGTATACACGCGAGGAACTAACCTTGCTCAATACGCTGGCTGTGCAGGTGGCGCCGGCGCTACGCGTGGTCCAGTTGGTACAGGAGCAGCAGGAGCAGGTGCGCGCCCGCGAGCGCATCGAGCAGGAGTTGCGCACGGCTCAGGATATTCAACAGACCTTCCTGCCCAAAGATGTGCCTGCGCTGACCGGCTGGCAACTTGCCCCGTATTATCAGCCCGCGCGCGCGGTTGGCGGCGATTTCTATGATTTTATTCCCTTTCACGATGGGCGCTTAGGCATCGTCATCGGCGACGTTACCGACAAAGGTATTCCCGCGGCCCTGGTGATGACGGCCACGCGTACCATGCTACGCACGGCCACGCAAGAGCAGACCTCGCCGGGTGAGGTGCTCGCGCGTGTCAACGACCTGCTCTACGCTGACATCCCCGCCCATATGTTCGTCACCTGCTTTTACGCCATTCTCGATCCCCTCAGCGGCCTGTTGCGTTATGCCAACGCCGGTCACGAGCCGCCCTATCGCCAGGGTGTGGGAGATGCTATCGAGCTTGAAGCAACGGGCATGCCGCTGGGGATGCTGCCCGGCACACGGTATGATGAGTATGAGTTGACCTTAGCGTCTGGCGAGAGCCTCTTCTTTTACAGCGACGGCCTGGTCGAGGCGCACAACGCGCAACGGGCCATCTTCGGTTTTCCACGCCTGAAAAGCCTGATTAGCGAGCATCCCGGCGGCGCGGCCCTGATCGATTTTCTGCGTAACGAGCTGGCCGCCTTCACCGGCGCTGGCGAGGAGCAGGAAGATGATGTCACCATGCTGACACTCTGTAGCACGCTAACGCCCGCGTGACGTCCCATCGGGCTGTATGCTCTCTGACGCGCCTGCATAACGTCCCATCGGGCTGTAGCTCTCCGACGCGCCCGCGGGGGGGGCGCCCCCGGGGGGGGCGCCGCGGGGGGGGGGCCGGGCGCCGGCCCGGCATCCCGCCCCTGCGGCCGGTCGGGCCGGGCCGCCCCCGCGTGACGCCCCTTGGGGGTGGCCCGGTTGGGACGTCACGCGTAGCAGGCCAGCTCGCCTGGCCTGTGCCTGTGGCGGCTATTTTTTATTGAGTTGCGCCTGCTCTGCCTGAATCTTGCGTTGGAGAGCGCGTAGATAGGCCTGAGCGCCATCCAGATCTGTTTCGGTGATTGTCTGAACCGTCTTGGGCATTTCGTGAACCTGATTCACCCAGTTTTGTAGAACCGCCTGGAGCGCGGCCAGCGTGGGACTGTCCTCGTTAATCTGAGCCAGCCATTTGCGCCCGTTAATCAGCGCGTCCAGCGTTACCACCAGGAAATCGTCAGCCACGTTCGCGGCAAGAGTGACCAGCGGGGAGACAAAGACATCATAGGCCACGCGGGTGAGTTTTGCGGCCTCGATAGCAGCCTCCAGCGAGAAGCCTTCGAGGTCATCCAGCCCATTGAGCAGGTCTTTGCGCGCGGCGGCTGCCCCCGCGTTCACGCCATTTTGAAAGGCCTGCTGCACCTGATGTTCGAGATTGGAGGCACCAGCGCCGATGGCCTGAGGCAGACGCGGCAGAATTTCTGCGGCTGCGACGCCTGCGCCTCCGAGGACAAGTGCGCTAATCAGGAATTTGCGCCGTGTGTCCTGGCGTTTTTTCTCACGCAGTTCCGCATCTAAACGCTCGTCTTCGTCCTCATCCTCTTCAGGGAGCACACGAGTTGGGTGCGCGCCCGCGCGTGTGCGTGGCTGAGTTTCGCGCACACGCTCCGCCAGGGGATCTTCGGTGTCGCTCAGCTCAGAATCCATGTAATCCGGCATACTCTCGCCATGCCTGATCCAGTCTGCCGCGATCTGCTGTTCCTCAAACTCCTGAAAACGCCGCGGATGATAGCCGCGCGCGGGGGCTGCGCCATGACGACGCGGTGCAGGGAGTGTGCTGGCCAGCTCATCCTCCGGCTCGTAATCATCAATCTCGCGTGGACGATCCAGCACAGCGGATTGGGACTTGCTGGCCAGGATCTGCTGGCGCAACAACTGGCGTGTGCGGCGCGGGTCAGGTCGCGTAGAATGCACAGCACCGGGTCGCGACGGCCTGTTCACCCCGTCTGTGCTCTGCCATGCCTCATTCGACAGAGAGGTCTCTGTTCGCCCAGTGTTCTGCAAGGGATTATATGCATACCCATACTGCCTACCGGGACTTTTATGATAGGGTTTCCTCTCCGATTGATTATTCAACATGGCTTCCTCCCTGATATTTTCATCTAACTGCCAAACAACGCCTTTGCTTGTCTATTTTACGCTATTTTGGACATTTCTTCAAATCGTGCTAGACGACTAGATGACCTTTGCTCTCTCCCATAACCTTACCCACTCCTCTCTACTATACGAGGCAAACTCGCGCTGTTCCGCTCGAATCGCCTCTTCCATATGCTGGAACCGGCGTTTGAATTTGCGATTGGCCTCGCGCAAAGCCTCCTCAGCATCTATTTTGAGCATACGCGCGAGTGTAGCGACGACGAAGAGCAGGTCGCCTATCTCTTCTTTTTGCGCTTCGGGCGTGCTGGCCTCGTGGATCTCCTGTAGCTCTTCGTGCAGCGTGTCCAGCACTTCTTGCAGGTGGGAGAACTCGAAGCCAACTCTGGCGGCGCGTTTCTGGTACTCGTGCCCCACGATCAGCGCGGGCGAGGCCAGAGGCACGCCATCCAGGACACTGCTGGATGTAGGATCCTTGCCCGCAGCGAGCTTTTCCTGCTTCTTGATGGCCTCCCAGTTCTGCACAACCTGTCCGGCGTTCTCGACCTCGACGCTGCCAAAAACATGCGGGTGGCGACGGATCATCTTGGTATTCACGTGCTCATAGACATCGCCAATGGCAAAGTCGCCCTCCTGACGCGCAATCTCAGCGTGCAGGTAGACCTGGAGCAGCAAATCGCCCAGCTCCTCGGCCAACTTTTCCATGTCGTTCTCTTCCAGCGCCTCTACCACTTCATACGTCTCCTCGATGACATAACGGGTCAGACTCTGGTGGGTCTGCTGGCGGTCCCAGGGGCAGCCATCAGGCTCGCGACGCAGGCGCATAATGATGTAGCGCAGGGTTTCGGGCAGGCGCAGGGCATCCATGAGACTGAGCGCGGGCACGTAGAGCGTGCAGAGGTGATTGGTCAGCCTGTTGCGGTCCAGTTCGTAGAGCGGCATCTCGATTACCGCCTCCTCGCTCTCGACCCCGGCGAGGCGCACAAGCTTGACCGGCCACTCATCGGGATAGCACTCGCCCAGCGCAATCTTGACGGCGCCAGCCACGCGTCGATTGTAGACCTGCGTGACCAATAGCGGCGTGGTGGGGATGATCTTCCCGGCGATCTCATCGTGTCCCAGACTGGCCAGTTCGGTGGCATCGATCAACTGCGCGCCCGGCATCATGGGGTCCAGCTCCAGCGCCGTGCAAACTGGCTCTAGCAGCGAGAGGCCCGCGATCACACGCGTGCTTAACCCACGCGTCCGCGCCTGCTTGAGAAGCAGTTGCACCGAGGAATCGCCCAGCAGTGGATGACCCGGCACAGCGTAGATCATCGGCTGGCGCGCCGCCACCTCGCACACCGTCTCGCTGATGCCCTGATAGAGCTTCTCCCAATCCTCGGACTCCTCATACAAATGGTCGAACGACGTGATATGGAGATCTGGCAGTTCCTGCTGGAGCGGCTCTACCACTGGATGGACCAGCGTGCGAAAATAGACGGGGATATGCTCTTGCGCGGCCTGCGCGAGCAGTGTACGGGCCTGGATGGTCAGGTCGCCCCAACTGCCCGGTCCCAGGCCCAGGATCGTAATGGTGGAGGTGTCGGTGTCTCTCTCTATACTCATGCGTGCCTCGATCTCGCTCATGTGATTGATGTCTTCTCTGGCGTTAGTGTAGCGGCTGGTTGGGGTAGGTGTCAAATGGTCTTGCATCAGGAAATGATGTCACAGTTGCAAACGGGCAGCGATAGTCAAAGTGAGACCCGCAAGGGCAACAATATCGTCTGTAGGGTTGAAAATGCACCAACATGTTGAAAACGAAGGTAAAACCCGGCAAGTTCTCGCAGAAGAACTCTTTCACCAGCATGCACCAGCCATTTTTGCTTTTCTGCGTCAGCAAACTTCCTCACGTGAAGACGCTGAGGACATTCTGCTGGAAGTCTTTACCGCCGTTCTGGACTATAGGCACCTGAGTATATTACCTTTGGATCAGTATAAGCCGTTGATCTGGAGAATAGCGCGCAATAAATTGATTGATGACTATCGACGCAATAAACGCCGACCTTCATCTTCAGTGGAGCTTATGGAAAGTGACCTGTTTGCAGATGCAGAACAGGCGCCAGAGCAGGTCTTTCTGCGCCTGGAAGAATATGCTCAATTGCACGCGCTGCTCCAGAGCTTGCCGTTGCTTCAGCAGAGAATCTTGCGCTTGCGTTTCGTCAACGAGATGCGCAGCCCACAAATCGCGGTTCTGGTCGGGAAAAGCGAGGCTGCTGTACGTGCCATTATCTCACGCACCCTGAACCAGTTGCGTACATTGTATAGAGAAGGTGAGAATGATGTCTAAACACGAAGATTTCTATACGCCTGAGCAGGTCGATGAGCAGGTTGACGCACTCCTCCAGGCGCGCGGGATGCCGTTACGGGATCAGCGATTGGCCTCTGACGTTCGCAGCATGTTGGCACACATGGATGAGGATGCATCCTCACTCCAGCGCGTTCTACACAAGTTAGTGGTGCATGATCCAGCGGCGCAACAGTCAGAAAAAATCATTCCGATTCCCGATCTCCTACCACCGCAACAGGGGAAGTTTGGCTCTACACCCAAACGGCGTACAAGCATTACCCGCATGAAACCCATCTTGCGCGTATTGAGTACACTCGCGGCTGTCCTGGTGGTCGCGGCTCTGGTCGGAAGCATGCTACTGGTTCTCAGCGCATCTCGCCAGCAGTCTCGTACCCACGTGACCCATGCTAACACTCCTGTGGCCAGCGCTACTTCTTCCGATGAGGGACAGGTTATCTCCAGATTCAAAGTGGACTATAGCACCGCAGCGGTCTGGTCGCCCGATGGGAGCAGGCTAGCTGCCGCGACCAACTATCTGACCCAGCTTGGCCTCCCACAGCCAATCCCGGTGAGGGTGCAAAGCTGGGATGCGCGAACTGGCCAGCATGTCCTGAACTATCCTCTCAGCAGCAAGGAGCTTTTAATCCTGAATGTCGCCTGGTCGCCCGATGGGACGAAGCTGGCAGTTGCTGGAGCGTGGAATATCTATATCTTCGATGCCAGCACAACACAGCTCTTGCGCATCTTTCCCGCTCCGGTCATTGGATTGAACGGCAATGGTGCTTCGCCCCTCAGCGCCAAGCGCGCGACCCGGAGCATGGCGCTCTTGAGCAGTACCAGTGCGCTCTCGGTCCCCAACTTCTCCTTTACCAATGTGTCCTGGTCCCCAGACGGCAAAGAACTGTCCGCGGGTTTCAATGGTCCCCAGGTTGTCGTCTATGTCTGGGATGCAAATACTGGCGCAGTCCACAAAATGCTGACCGGTTTCGGCCCCCTTACCCAGAATGGTCAGATCACAAAAGTGGGCTGGTCTCCGCGTGGGAGCTTGCTCGCAATCCAGAGGGATGATCCCAATAATCACCTCAATACAGAAACCCAACTCTGGGATACCACCACCTGGCAGCTTGTGAAAGAGTTTGCAAACACCACTGAGATGGATTGGTCGCCCGATGGCACACGGCTGGCTCTGGTGGACGCCAGGGAGAATCATGGAAAAGATATCCGACTTGTTGATGTACAAACCGGGCACACGGTGAAACAATTTGCAGAAGTATCATCTGGCGAGATAGACGGAGAAGTTCACTGGTCGCCCGATGGTACACGCCTTACTCTGGAAGGGGGGGATGCTTCCCCGATCAGCATCAGTATCTGGAGCGCGACGAGCGGGACACTGCTCTACAGTTTTCCCGATGAATTCTCAACCGGCAACGCGGCCTGGTCGCCTGATAGTAAGTACCTCAGCAGTGTTGAGCCGGACCCGGTCGGCGGTAGCTCGGTTGTTGAGTATGTTTTGATCTGGAAAGCCTGAGAGCCATCTTCTGAGCTGGAGAGAGGAAGCGGGGAAAACGCTTCCTCTCTCCAGCTTTTTTTACTCACCCTGAGAACACGTGCCTGTTGAATAATCCTCTTTTACTGTTTCCAAAAAGAATGATTGTATAGTAAGATAGTTAAAAAAGGGTAGCGCAGCATGGCATACCCATTCTAAGGAGAGAACAGCATGTGTGGTCGTTACACACTGATTACCGATATCAGCAAAATCGCGGAGAGCTTTGGCGTTGAGCCAACGCTGGGTGCGCAGCCGCGTTACAATATCGCGCCGACGCAAAATGTCGTCGCCATTCTCAAGAACGGCACGGCGCACTTGAGCAGCCTGCGCTGGGGGCTGATCCCCTCCTGGGCGAAGGATGAGGCGATTGGCTCGCGAATGATTAACGCCAGGGCCGAGACGTTAGCGGAGAAGCCCAGCTTCAAGCATTTGTTGCGTGGCAAGCGCTGCCTGATCGTCGCGGACGGCTTCTACGAGTGGCGCAGCGAGGGCAAGGAGAAGACGCCGATGTATATCACGCTGCAAGAGGAGCAGCCCTTCGCCTTCGCGGGCCTCTGGGATGTGTGGAAGAGTGCCGACGGAGACCCCGTCCAGAGCTGCACGATCATCACCACCACGCCCAATGAGCTGATGGCCACGATCCATAACCGCATGCCCGCAATCCTGCGACCCGGCGCCTACGAGGACTGGCTGAACCCTCAACTGCACGATACCGACGTGCTCACCCACTGGCTCGCCCCCTACCCGGCGGAACTGATGAAAGCCCGTCCTGTCTCGAAACTGGTGAATAATCCCAAAAATGATACAGCGGCGCTGTTGGCATGATCTCCTTCTAGGAGATTTGCCAGCACAGTACATATCTCGCTGGATAGTGCTTGAAAGGGGAACTGCTCGCTTCTCTGGGCGAGGGCTTTATCACCGCGCCATGCTGCAAACTCACGCTGGCGGTTGAAGTCCATCCAGCAGCAGGCGCATTGACATCTCGATCTGCGCAGCCCACTCTATCCCTTGCGGGTCCACAAAATACAACAGCGACAGCCCTTCAAGCAGAGCTGTAATGGTGAGCGCGGTAGATTCCACGTTGACGGCGCGAAATTCGCCGCGCTCGACGCCGCGCTGAATCAGGCGCGCCAGTTCGCCGCGATAAGCGATGTAATACTCCTGGAGAAACTGGCGTACCTCTTTGTCGCGCCCGGCTATGGCGTAGAACTCAAAGGCAATGGGCATCAAGCGGGCCATCCAATTCAAGGCCCCGGTTAGCTCGTGGGTCAGGGCCATCAACTGCTCGGCCATGCTCCCCTGCGGCTCGGACGCAACGAAATCTTGCAGGTGCTTGAATTCCTGAGCGAAGAAATATTTGAGCAGCGCCGCAATCACCGCGTCTTTGCTTTTGTAGTAGAGGTAGAGCGCCCCTTTCGAGAGGCCGGCCTGGCTGGCGATATCATCCATACGCGTCTGCTGAAAACCCAGGCGCGCAAAAACCGCGATGGCCGCCTCCAGGATCTGGCCCTTTCGTTCTTCACTCACATCTGGACGAGGGGACATAGACACCTCCCATTCTTTGTCGACGCGATTCGCGGCTTTTTCTCATGAAGTCTGTGATAAACATCGTGCTTGATAATACTCTGATTTTCTCTCACGCCCTGCTCGATGCACAAGCAGAGATGACTTCAAAGGTGATGATAGTGCTTTGGTGTGCCATAGCACGGAGAGAATCTTCTGTTCCATCAATACGATAGCCAAGCAACCGAAAGAATGGGCGAATCAGATAGGGGTGTTTGCGCGCATACCTCAGAAGTATGGTTTCTGCCTCCTCCGTTGATGTACGGACCGCCTGGGCGTGGAAAGACTTGCGTCCAACCTGAATAATCACCTGTGGCGTTTTCTCGACGTTTTTTACCCAGTCGGACCGCTCTCCCCAGCCGGAAAAAGCAGTATACTTCTGCTTTTCTCTCCCATCTCTCCCATAATGAATCACTTCCAGCACCGTCTTGCGCGGAAGACTGCTCTTCCGACCCGTGTGGGTAAGTAGAAGAAAACGTTTCTGGAGGAGCCAACCAAGATGGAGGCGATACAACCAGATCGGAAGGCGCCAGAAGGCGCGGGCAACACCGTGCGGGGGCTGGTTTTGTTTCATTTGGATTGACATAAAATACTCCTTTTCCTGGCCGCCCTCAAAACGATCCAGTAGCCAATTTCCCTAGTATAATAATAACTGACCGGTCAGTTATTATTATACTAGGGAAATTGGCTACTGTCAATGACTGGCTGGTCAGTTATTGATTTTGACCTTAGACGGCGCGCATCATCTGCTCAACTTCTGCCAGCCCACGGATTGCGTGGACGGTTTCGGGGGCGTTGCGCACGAATTCGGCGCGCACCGGCAGCTCAGCTTTGAATTCCTCGACAGTGATGTCGTCGAGGAAGCGCGTGCCCTCGTTGTCGAGCATGACGCGCGGCAGGAGCACGAGGTCGCCCAGATTGTCCTGCGCTTTGAGGGCCATGAGGACATCCTGGGCGCAGAGCAGACCGGCGACGGTAACTTCGGGTCCAAAGAACTGATTGATTACGGGCAGCACCTGTACCTCCAGGTTGGGGATGGCGCGCAGATCATTGGCGAAATTTTCGATGACAGGTGTGGCCATTGTGCTGGTGACGAGCGTGACTTTGCGCGGCATGGGCATCTTGCGCGGCAAACGACGCCGACCTGTTTGCCACTGCTCAATCAGGTAGCGCGTCATACCCACACCGTTCTCGATCTGCGCGTAAGAGCCGTAATGACTGGCAGGCGGAAATTCGCGTTCGGTCAGGTAGTACCATTCGTCCGAGAGATAGACAAAAGGCGAGCCATCGGGATTCTCGGCCTCGAAGTGGCGCTGCTGCACCTCAACCTGCTCGATCAGCACGCTGGCCTCGTCGCGGGTGAAATGGCGTAGCGCGGGCAGCTCGCCCATTTTAATCATATTGTTGTATTTCGTCAGGCCCACCGGCACGACAGAGATTGATTCGACGATGGGGCGAAGCGCGCTGAGGTCGCGAATGCTGCGTTCAAGGTGCTCATGATCGTTGATGGTTGGACAGAGCACGAGTTGGGTATGGCAGGTAATGCCCAGCTCGCCCAGACGCTGGATATGGCCCAGGATATCGCCCGCGCGGGGACCATCGACCATCTTGCGGCGCAAGTCAGGCTCGGTGGCGTGAACTGAGACGTAGAGCGGGGTCAGCTTCTGCTCGTCCAGCCGCTGCCAGTCGTGCTCTTTGAGGTTAGTCAGCGTGATAAAGTTGCCAAAGAGAAACGAGTAGCGATAATCGTCATCTTTAATATACAGCGAAGAGCGCATGCCATGCTCCAGCCCGGAGACTGGCGTGAAGCGTTCGGGGAGACCCTTGATAAAGCAGAAGACGCATTTATTGGCGCACTGGCGAATAAAGGGTGCCGGCTCCTCACCGAAGAGCACGCCCAGGTTCTCATCATAGGTTTTCGTAATCTGGACCTCGCGCGCCGTTTGCTGGCGCTCAAAACCCAGCGTCAAATCTTCATCGGCCACGTAAAAGCGATAGTCCACCAGGTCGCGGATCAGATGACCATTGATCGTGCGGATCAGGTCGCCTGGCTGGAGTCCGGCGCGGTCCGCGGGACTCTCTGGCACGACTTCGCGCACCCATCCATATAATTTGGGCATTCGTCTATTTCCTTTGGAGAGTGCATTCGCTCTTTCCACATGTGTGAGTTTTTTCGGTAAGAATTGGTCTGCTCGGACAATTATAGCCATTCAGAAACAGCGCGTCAAATCAGTGGGAACTGCTCCCTTTCTTTGCACACTAATAGCCTGAAAGAGGAATAAAAGGTGGTGCTGGAAAAACGTTGAGCACCATCAAGATCACTGTCAGGATAAGCAGAGCCAGAAAACCTCCGATCACCCAGTTCCTTTTTCGCCCGACGATAAAAGCCAGTAAAGAGAGCAAAATCGCGGCAAAGGTCGCAATGTGGACAACGCTATAGAGCAAAACGATAATGTCGTAGAGATGCATGTCCGCAGTACCTATGACAGCGTTTGCAGCGAAAGCAAGCAGGTAGTAGCTGAGTGGAAAAGGCAGGCCCAGGAGTAAACCTATCACAAAGGAAAACGCGTTATGCCTGTGCCGGTTCACGCGCTCGCAGTCCTCGGCCACCGTCGCCATATCAGCCGGGCGTTTGGCGGGATCAGCTTCGAGCAGCGAGGTGAGCAACGTCTGAATAGTGGTGGGCAACGGTTTGGCACGTAGCGAGGGTTCGCCAAGCCGCACTTCGAGCGGCTCACGTCCGGTGAGCAACGTCTGCAGGGTTGCACCCAGGCCATACATATCGGTTTTCTGATCGCTCTGTGCGCGACCATACTGTTCGGGAGCGGCATAGCCAGGCGAACCGAGCGGCCCGGTATCTTTGCTTTTCAGCGAGGAGAACCGGCGGGCAATCCCGAAATCGATCAGGTAGACGCGGCCTGTGCGGGTGAGCATGACATTGGCGGGTTTGACATCGCGGAAGATCACCGCTGGACGCTGCTCGTGCAGGTAGCTCAGCACATTCGCCAGCGCCTCGCCAATATGCATCGCTTTATTGAGCGAGAGATAGCCGCGATGCGAACGCTTGAGAATGTCCTCTAGCGTCTGCCCCTGGATATACTCCATGACCAGGTACCAATGGTTGGCATCGGTGAAATGGGCGTAGAACTTTGGCAAATTGGGATGCTCAAGCGCCGAGAGTATTGTGACCTCGCGGTTAAAGCTATCGGTGGCCTCGATCATATCCTGCGGCTTCAAAGTGTTGAGGTCAATCTGCTTAATGGCCACTACGCGTCCATGCTGCTGAAGATCCCTGGCCTTGTAAACCGAGCCGAAGCCGCCCTGCCCAATGGCGTGCCCAATGCGATAACGTCCGGCCAATAGCGTCCCGGCCTTGAGCGGTCCAGCCACAGCGGGGGCAGGTGCTCCGGCCATCACTTGCAGAACTGGAGCTGGAGCAATCTTCACAGGAGCCACCGGGCCTGCAGGAGGCATCGCAGAGAGCGGATGCTGGCAAGCCGTACAGACCGTTGCGTCGTCAACATTCGCCGCGCCGCATTCCTCGCAAAAATGTTGTTGGCTATGAATCATGTCAATAAGCCTCTAGAGCCATCTCAGTAGAAACTCTTCATAAGAAGAATTCAAGCCATCCGATGCTTATACCATTTGTTGTATAGTATGCCCCATTTGTCGCCGAATTTCAAGAGGATTACCCCCCATGACAAGCCCTGGCACTCCACTTTCCTATCATAGATACTTATCAGGATACCTCATGGGTGGATGAGACAAACGGCTAAAGCGGGGAACGAGCGCCGGTAAGTCATCCTAACCTATACTTTTAGTTGTGTTTATCACATAGATAGGGCAGATCAGACAAATTCGTAGGTCGTTACACTTGAAAAAATATTGGTATAGATGTATACTAATATTATATACAGGACATCCAGGTGATTGCTCCAGAGACAAGGGGATAAGTGAGGACAGACTTTTTTCTTCTACTCGCTTCCTTTAGCTCATGTACATACAGAGAACATGCAAGTTTCTGGCATGAGATGGAGCATTCTTACTACTCCTGTATATGCGCCCACACGTTTTCCTATGAAAGAGAGGTGATCAGCGAGCAGAAACGGCATATCTCTATTATTGTCTTGTGGATGAAACTCTCCCATAGTTATGAAGAATGGGAGACATCGTTCGTACTAATGAGGTTTGGAATATGGATGTTCGTCAACTCTCCACGCGCATTGGCGGCGTGTTTACTGGCCTGTGTATTTTAGTGTGTGTGAGTCTGCTCTTCACATCCGTCACCCACGCGGCGGCAACTGCGAAGAAACCAGTGCCGAAAAAGGCCTTTGAGCAGATCCTTCCACGCAGCATCAGTAGAAGCGGGACGCAGCCGAACGTTTCGGCACCCTCGTATACGGTCTCGCTCTACGAAAACACCATCAATGCCACTACCCTGTACAACCAGGGCTGTAATGCTGCCCACGGCCCCGCCGGGCTGATTGTGCTGACCTGGGGCCAGCCGGTCTATATGGGCAACGGCGTGTATGGCACGTACAATTTTGGTGGCTTCGATAGCTCCGACAACGATATTCTGCACGCGGTTGCCAATTTCGCCCAGGGTGTCTGGAACTGCCGCACCGGCTCGACCAACCTGGCGATTGCGATTGGGCAGAGCAATTACGGCGGCTATGCCGGAAACTGGTATGCCGATGGCCAGGCCTGGGGAAATCTGGTCAATAGCGTGCAGAGCTTTGTGTCCAACAACAAGTACACCGTTGAGGGTATTTACGCGGGCGGCGACCTGGAGACCGAGTGGAATAGTTTTGCCGTGACCAGTAGCATGGTCAACGGTTACAACAATACCAGCTCGCGTCTCTTCTTTGACTATGGCGACGACACTCCTGGTTATTGGAGCGATTATCAGGTCTGGTATGTGGCCTGGGGCGCTGCTTCCAATGTGCCGCTGCCGGAGATCTATTATACAGCCGACGCCACCTATGACTGGGAGCCGTTGGATGCCTGGGCCTGTAGCAACGAGGGCGGGACGATGTACTTCAAAGGCACCATGTCGGAGAACGCCGGAGGCACCGATTCGCCCTCGCAGTCGTTCTACGATATGTATAACGCACTCAGCTCAAATGGGTGTACCGCTGCCGGCCATAACAGTATGGTCTTCGAGACCCAGATCAACTACGCGTAGGTGCGCCGTTGATCGACTCCCTAACAGCGTTAGCTGATTGATTGGCCTGCTCGCGCTTTGTCCACAAGTGCGAGCAGGTCTTATTGCTAGAGATGCAAGAGCAGGATCGCACCTATGAAGAAAAAGAAGCGCGTACATACCTCCCCGTCTCGCAGACACCTCGTTCGCACATTGCAGCCCGTTACCAGACGCTCACCTCGCCAGGCAGCTATCCTGACGGGGGTTGTTGCGCTCAGCATCGTGGCGGTGGTGGTTATCTTCGCCAGCCTGCATGCCAGCCTGGCCGCGAGCGCGCCGCCGCCAGCGAGCACACCAACGCCCGACCAATCCTTAACCACGTTGCTGAGTTCTCCAACCAGCACAGTGGGTAGCCAGGTGCGCACCGGCATCTTCTCCCTGGCGCAAACCGGCCCGCTGCCCGTCCCTGCCAATGTGTTCAGCCCGGTGAATAGCGCTCGCATCGTCCTCAACAATGATGTCTACTCGATCTATGCCGGTTGGATGACGCGTCAGCCAGGAGTCGGTGCGCTCGTTGTGCTCAAAACAAACGCAGTGAGTGGGCAGCAAAGTCTGCACACCTATCAGACGCCGCGGGCCATCGGCGCGCTGACCATCCTGAGCGTGCAGCAAAACATCGTGACCTTTACGGCTGCACATGGACACGGCAGTTTTGATCTACTCACTGACCAATTTCACTGGTGAACAATGAGGGGCTTTCGAACGGGCGTGAGGGGATAGTCCCTATCTCAAAATAGTGTGTAATCGCGAGATCCCAATCCAACAAAAGTCCCTGCTGAAATATTCGTCTGCCTGCTGGTGTTTTCATCTAAAAGTCAGCCGTTTATGGCGCGCTCAATGTGCTGAACGGCCTCTTTTGATGGGTACGCAATGACAAGGGAAAAACTGATCCATGCAGGATATTTCAGAGAGGAGTTTGCTAGCATATGGCAGAGAGCAGTATGCAGGGGAAGGTCTGCCTGGTCACGGGCAGCAGTTCGGGGATTGGTAAAGTGACGGCCAGGGAGTTGGCCAGAATGGGCGCGACGGTGGTTTTGCTTTGCCGCAATCGCGCTAAAGGCGAGGCGGCGCAGGCGGAGATCAAAGCGGCCACTGCCAATCAGAACGTTGATCTGATTGTAGCGGACCTGACTTCACAGGCCGATGTGCATCGCGCCGCCACAGAGTTCACCCAGCACTACAGCCATCTGCACGTGCTGATTCACAACGCGGGTGGCGTCAACAGCACGCGCAAGCTCACCCCCGATGGGTTAGAGGCGACTTTGGCGCTCAATCACCTTGCCCCTTTCCTGCTGACCGAACTGCTGCTCGATACGCTGAAGGCTAGCGCGCCCGCTCGCGTGATCAACGTCAGCTCGACGGCCCATGTCAGTGGGAAAATTGACTTTGAGGATCTACAGGGTGCGCGCAAATATAGCACGTGGAAGGCCTATGGTCAGTCCAAATTGGCGATAATCCTCTTCACCTACGAACTGGCCAACCAGCTCAAGGGCAGCGGTGTGACCGTCAACGCGCTCCATCCAGGCGTGATTGCCAGCAACTTTGACTCTGGTCTGGACGGCCTCTCGCGCTGGGGCTGGAAAATGATCACGCCCTTTATGTCCAGCGTGGAGCAGGGCGCGCAAACGACACTCTACCTGGCGACCTCGCCGGACGTTGAGGGCGTCACCGGCAAATATTTTGCCAACCAACGCGAGAAACGCTCGTCTGGCCGCTCTTACGATGAGGCAGCCCGCCTGCGCCTCTGGCAGGTCAGCCAGGATTTGACGCGTTAACTATATAAGCACGTATGTGTATGAGGAGCGGTAGAAAATTTGAAAAATTTTCTACCGCTCCTCATACACATACGTGCAAGCCTGATTAAAAATGCGGTTTGAAAACTAAAAACAGGATGAACAATGCAATCAGTACAACTACTACGCCGATCAAGAAATAGGTGTTGCGATTGCCCAGCTTGATATCACGACCCGGTCCTTTGGCATCAACCAGCGCTTTGATCTTATCCTGACGCTTCTGCTGGCTTTTTTTGCGTCGTTCACGCGGGTCAACGGTGGCACGTTCGTTGTAGGGGCCGGTTCCCATTTGTTCCATGCGGCGGCGCGTCACGCGGTTATAGAATTCCGGTTTCTGATTGGCTGTGGGACCAGTCGGAACCTCTTTGGGCTGGGTCGATCTCGCCCCCTGGATGGCGGTGCCACCGATGGTCGTTTTGCGGCGCTGCCCGCTCTGTTTGCCTTTGGGCTGATTTGCGCTGGAAGGCGTGGGCGAGCTGGTCACATGGATCTGCTGCTGCTGTTGCGGCGCCTGTTTCTCGTTTTTCGATGTATGCTCTGTGCCGGACTTCTGTGAGCCTGGACGATTCGCTTTGGCCATGATTCCTGTTGTTCCTCCCAGAATATTTCTGCTCTCTTTGAATTATAATGGCTGACGCCAAGACCAGTAGTGTGGCGTCGCCTGCTCCTACTGTGCGTCGCCCATCAGCTTTTGAGCGATGCACGTGGCTTGCTCTTTGTCGTCGGGCGCGAGCTGACCATCGATGACGAGGCTCAGCAGATGCTCTTTGATCGGGCGCAGCCAGGGTCCGGGCGCGCGCCCAAACAGTTCCATCAGCTCATTGCCATCCAGCGGACTCTTCAGCGGCACGCGTTCGGCCTCTTCTTTGAGTTGCTGACAACGGGCTTGTAGCTCAGACACCCGCGCACTGGCGCGCTGAACTTTATCGACGCGATAACTGGTAATGTCGGCACGCGAGAGGTCCAGCAGAGACTCCAGGCTCTCGCCGCTATCCAGCATCAGGCGCCGCACCGCGCCGTCTGTCCAATCGGCGGCATAGGCGTTAGCGCGCATATGTAACTGCACGGTGCGCGAGACGTGCTCGATAAAGTCGCGGTCAAAGTGCAGATGTCGCAAGATATCGCGGGCCATGTGCGCGCCGACCTCTTCGTGCCCAAAGAAATGGACCTTGCCATCCTCAACACTGCGCGTGCGCGGCTTGGCGATATCGTGCAGGAGCGCGCTCCAGCGAGTGTGCAGCATAGGTGAGGAGCGTTCGACGACACGCAGGACGTGCGCGTAGACATCTTTGGAATGGCTGCCCTTTTGCGGTTGTTGGCTCACGCCTTTTAGTTCCACCACCTCTGGAATAATCCAGTGCATCAGCCCAAGCTCGACCAGCAGGTCCAGGCCCAGCGCCGGATGCTCCGAGAGCAGCAACTTGTTCATCTCGTCGCGGATACGCTCGCGGGAAATCTTTTGCAGGGTCGCCGCCTGCTTGAGAATAGAGTGCGTGGTGCTCGATTCTATCGAAAAGTTGAGTTGCGCAGCAAAACGCACGGCCCGCAGCAGGCGCAGGGGGTCTTCCGCAAAACGTTTGTCCGGCTCATCGCCCACCGCGCGCAGCACATGCGCCTCCAGATCCTGGCGGCCACCAAAGGGGTCGATAATCTGCCCGGTCAGTGGATGGCGGGCCAGGGCGTTGATGGTAAAGTCGCGGCGGTGTAGATCCTCCTGCAGATTGTCGCCGAAGCACACCTCCGGCTTACGCGAGTCAGGATTGTATCGCTCGCTTCTGAAGGTCGTAATCTCAATAATATCGCTGCTATAGTGCAGGCGCACCGTGCCGAAGCGCTCACCAACCAGCACGACTGCGTTGGGATGCGTCGGGGCCACGATCTGCTTGATCTCATCCGGGCGTGCATCCGTCGCCAGGTGAGCATCACTCGACTGACCGCGCTGGAGCAGCACGTCGCGTACTGTGCCGCCAACAATATACAGTTGTCTCTGCCGCGCGCCGAAAGCTTCCGCCAGCGTTCTGATTATCTCTAGCATAATGACAATAGGTACCGATCTTTTGGACTTGCGATTGGGGGTATTGTATCATGCCTGCTGCCAGAAATGTAGATGTTTTTCGGGTTATTTTAGATCATCAGTATCCAGCCAGATGGTCACCGGCCCATCATTCAGCAACTCCACCTGCATAAACGCGCCAAAGACGCCGCTGGCAACGCGCAATCCATACGCGGCCACGGCCTCTTTAAAGCGTTCGCACAGCGGCTCGGCAATAGCAGGCGGCGCGGCGTCGGTGAAGCTGGGGCGGCGCCCTTTGCGCGTATCAGCGTAGAGGGTGAACTGCGAGACAAGCAGCACTTCCCCGCGCATATCGAGCAGGGAGTGATTCATTTTGCCCGCCTCATCTTCAAAAATACGCAGATGCACGATTTTATCCACCAGCATCCTGACCTGGGCCTCGCTATCACCCTGGCCAACGCCCAGCAGCACCAGCAGGCCGCGCTCAATCGCGCCGGTAGTGGTATCGCCAACTTGCACACTGGCGTGAGTGACGCGTTGAAGTAATGCACGCATAACATGGACCTATCATGGAGCAGATTGTGTAGCCTGCAAAGCCACCGCAATGGCAATCGAGAACGTTTGCAGATCGGCGATGCTGACATCGAAAGCGGTCAGGCCGAGCAGATCGGCGCGCTGTTTGGCGTGGCCATGCAGACGCACGGTGGGGCGTCCACTGCGCAACTGCACGACCTCCATTTCGCGCCAGGCGACGCCGTGCAGACCGGTGCCCAGGGCTTTGCTGATGGCTTCTTTGGCGGCGAAACGGCCCGCCAGCCGCGTGACCTTGCCCCGACACTGGCGCAGCTCCATCTCGGTGAAGACGCGCTGCAAGAAACGTTCGCCGTGATGCTCGTAGACCTTACGGACGCGTTCGACCTCGATGATATCGACGCCAACCGCGACGTTGACACCCTGTGTGGGGTGCAGGGACGTGGGCAGACCCGCCATGCCCGCTGGCCCGAAGAGCCAGTCGGGAATGGTTTCACCTGCGCGCCTCACAAGCGGTGTAAACAGGATTGGCGGGTCTGTTTCCATACGTTATTTCTCAACCGGTGCTGATAACGCGCCACTGCTCTTCTCCCCTGACAGGGGCTGGGTACCGATGCTGTCAGATGGCAGCACGGAGGGAGCTGGCTCGGTGCCACGGCCCATGCCGCGATAGACGAAGCCCAGGCCGCGCATCAGCGCCGGCTCGTAGACGTTGCGCCCGTCAATCACGATAGGGCGGCGCATCGAATCGCGCACCTGGAGCATGTCCAGTGACTTGAACTCGTTCCACTCGGTGGCTACGACCAGGGCATCGGCATTGTGCGCCACCTCATAGGCATTTTCGCAGAAGGTCACGGCCTCCATACGCACACCTGCGCGCTCCAGCTCGGTCCGACCCGTCTCGCTGGCCACGGGGTCGTAGACCTGCACCTGCGCGCCCTGGCTGACCACCCAGCGAATAATATCAGCCGAGGGAGCCTCGCGCATATCGTCGGTATTGGGCTTAAAGGCCAGACCCAGCACGCCGATCACACAGCCGCGCAACGACCCCAGAATAGAGATCAGCTTGTTCAGCACTAAACGGCGCTGGTCGTGGTTGATCTCCATGACCGCGTGCAGCAGTTGGGGATGCAGGCCCGCTTCATCGGCCATATACGCCAGCGCGCGCACGTCTTTGGGAAAGCAGGAGCCCCCGTACCCAAGGCCAGCATCCGCAGCCTTCCCAATGCGCTTATCCAGACCCATGCCAGCCGCAACCTCTTTCACATCCGCCCCCAGGCGTTCGCAGATCTGCGCGATCTCGTTGATAAACGAGATTTTTGTGGCTAGAAAAGCATTGGAAGCATATTTAATC